>JASHRV010000402.1 GCA_030037175.1 Acetobacteraceae bacterium
GCCGACGACGGCGCCGATCAGCGCGAAGCCGATATTCATGCGAAGTGCTGAGAAAATCCACGGCAGCGCGCTCGGCAAGATGAGCTTGCGCAGCATCGCCCAGCGCCGCGCGCCGAGCGTGCGGAAAAGATTGATCAGATCGCGGTCGAGCTCGCGCACCGCGGCCGTCGCCGAAATCATCGCCACCGCATAGGTCGAGACTGCCGCGAGCCAAATCTTCGAGCTTGTGCCGGAACCGAACCAGATAACGATCAGCGGCCCGAGCGCGATCTTCGGCACGCCGTTGAGCAGGATGGATAAACCCTCGGCCGGGCGCGAGATTTTCGGCACAAACCAGAGCAAGAGGCCGCATGCCGTGCCGGCAATGCTGCCGATCGCAAGCCCCGCGACCGTTTCGTAGAGCGTAACAGCGCTGTTCGCGCCGAGGCTCCCGTCGCGAAGCCCCGTGACGGCGGAAGCAAGCACGCCCGCGGGCGAGCCGAGCAGATGGCCGTTGATCAGCCCGAGCGACGCGCAAGCCTGCCAGGCAGCGATCACCAGCACTGCGAGGCCTAGGTTCGCGCCATGCCGGCGTATCGTTCCGCTCACGCCCCACCCCGCAGCGCCGCCCAGATCCGACGGTGATAGGCGCGGAATTCCGGCGCCTCGCGCGCGCTCACCGCGTCGCGCCGTCCCGCCGTCGTCAGAACCACCGATATGTCTTCGATGATTTTTCCCGGCTGCCCGCCGAGCACGACCACCCTATCCCCCAAGGCGATCGCCTCCTCGATATCGTGCGTCACCAGGATGATGCTGATGCCGCGATCCGCGCGCAGCGCCAGCACATCGTCCTCGAGCATCAATCGCGTCTCGTAATCGAGCGCGGAGAACGGCTCATCCAGCAGTAGGATCGTGGGCGCGGTGAGAAGCGTGCGCGTCAGCGCCACGCGCTGACGCTGCCCGCCCGAAAGGGCAGCCGGATAGGCGCCGAGATGCGCGCCGAGCCCGTAGCGCGCGAGCATCGTCTCGGCACTCGCGCGGTGCTCCTCCGTCACGGCCCCACGCAGCTCTACCCCGAGCAGCGCGTTCTGCAGCACCGTCCGCCAGGGCAGCAGCAGATCCTTTTGCAACATATAAGCAACGAAACCCGTCGCCCCCGTGCCCGGGTCGCCAATCTCGATTCGCCCAGCGCTCGGCCGCAGCAGCCCTGAAATCAGGTTGAAGAGCGTCGTCTTTCCCGCCCCGCTCCGTCCGACGATCGAAGCGATCTCGCCCGCCCCGATCTCGAGCGTGAGCCCGTCCAGCACCTTCCGTGCCGTGCCGTCCTTGGCGATGAACACATGGCCGAGCTCGCGGATCGAAAGCACGGTACCCGATGCACGCATCGTCCCCGCCGCCGTCCGATTCATCGCATCCATCGTGCTCATCGTGTTCATCGGCTCATCTCGGGCGCAGATCGGGGGATCGAAAATGCTGCGTGCCGCGCGGGCACCTTGCTCGTCTCAGGCGAAAGGCGCCGCTCCAGCCAGTGCTGAACCGCCATGAAGAGCGTGGTGAAGACGAGATAATAGACCGCCGCCGCCGAAAGCGTTTCGAGATAGCGGAAATTCCCCGACGCGGACTGATCGGCGACGAGCAGAAGCTCGTGCACGCCGATCACCGAAACCAGCGCGGAGAGTTTCAGCATCCCGATGAACTGGTTGCCGACCGGGGGGATGATGATGCGCACGGCCTGCGGCAGCACCACAAAGCGCATCACCTCCCACTCCGCGAGCCCGAGCGCGCGCGCCGCGTCGCGCTGCCCCTCCCCGACCGCGCCGATCCCTGCGCGCATGATCTCGGCCATGTACGCCGCCTCGTTCATCCCGAGCGCCAGCACCGCGCAGGCTGGGCCCGGCAGCAGCAGCCCGAAGCTCGGCAGCACGTTGAATGCGAAGATGATCTGCAAGAGCGCGGGCGTGCCGCGGAACAGCCAGAGATAGAACCGCACCACCCCACGCAGCACACGCAACGGCTGGTCCTGCAGCACAGCGAGAACGAGCCCGCCCGCAAGCCCGACCAGGAGCGCAGCCAGGCTGATCCAGAGCGTCATCACCGCGGCGTCGGCGAAATCGACGCTGATGAGGTCATGGACGAAGACCTGAAAGCTGAAGAGATGCAGCACGCAGCACTATTTTCTGAATCAGAAGATGGAACTGTCCGGCGGCAGGCTCCATTTTTTGAGAAGCCGCATATAGGTGCCGTCATGCTCCATCGCGCCGAGCGCATCGGTCAGCGCCGCGAGCAGCGCGGGATTGTCCTTCGCAACTCCGATCCCGAGCCTAGTCGTGGTGTCGAAGGGCCTGCCGACCGCCTCGAACACGTCCGGATTCTGGCTGATCATCGCAGCGATCGTCGCATTCGAGCTCAACGCCGCCTCGGCCCTTCCTTGCTTCAGCGCCAGCGCCACCACTGCGCTGTTCGGCAGCGTCAAAAGCGTGATCGCCTTCTCGCCCGCCTTCTGGCATGCCGCACTCTGCGCCTCCGCGGCCTGCTCGAACGCAGTGCTCACCGCGACCGCGACGCGGTGGCCGCAGAGATCGTTCTCATCGTTGAGATGGGCGGGGTTTCCGGCCGTGGTGACGATCTGATTGCCGATGCGAAGATAGGGGATGAAATCCACCATCTTGAGCCGCACCGGGGTGATGTACATCCCGCTCACTGCGATATCGATGCGATGGGCGGCAAGCGCGGGCACGATGCCTGCGAAATCCATCCCAAGCATCGAAGGCTTGAGCCCGATCCGCCGCGCGAGCTCCGCCACCATATCGACATCGAAGCCCACCGTCTTGTTGTCGCGCTGGAACTCGAAGGGCGCGAAGGTCGGGCTGGTGCCCCAGGTCAGCAGCCCCGCGGAAACGAGCCGCGGCTGGGCAGCGAACGCACCTGCCGGCAAAACCGCGAGCGCGAGTGCGAAAAGAAAAGCAGGCAGTCGTCTCATCATGGGTTTGAGCCTCCCAAAGTCGATACGCAGAACCGAGGCGCGGATCGGCTCATTCGGCAACGCGCGCGTGCACGTTCGCCGGCCGCGCGAGTCCGAGATGCTCGCGCAAGGTCGCCCCTTCATACTCCTCGCGCACGAGGCCGCGTCGTTGCAGTTCAGGAATGACGAGCGCGACGAACTCCTCGAGCCCGCCCGGCATGACATGGAACTGCATCATGAACCCATCGGCCGCGCCCGCCGTGAACCACGCCTCCATCACATCGGCGATCCGTGCGGGCGAGCCCTTGATCGTCTTCCGCCCGCGCTCGTAGCGCAGATAAAGCTCGCGCAGCGTCGGCTTCTCCTCGCGGATCATCTTCACGATGCTGTCGAAGAAGGCCTTGTGGAAATTGGCATTCGCCGGAATCCGCTCGATCGGGATCGGCTCGTCGAGCGGCAGGTCGGAAAGATCGAGCTCGAGATCGGAGCCGAGCCGGAACCGGCCGACATCCGGATGCACCATCTCCTGCAGCGCCTGGTATTTCTCCTCGGCTTCCTCGTCCGTCCGCCCAATGATCACCGGCAGCCCCGCAAGCACCTGCAGCTCCTCCGGCTGCCGCCCGTATTGCGCCATCCGCCCCTTGAGGCTCTGGTAGAAGTCCCGTGCCCCGGCCACATCCGCGTTGCTTGAGAACACGACCTCCGCTGTCCTGGCCGCGAGATCCTGGCCGGTATCGGAAGCCCCGGCCTGGATGATCACCGGGTGCCCCTGCGGGCTCCGCGCCACGTTCAGCGCGCCGTCGAGCTCGAAGAATTTTCCCTTGTGATGAAGCGGATGCTGCTTCGCCGGGTCGAAATAGAGCCCCGTGCTCCGGTCCTGGACGAAGGCATCATCCTCCCAGCTGTCCCAGAGCTCGCGCACCACGTCCACGAACTCGCCCGCGCGCTCGTAGCGCAGCGCGTGCGGGGCGAGCTTCGCATGGCCGAAATTCCGCGCCGCGTAATCGTTCGCTGACGTAACGACATTCCACGCCGCCCGCCCCCCGCTCAGATGGTCGAGGGAAGCGAATTGCCGCGCGACGTTGTAGGGTTCCGTGAAGCTCGTGGAGACCGTGCCGCCGAGCCCGATCCGCCGCGTCACGCCGGCGAGCGCGGTCAGCAGCGTGACCGGCTCCAGCACGTTCATGAACATCGGAAAGCGGCTCCAGGCGTGCAGGTTGTCGGTTCGCGCAGCCGGCGTGTCGGCGATGAAGAAAAGATCGAACCTGCCCCGCTCCGCCGTCTCCGCCACGCGCTGGTAGAAGCCGAGATCGGTCGGCGGCGCATTGTTGCTCTCGGGATGAAGCCAGGAGGCCGGATGCGCGCCCACCGGGCTCACCAGCAGCGCCAAGGACATCCGTGATCGACGGTCCACCAAGCAAAGCCTCCATCGCCGCCCACCAGGGGCGCTCGCGGCTTTGCACGGCCCATGCCAAACCTGCTGCGACGCGGCATGCGCCTTTGCCCGGTTGTCTGGCAATCCGGACGGCAAAAGGTGATGAGAAATTAGCCGCTCCGCCTGTTCCGACGGCGATGGGGGCGTGGTATCGCGCACCCGCAAAGCGAGAAAGGGACCGCATGGCGCTCGAGACCGTCAGCCGCGCGCGCTGCTTCGGTGGCACGCAGCTCACCTACCGCTATGCTTCGATCGAGACCGGTACTCTCATGCGCTTCGCCGCCTTCATCCCCCCGCAGGCGGAGCACCGTACGGTGCCGGTGGTCTGGTTCCTTTCCGGCCTCACCTGCACGGAAGAAAATTTCACCGTGAAAGCCGGCGCCCAACGCGTTGCGGCCGAGCTCGGGCTGATGCTGATCGTCCCGGACACCAGCCCCCGCGGGGAAGGCGTGCCGGACGATCCGGACGGCGCCTACGATTTCGGCCTCGGCGCCGGCTTCTATCTCGACGCCACGATCGCGCCCTGGGCGCGCAACTACCGCATGCGCTCCTATATCGAAACCGAATTGCCGGCCCTCGTCGCCGAATCGCTTCCGGCCGATCTCTCCCGCCAGGGGATCATGGGCCACTCGATGGGCGGCCATGGCGCAATCACCATCGCGCTCCGCAATCCCGGTCGCTTCGCCGCCGTCTCCGCCTTCGCCCCGATCTGCTCGCCGATCCGCTGCCCCTGGGGCCAGAAGGCGTTGCTCGGCTATCTCGGCCCCGACCGCGCCGCCTGGCGAACCTACGATTCCTGCGCCCTGATCGACGACGGCGCGCGCCTTCCCTCCCTCCTTGTCGATCAGGGAACCGCAGACAATTTTTTACAGGAGCAGCTCCGCCCGGAGCTTCTCGAAGAGGCATGTCGAAACGCGGGCATCCCGCTCACGCTCCGCCGCCAGGAGGGCTACGACCACTCCTATTTTTTTATCGCAACCTTCATCGCGGACCATCTCCGCCACCACGCCGCCGCCCTCAGCTAGAGCGGGAAACTTTCGTCAACACTTACGCATCCCTCTCTAGGCCTTTATTTTTCCATGCGATTCACGCATTCGGCGCCTCTTCCCTGGTTATCACATTCTAAGAGATAGAAAAAAAATATCTCTTATATCTTTCTGTTCTTAAAAGAAATA
>JASHRV010000403.1 GCA_030037175.1 Acetobacteraceae bacterium
GGGATGGGGTGCGGGGGGGTGAATCGCCGCGGGCATGGGGTGTGGCGGCTCCGTGGGCACGGGATGAGGCGGTGTGAACGGGTGGGGGGAAGGCGGGGCGGGCACGCGCCGGAATTCGGCGGGCTGAGGCGCGGGCGGGCGGCGGAACGGCGGTGGCGCGGCGACGGCGTGGGGCGCCGGGGCGAGCGGATGCGCCGGCGGATGGAACGGCAGGGCGTCGTTCGGGAGCGGCCGGAAGGCGGCCGGGTCTGTTCGCGGCGTGTGGAGGAAGGCGGGCGCGACCGGCCTTCCCTCGGAGAAGGTTGCGTTCGGGACGTAGGTGACCGCGCGGCGATTGACGAAATTGTTGATGGTGACCTGGTTGTTCACCACCCGGGTGATGTCGATCCGGTTGATGTCGCGCACGTTGTAGAGGTTGACGGAGCGGATATAGGCGGGGCTTGCGGCGTAGGGCGGGCGGTAGAGCTCGCCCGGGCCGAGCGGGACCCAGCCGACGCTCGGGCCGGCGCCGAAGAAATGGACGAGCGCCGGGGCATAGACCGGGAAGGCGGCGGCGACGGTCACGCCGGGGCTGACGGGGACCCAGCCCCAGCGGGGCCCGATCTCGACCCAGCGGCCATAATGGAAGGGGGCGAAGCCCCATGGGTCGCTATCGCACCAGGTCCAGCCCCAGGGCGCCTCATAGGTCCATTGGCCGTAGCGGTAGGGCGCCCAGCCGGCGACGACGGTGGGGAACCAGACCGTGCCGTAGTCCGGCACCGAGGACCAGGTGCCGTAGGAGGCGAGCGCGACGCCGCCGGTCATTTCGGCCACCGGAGGCGGGGGCGCCACGGCGGGGCGTGGCGGGGCGCTCGCGAGGAGCGACTGGAGCAGCGGATCGGGCTCCGCTTGCGTGATCGCGACGGAAATCGGGCCGCCGCCTCCGCCGCCGAGGGTCGCGGTCTGGCCGGGGCCGACCTGCTCGACGGCGGAGGCGTTGACGATGCGGGCGTCGCCGTTGAGGGCGGTGACGATCGTTGGCGCGTTGGCGTCGCCGGCGGTGATCGCGTAGTCGCCGGGAGTGGTGATCTGGACCGTGCCGCGGGAGGTTTCGATGTCCACGCTCGTGCCCTGGGGCAGCGCGGAGAGATCGAGCGCGACCTCGCCGGAGGTTTCGGTCGCGCTCAGGCCCTGGGGATCGAGCTGGCCGAGCCCGAGCTCGCTGCCGGGGCCGAGGGCGGCGCGCATCGACATGACCTCGATCGTCGCGCCGCCGTTGGGCGCGGTGGCGATCGCCTCGCCGGGGCTGAGCGGCTGGTTGGGGATGGCGGCCTGCCAGGGCTGGCCGGAGCCCTGGGCGACCCAGACGGTGCCGGAGGATTGCGCGAGCCAGCCGACGATGGAGGGGGGCGCCGCCGCGGCGCCGGGCGGGGGCGCGGGCTCGGGAGTTGCGGGCCCCGGGATTGCGGGCCCCGGGATTGCGGGCCCTGGGGATTGGGCGAGGGTGGCGGCGGGCAAGAGGGCGATGGCGGCCGCTGTGCAGAGAGCTGCGTGACGCCTTGGCATGGCACGACTCCGCGTTGGCTGGCGCCACTAGGTCGGAGCGTGCTGGGTTCCCAATATGGCCAAAGCTCGCCGCGATGAAGGCATTGCGTTACGGCGGCGCAAAAGTCCACAGACGAGGGCGGGCGGGCTTCAAAGCGTGATCGGCGGAGGTGGGAAAACCGAAGGCGTTTGATCACGCGGGGAAAACAAAGGCGAGAGCGGGATACGTGAGCGAGAGCGAACGCATCCTTCTCTAGGGCGCGACGAGGACCATCCAGGAGACGCCGAAGCGGTCGGTGAGCATGCCGAAGCTCGGGGAGAAGAAGGTTTTGGCGAGCGGCATGGTCACCTTGCCCTGATCGGAGAGCGCGGCGAAGGCGCGCTCCGCCTCGGCAACGTCGTGCACCGTGAGGGAGAGCGCGAAGCCCTGGAAGCTCGGCTGGCCGAGGCAGCGCCCGTCGGAGGCGAAGATCGTCGTCTCGCCAATGCGGATGGCCGCGTGCATCACCTTCTCGCCGGACCCGGGCGGGACCATGCGCTCCTCCTCGGGGCCGGGATGGTCCTTGTAGCGCAGGAGCATCGCGACCTCGGCCCCGATGGCGGCGCGGTAGAATGCGATCGCCTCCTCGCAGCTTCCATCGAGGAACAGATAGGGCTGCACCTGCATTGCGCGCTTCCTCTCTTCGGTTGCTGGGATGGCCGGCTGATTGACAATTACGTTGATATCAACATTATTCGCCCATGTCAAATCGCGCCGAGCTGCCGTTCTCGCTCACGATCGAGGTGCGCGATACCTGCCTTTGCCTTTTCGTCCAGCGGGCGGCGCGCGCGATGGCGCGGCGTTTCGACGAGGCGCTGCGGCCGCTCGGGCTGACCAACGGGCAGTTCTCCTTGCTGATGTCGCTCAACCGGCCGGAGCCGGCGGGCATCAAGAGCGTCGCGGCGCTCCTGGGGATGGACCGCACGACGCTCACGGCCAATCTCAAGCCGCTCGAGCGGCGTGGATTGGTGAAGGGGTTGGTGGACGAAGCGGACAGGCGGAGCCGGCTTCTCGTGCTCACGCCTTCCGGGCGGAGCCTGCTCGTCCGTGCGGTGCCGATCTGGCGGCGGGAGCATGCGGCGATGGAGCGGAAGCTGCCTGAGGGGCGGGCCGACGCGCTGCGCGCCGATCTCGCCGCACTTTCCTGAGCGCCCCCGTTCAATCGAGGCCGGTATTCAATCGAAGTCGGTCGGCAGGTCGGGATCGGCGTGATGGGCGAGCATGCGCGCGATCTGGGAGGCGAGCACGCGGCCCGTGGAGAGCTCGGGGAGCGAGTCCGGGGAAAAGAAGTCCACGCCCGCGGTTTCCATGCCGGGCGCGGGCGCCCCGCCGGTGATCTCGCAGAGGAAGAAGAGCTTGTAGATGTGGAACGGGAAGGGCGGGTGCGGATGGAGGCGGCGGTCGTAGAGGGCGGCGAGCTTGGTGGGGCGGACCTCCAGACCCGCCTCCTCGCGCACTTCGGTGATGACCGCCTCGCTCGGCGAGCGGTTCACGTCCGCCCAGCCGCCGGGGAGCGTCCAGCGTCCTTCGTCGGCGCGTTCCTGCACGAGGAGGATTTTCCCGTCGCGGACGATGGCGGCGCGGACATCGATTTTCGGTGTCGCGTAGCCGGATTCGGCGGCGAAGAGGGCTTCGACCAAGCTCGACCAAGGCGGGGCGGGGTCGGCGCCGCCGATGGCGGCCATCATTTGAGCGGCGAGGGCGCGGAGGCGCTCGTAGCGCTCGCGGTCGTAGATGTCGCGGGTGAAGGCGAGGCCGGACTGGGCGATGGCCTGGACCTCCCGCGCCCAGGCGAGCCATTGCGGTTCCATCTCGTGCCTGCCCTGGTTGGTGACGGGGGCAGTAGCGACATGGACGGAGGGGCGGGGCAAGGGGTCGGCGCCTCTGTCCGGGGGGCCGGCCCGGGGGTCCGGCCCGGGGGTCCGGCCCGGGGGTCCGGACAGAGGCGCTGCTCATTCAGTCGCCGACGGCGGCGGGCACGCGGACGAGGTCCTCGTCGTTCAGGGTTTCGAGGGAGACGCGCGCGGTCTCCGGAAGGAGCGTTTGGGTGAGCACGGCGCAGAGCAGGGCGACGGCGGCGAGCAGCATGATGACGCCGACCTCGCCGATGCTCGCGAAGAGCAGCGGGAAGAGGAAGGCCGTGGTCGAGGCGCCGATGCGTCCGCCGACGACGGTGATGCTTTGGCCGACGGTGCGGATGCGGGTCGGGCTGAGCTCGACACCGAGGATGCCGGCGCCGCTGACGGCCGAACCGCCGGCGATCGCCACGTTGTAGAGGCCGAAGACGAGGAAGGCGATGAGCGGCATCGTCCCGAGCGATTGCCTCATCATGGCGAAGATGACGAGCATGACCGCCGACCCGATGAGGCCCCAGACCTGCAGCGGCTTCCGGCCCACCTTGTCGAGCACGTGGAGGGCGTAGAAGAGGGCGCTCGGGATCTGGAAGACGCCGATCGTGAGCAGCGCGAATTCGATCGGCCCCATGCCGAGGCCTTTGGCGATCAGCGACGGGCCGAACAGGGTGCCCGAATAGCTGACCACATCGTAGAGGAGCCAGAGCAGGGCGGCGGAGAAGATGAGCCGCGCATGCTGGGCGAAGACCTGGCCGAAGGGGCGCCGATCCTCCGCGGGCGGGGAGACCGTGTGGCCGCTGATGGAGCGGATGACATCGATCGCGGCCCCTGGATCCGCGGCGAGGCGGGCGAGATAGCGCGCCGTCTCCGGCATGCGGCGGCGGAGATAGAGGACCGAGAAGGCGGGGATGGCGCCGGCGGCGAGCACGAGGCGCCACTGCAGATCGTGCGAAACCCCGAGGCCCGCGAGGACGAGGTTGAGCAGGGCGGCGGTGAAGGCGCCGAGCGGCCACATCAGGCCGAAGCCGATGCCGAGCGTGCGGCCGCGGTCGGCGCGGTTGGCGTGCTCGGCCATGATCGTGGGCGAGAGCACGTAGTCGGCGCCGATGCCGATGCCGAGGACGAAGCGGATCGCGATCAGCCATTCGAGGTTCGGGGCGAAGGCCTGGGCGACGGCCATGATGCCCATCAGCGCGACGTCGAGGCCGTAGAAGCGCTTGCGGCCCTTCTGGCCGAGCAGGCCGAAGATCAGCGCGCCGACGGCGGCGCCGACCAGCGCCGAGCCGGCGAGCAGGCCGGCATCGATGCCGCTGATTTTGGCGATGCCGAAGGAGGCGAGGACGAGCGGCAGGACAATCCCGATGGAGGAGAGGTCGTACCCGTCGCAGAAGACGCCGAGGCCGGTGGTGACGATGGCGCGCCAGTGGAACGCCTTGAACGTCTGCTCGTCGATGGCAGAGAAGGCCGAAGCCTGAGACATCATGATCCCCGCTTGCGTGTCGGTGGCAGTCGCGGGGGGATGTAGGCCAGTCGGGCGATAGGCTGGTGACAGCGGCGTGAAGCTTCGATGATTTGCAGTCAGGTACAACAAATTTCGTAGTTGTATAGAGGCGCCGCTCTATACTTGGACGATGCTTGGTCCGGGCGGCGCTCTATTTGTTCTGATCGCGCAGCGATGCGTGATGGATTGGCGAAAGGGCACCCAACGCGCATTGCGCGTTGGGAACCCGTCCAGGGTCCCGGACCCTGGCGGGGGGTTCCAAGGGGGCGGAGCCCCCTGGATCCTGGATCAGGCGGCGGCGGGACGGCCGTGGGGGGCGGCGAGAAGCCGGCGGGTGAGAAGCGTCTCGGCGATCTGGACCGCGTTGAGGGCTGCGCCCTTGCGGAGATTGTCGGAGACGCACCAGAAGGCGAGGCCGTTCGGCACGCTCGGGTCCTTGCGGATGCGGCTGACGAAGACCGCGTCCTCCCCGGTGGCTTCGAGCGGGGTGATGTAGCCGCCATCCTCCCGCGCATCGACGAGGCTGATGCCGGGGGCGCCGCGCAGCGCGGCGCGGGCCTCGGCGACGGAGACGGGGCTCGCGAACTCGACATGCACCGCCTCGCCGTGGCTGATGAAGACGGGCACGCGGACGCAAGTCGCGATGACGGCGATGTCGGGGTCGAGGATTTTCCGCGTCTCGACCGCCATCTTCCATTCCTCCTTGGTCGAGCCGTCCTCCATGAAGCGGTCGATGTGGGGAATCACGTTGAAGGCGATTTCCTTGGTGAATTGCTGGGGTTTTTCCGATTCGTGGACATAGATGGCGCGGGTGTGGTTGAAGAGCTCGTCCATCGCGTCCTTGCCGGCGCCGGAGACGGACTGGTAGGTGGCGACGACGACGCGCCTGACCCCGAAACGATCATGCAACGGCTTCAGCGCCACGACCATCTGGATGGTGCTGCAGTTCGGGTTGGCGATGATGTTGCGGCGGGAGAATTTTGCCAGCGCGTCCGGGTTCACTTCCGGAACGACGAGCGGGACGTCAGGCTCCATGCGGAAATGGCTCGTGTTGTCGATGACGACGCAGCCGGCGGAGGCGGCACGCGGGGCATGGACGGCGGAGACCGAGGCGCCGGGGCTGAAGAGGGCGATGTCGAAGCCGCGGAAATCGAATTTTTCCAGCGACTGGACCTTGAGGATATCGTCCTCGCCGAACGAGACCTCGCTGCCGGCCGAGCGGCCGGAGGCGAGGGCGGCGACCTCCGAGACCGGGAAGCGCCGCTCGGTGAGGATTTTCAGCATTTCGCGTCCGACCGCACCGGTGGCGCCGACGACCGCGACCCTGTAGGGCATCTTTCTTCTCCGCGAGAGCGACAAAGAGCAGGCGCAGGATGGACGAGCGCCAAGCGATAGCGAAGCGCCCGGCCGCAGCGCAAGAATACGCTGGGAGAGGCCCTTGCAGGGCCGATCCCCTATTTCCTCATAGCTTGGCTTCGGGGCTTGGCCCCGGGGGGCTGGCTTCGGGGCCTGGCTTCGGGCTTGCCGGGGGATGCGGTGATTTTGCGCCCCCGCTCGGCTTCGGGTGGAAGGACGCTCATACCTTTCCCTCTCCGCCCCCGGGAGGGCGGAGAGGGAAGATAAGAGACGTCTCGCGTTCGGCCGGTTCAGCCGGCGGCGCGGCGCTGCTCGCCGTGATAGCCGTTCTTCCGCGCGTGCTGAGAGGCCTCGCTAAGCACCGAGCGGAGGTCGCGCAGGAAGGCCGCGCCCTTGAGGGTGCGCTGGACGATCACGCTGCGGCGGTCCGAAGGATCGACCTTGCGGCGCGCGAGATCGAGCTCGCCGAGGCGGTCGAGGGCGCGGGTGATCGCCGGCTTCGAGACATCGAGCTCGGCGGCGAGGCCGCGGACCGTGTGAGCGCCGTCCTGCAGATAGCAGGTGAGAAAAACCCCGAGCTGACGCGCGGAAAGATCGGGCCCGTCACGGCGCACCAGGGCAACCACGGTCTCACGCAGGATGCCGAGCAGCTGATCGGCATTGGAGGGACTCGCCATCGTTATTCCTTTCATTTCATTCGTAGGCCGCAATGGGTGCGGCACGCTTCAGCAACGAAGCCTGTCCGGCATTCAAGAACATGCTCCGGTTCATTGGTCGAGCGAATCGCGACGGATCGTCCCGCCTTGTCGGCGCGCCCGGCAGGCTTGCCCAAATGGATGAAATCCTGTTGGGCCAGCCCCCGTTCGGGGGCGCCGATGCAAAGCTCCGTTCGGTCAACCGCGAATCGCTCTCAGGGCATCAAGCCCGCTCTCAAAGGAATCTATAGGGAAAAGAGGGCGTCAATTGCAGTGGCGGAGTGATTTAATTTCATCAATGTTCCTCACCAGGATGTTCCGTTCCTGTTCCAATTCCCGACTCATTTGGCACGCCGTTCGCTAGACGTTGCAAGAGCTTGTGTCGCCGTGAAGCCCTGTACGCCGAAATCGCATTTCTGAACATTCGACAATGCAATATCCGTGCGCGAAATCTGTCGTAATTAAACAAAATGTTGCGCAACCGCTGCGAACGCGGCGCGCATGGCCTGCGCCTCCCCCCCGCGCGGGCGGCCCGGCCTCGTCTCGTCGTTCCAGGCATAGAGATCGATATGGGCCCAGGGCACCGAGGGGGCGACGAAGCGGCGGAGGAAGAGCGCGGCGACCACCGCTCCGGCAAAGGGCTTCGATGAGACGGTGTTGAGATCGGCGATCGGGCTTTCGAGCCAGCCCGCATAGCCGTCCCAAAGCGGCAGGCGCCAGAGCGGATCATGCGTCGCGCGGCCGGCGGCGAGGATGCGCTCGGCCCAGGCATCGTCGGAGCAGAAGAGGGCCGGAAGATCGGGGCCGAGGGCGGCGCGGGCGGCGCCGGTCAGGGTCGCGAAATCGAGAAGAAGGGCGGGGTTCTCCGCGGCCGCCTCGGCGAGGAGGTCGCAGAGCACGAGGCGGCCTTCGGCATCCGTGTTGCCGACCTCGACGGAGAGGCCGTGGCGGGTGCGGATGATGTCGAGCGGGCGCATGGCGGTACCGGAAACGCTGTTCTCGACACAGCCGAGCCGGACCGAGAGGCGGACGGGAAGGTCCGCCGCCATCACCATCCGGGCGAGCCCGAGCGCGACGGCGGCACCGCCCATGTCCTTCTTCATCCGCAACATTCCCGCCGAGGGCTTGAGGTCGAGGCCGCCGGTGTCGAAGCAGACGCCCTTGCCGCAGAGGGCGAGGAGCGGCGCGTTCGCCATCGCTTCGCTGCCTGACCACGCGATATGCACCACGACGGGCGGGCGGGCGGAGCCGGCGCCCACGGCTGCGATGGCGGGATAGCGGGCGGCGAGCGGTGCCCCCTCGGTGAAGGTGGCGGAGGCGCCGAAGGCAGCGGCGAGGCGGCGGGCGGCATCGGCGAGCTCGGCGGGGCCGAGAAGATTGGCCGGGGTGTTGATGAGGTCGCGGGCGAGGAAGGTCGCCTCGGCGGCGGCGAGCGCGGCGGCGGGCGCGGGCTCGGGAAGGACGAGGCGGGCGGGCGCCCGGCGTGATTTCATGAATTCTTCGTAATGATACGCGCCGAGCACGAAACCGAGGGTGGCGGTTTCGTGGTCGGATTCCTGCCCTGGTTGCGCTTGTTCCGGTTGTCCGGCTTCCAAATGCCAGGTGGTGGCCTCGGGGAGCGCCGTCGCAAGTCCGCCATAGGCGAAGGGAGAAAAATCATCGCCGAGGCCGAGCACCGCGAAGAGGCCGTTCCCGGACGGGGCGGCGGCAGGACCGAGCGCGAGCTCGCCCGGGCGGGCGGCGAAGCCGGTGCGGCGGAGGAAATCCGCCTGAGGATGGGAGCTGAGGAAGGCGGGGAGCGCGGCCGGGCGGAGCGCCGTGAGGGGGAAGGAAGCGGCGGCTTCGGGCGAGGCGGGATCGACGAGGCAGCCGGCGAGCCGGTCGGGCGGGCTCACGCGGCGGACCCCGGGGGAGAGCCGGGGGGAGAGCCGGGGGCAGAGCCGGTGGGAGAGGCGGCGAGGGTGGCGGCAAGGGCCGCGGCGACGCGGCGGGCGAAGCGGGAGGGATCGGCGGGCGGATCGCCCTCCTGGACGCGGGCGAGATCGAGCAGCAGCGCCGCCTGCTCGTCGAGGGCACCCTTGCTCGCGGCGAGGGCCTGGATGAGCGGATGGCGCGGATTGATCTCCAGCACCGGGGCGGCGGCGGGCATCGGCCGGCCCGAACGGCGCATCAGGCGCTGGAGATGAAGATCGGGGCCTTTGTCGGCGGCGGCGAGGGCGACCGCGCTTTCGACGAGCCGCGTGGTCGGGCGGACCGCGCTGACCGCGTCCCCGAGCGCGGATTTGAGCCGCGCGGTGAGGAGCTCGGTGTCGGCGGGGGCGGGCTCGTTCTCGAGGGGGAATTTTTCCAGATCCGCTGCCGCCTGGGTGATGCTGCGGATCTTCATCCCCTCATAGTCGTCGAGCCGGTCGGGCCAGAAGGCGTCGATCGGGTCGGCGAGCAGCAGCACCTCGAGCTTGCGGGCGCGAAAGCCTTCGAGCTGCGGGGAGCTCGCGAGCTGGGCGGGATCGTCGCCGCGCAGGATGTAGATCGCCTCCTGGCCGGGCTGCCTGCGGGCGACATAGTCCGCGAGAGAAACGAGACTATTGGATGCGGAGGAGCGGAAGCGGAGAAGGGAAGCGATCTCCTTGCGGTGCTCGTCGTCGTCCCAGACGCCCTCCTTCAGCACCGGGCCGAAATTCTCCCAGATCTTTTCGTATTCGGCCGGGTCCTTCGCGCGGGTCTTGAGCTCGGTCAGCACGCGGTTGACGAGCGCCTTGCGGATGCGCGCGAGCACCGGCGTCGCCTGCAGCATCTCGCGCGAAACGTTGAGCGGGAGGTCCTCGGTATCGACGACGCCCTGAATGAAGCGGAGCCAAGGGGGCAGGAGATCCGCCTGGTCGGTGATGAACATGCGCCGGACATGCAGGCGCACATGGGCGTGGCGGTCCTGCTCGAAGAGATCCATCGGGCGGCTGCCCGGAATGAAGAGGAGCGATGAAAAATCGAGCGCGCCCTCGGCATGCCAATGGATGACGGCGGCCGGCGTGTCGAAGAGATGGCCGAGATGGCGGTAGAATTCGTTGTAGGATTGCTCGGAGATCTCCGCGCGCGGCTTGCGCCAGAGGGCGGTGCCTTCGTTCGCGGGCAGGTCCTTGCCGTCGCGGGCGATGGTGATCGGCACCGTGATGTGGTCCGCCCATTTGCGGACGATCGTCTCGAGGATGACGGGATCGAGGAATTCCTCGGCGTCGGGCTTGAGAAAGAGCGTGACGGAGGTGCCCGGGGATTCGCGGTCCGTTTCGCGGGTTGCGGGCGCGAGGGTGTAGCCGGAGCCGTCGGAGGACCAGAGCCAGGCCTCGCTGCCGTCGGGGCGGCGGGAGACGACCTCGACGCGCTCGGCGACCATGAAGGCGGAATAGAAGCCGACGCCGAACTGGCCGATCAGGCTCGGGCGGTCCTCGGGCCTGGCGCTCGCGAGCTCCTCGCCGAAGGCGCGGGTGCCGGAGCGGGCGATGGTGCCGAGCTGGCTGGCGAGCTCGTCGCGGCCCATGCCGATGCCGTCATCGGCGATGATGAGCGCGCGGCCGGGCCTGTCGGGCAGGATGCGCACCTTTGCGTCCGGGGGCAGGGCCATCGCGGGATCGGTGAGGGCGAGGAAGCGGCGGCGGTCGATCGCGTCGGCGGCGTTGGCGACGAGCTCGCGAAGAAAGATCTCGCGCTCGGAATAAAGGGCGTGGACGACGAGATCGAGGAGCCGGCCGACCTCGGCGCCGAACTCGTGACGCTCTCCCGGCGGTTCCTTCCCTGGCTGCTCTGCGGTCTGCTGCGCGCTGGCCGTCGCTTCGTCCATGGTCTTTCCTCTCTCTCCCTCTCTTTGCCCGCGGGCCGCGATATGCCTCCGGCGCGGTCCTGATTCAATCGGGCGCGAAGCGGGCGAAGCAGGCTTGCAAATGGGCCAGGCTTGCAAATGGGGACGCGGGCCCCGAACATCTTGCCATGAGGAGCGATTCCTCCCGGGTGCGGGCGGTGCTCGGGCCGACCAATACCGGCAAGACCCGCCTTGCCGTCGAGAGGATGCTGGGGCACGGCTCCGGCATCATCGGCTTCCCGCTCCGCCTGCTCGCGCGGGAGAATTACGAGCGGATGGTCGCGGCCAAGGGCCCGGGCCAGGTGGCGCTGATCACGGGCGAGGAGAAGATCTGCCCGCCGGGCGCGCGCTGGTTCTCCTGCACCGTGGAGGCGATGCCGCTCGAGCGCCAGGCCGCGTTCGTCGCGGTGGACGAGGTTCAGCTCGCGGCCGATCCGGATCGCGGGCATGTCTTCACCGAGCGGCTGATCGCGGCGCGCGGGGCCGAGGAGACCCTGTTCCTCGGCGCCGAGACGATCCGCCCGCTGCTCGCGCGGCTGGTGCCGGAAGCCGAGATCGAGACCCGGCCGCGGCTTTCCACGCTCGCCCATGCCGGGCCGGCAAAGCTGTCGCGCCTGCCGCCGCGGACGGCCGTGGTCGCCTTCAGCGCCGCCGAGGTCTATGCGATCGCCGAGCTGATCCGGCGAAGGCGCGGGGGTGCCGCGGTGGTGATGGGGCGGCTCAGCCCGCGCACGCGCAACGCGCAGGTGGCGCTCTATCAGGAAAAGGAGGTCGATTTCCTGGTGGCGACGGACGCCATCGGCATGGGCCTCAACATGGATGTCGATCACGTCGCCTTCGCGGCACTCGGAAAATTCGACGGCCATCGCCAGCGGCCCTTGCAGGCGGCGGAGCTCGCGCAGATCGCGGGGCGCGCCGGGCGGGGGATGCGCGACGGCAGCTTCGGCACCACCGCCGCCTCCCCGCCGCTTGCGGAGGAGACGGTGGAGGCGATGGAGGCGCACCGGTTCCCGGCCCTTTCGCAGCTTTGCTGGCGCAACGCCGAGCTCGATTTCGCCTCGATCCCCCGGCTGCTCGCGAGCCTTGCCGCGCCGCCGCCGCGCCCCTGGCTCCGGCGCGGGGCGGACGCCTCCGATGTCGCCACGCTGGCCGCGCTCGCGCACGATGCCGAGGTGACGCGCCTTGCGGCGGGGCCGGACGAGGTGCGGCGGCTTTGGGCGGCCTGCCAGATCCCGGATTTCCGCAAGCTGGAAGGGGACACGCATGCGCGGCTGGTGGCGCGCGTGTTCGGCCATCTGGTGCGGCAGGGCCGGCTGCCGACCGCCTGGATCGCGGGCGAGATCGGCGCGCTGGCGCGCCCCGAGGGCGATATCGACACGCTGATGCAGCGTCTCGCCGGGATCCGGGTCTGGTCGTACGTGGCGCAGCGGGCGGACTGGCTCGAGGACGCGGCGCACTGGCAGGGGTGGGCGCGGGAGACCGAGGATCTGCTTTCCGAGGCGCTTCACGAGCGGTTGATGAGCCGGTTCGTCGATCGGCGCTCCGCCGTGCTGCTGCGCCAGCTCGAGCAGGGCAAGGCGGCGAACCTGCTCGCGGCGGTGACGCGCAGGGGCGAGGTGATCGTCGAGGGGCACATGGTGGGCGTGGTGGGCGGGTTCTCCTTCCGCCCCGATCCGGAGGCGACGGGCGCGGACCGGCGGCTGGTGCTGAGGGCGGCGCGGCGGGCGCTGTACGCGGAGATGCCGCGGCGGGTCGCGGCGCTCGAGGCGGCGCTCGATACCGAATTCTCGCTCGCCGGCACGGGCCTGCTTTGGCAGGGGGTGCCGGTGGCGCGGCTGAGACGGGGATCGAGCGCGCTCCGCCCGCTCGTTCACGTGCTGGCGAGCGAGTTCCTCGACGGGCCGGCGCGCGAGCGGGTGCGGGTCCGGCTGCAGAATTTCCTCGATGCGCTGGTGCGCGCCGATCTCGGGCCGCTCTTCGCGGCGATGGCGGCAGCGGAGGGCGAGACGGCGTTGCGCGGGCCGATGCACAGGCTCGCGGAAGGGCTCGGGGTGGTGCCCGGGCCGGCGCTTTTTTCCCCTGCGCTGCGCGGCAGGATGAGGGCTGTGGGCGTGAAGGCGGGGCGCTTCGCCCTCTTCATGCCGGCCCTGCTCAAGCCGGCGGCGCTCAGGCTCAGGGCGCTGCTGTGGGCGCTGGCCGAGGGGCGGGCGGAAGTGCCGGCGCTGCCGGCGCCGGGCAGCATCGTTTGGCGAGGCGGGGACAAAGAGGCGGCGGGCTTCGCCGCCGCGATGGGCTGGATGATGGCGGGGCCGGTCGGCATCCGGCTCGACGTCGCGGAGCGGGTGGCGGCCGAGCTGGTGGTGGCGACCCGGCGCCAGCCGGTCCCCCTGCCGTCCCTGCTCGGGCCACGGCTCGGGGTGAAGGCGGCCGAGCTGCCGGCGGTGCTGCGCGGGCTCGGCTTCAGGCTGCTGCCGCAGGCGGGCGAGGCCGCGCCGATGATCGCCCAGCGGCGCCGGCCGGCGGCGGGGATATCGGCGGGGACAACAGGGGAAACGGCTGCCGCGCCCGCTGCGGGGCCCTTCGCCTCGCTTGCGGTGCTGCATCGTCGATGACCTTGGGCCGATGATCATGGGGCGATGACGATGGGGTGATGAAGCCGCCCCCTCTGGAGCAGCAGCGCCTGGACGCCTGGCTCTGGTGCGCGCGGCTGGTGAAGAGCCGTGCGCGGGCTGCCGATCTGGTGCGCGAGGGCCGGGTGCGGATCAACCGCCGGCCGACCGAGAAGCCCGATGCGCGGGTGCGCCCGGGGGACGTGCTGACCGTGCCGCTCGGGCGTGCGGTCAGGGTGCTGGCGATCCGCGGACTTGCCGCGCGCCGTGGTCCTGCCGCCGCGGCAGCGCTGCTCTATACGGAGGTTCCGGAGGTGCCCGCTCTCTTGCCGAGCAGGAACGAAGCCGGCATACAGCCCGGCCGCGACCCGGGCGGCCGGCCGATGGAGACCGAATAATGACCTATGTGGTCACAGAAAGCTGCATTCGCTGCAAATACATGGATTGCGTCGAGGTCTGCCCCGTCGACTGTTTTTATGTCGGCGAGAATATGCTGGTGATCCACCCCGACGAATGCATCGATTGCGGAGTCTGTGAGCCGGAATGCCCGGTCGAGGCGATCGTGCCGGACAGCGACGACCGCGCCGCCGCGTGGATCGAGGCCAACCGGAGCTATTCGGCGGAGTGGCCGAACATCACCCGCAAGGGAACGCCGCCCGCGGACGCCGACGAGTGGAAGGACAAGCCCGACAAGGCGAAGCTCTTCTCGCCCGAGCCCGGTCAGCCGTAACAAGCGGGACACGGGACGGCGAGAGAAGCACGGATCGCGTGTCTTGTGCCCAGAAGGCACATGGCAAATCGCGTCATTTGTGTTATATTCCTTGCAAACAGGAACATTTCCGGCGCCATGACGAAGCGCCCGGCAATGGTCCCGGTTTCCATCAGCCGGATCCCAGGATGGGAGAGTGCCCGGAGGCGGGAACTCTCGATGAATGGGTGCTGACCAAGGAAGGGGTGCGGAGTGCCCAGGAAGGGTTCTGCCCGGTCTGCGGGGTCGCGTCGTCAGGCGGCGCCGGCAAGGCCACATCGTCCCACAAGTAAGAGCAACCGAGTGAAGAATGTGAGCAAGACCCCGGCGAAGCCGGTGGCCGTGAAGCAGGTCGAGACCAAGGCGAAAACCAACCCGCCGGCGAAGGCTGCGCCCGCGCGGCCGGCGGCGCTCAAGGTGAAGCAGGCGTCGGTCAGCGGCGCGCCCAGGGAGCCGGCGCGGGAACCGGCGCGGCAGTCGGCGCAGCCGGCCGCCGTCAAGGCCGCCCCCCGCCGCACCGAGCAGCCCCCGAAGGGCCAGGACAAGGCGCACGCCCAAGGGCAGGCCCAAGGACAGGTAAAGACGCAGGTGAAGACGGCAGCCCCGACCGCCGCGCAGGAGACCGAGGAGGCCACCGCCTCCGTCATCGTCGATGCGGTGGAGGAGACCACGGTGCTCGAGGCGGCGGGCGAGACCGACGAGGAGATGGATCTCGCGGAAGCCGAGGAGGCCGGTGCCGATCCGGTCGATGCGGAGGATGAGGAGCTCGACGAGGAGGAATC
>JASHRV010000404.1 GCA_030037175.1 Acetobacteraceae bacterium
TCCTCCGCCGCAGCCGGGACAGCAGCGAAGAGGCTCGTCGCGCCTTTGCCGTAGACATGGAAGAAAAGCTCGTAAGGTCGCGCCGGATCCGGGGGCATGATGTCGGCGACATTGGCGCGGACTCCGCGGATGATCGCCTCGGCGTTCTCGATCACTCGCGGATCGCAGGAGCCGGCCAGCAGCACCGCGCGCTCGCCACACCACTCCGCACCCTCGACTTTGATGGTGGAGCGGAGCGTTGGCTGCCAGGTGGCGCCGGAGACGCGGGTACGGCGATCATCCAGCCGCTCGTAGCGCGCAGCGGAGAGATCAACCGCGCCGTCCGGCTCGTGCACGTGAAGCGGGTCGGCCTGCTCGTAGAGGCTGTGCGCCGCTACGGAAACCGGCGTCGCTGCACGGGCGGGATTCATGCTCTCGAGGACAAAGCTCTCATTCTCCAGCGTGCCGAGAATCGCGTCGCGGCCGCCGGGCGTGCAGCAGATGGAGGTACACTCGATGATCTTCGCCATGTGCGTCGCGGGACCAGGCGCATAGCCCAGCATCTGCGGGATGGCGGCGAAGATCGCCGTATCGCATGCACGGCCGGCGAGGATGACATCGGGCTCGGTGCGGAGCGCGCGAATGAAGGCTTCTGTGCCCATCTGGCCGACGATGTGTGCAGCCCTGTCGATAGTCGCGGGGTCGAGCGCGGCAATGCGGCCGAGGGGGCGCGTGCGGCCGGCCGCGGCCATCTCGCGAAGCAGCGCGCGCGGCATGTCGGCGTGGATCGTCGCCATGCGGAAGGAGAGTCCCTCTTCCTCCGCGATCTCGTGAATGAACGCGCGGGTGCGGGCAAGATGCGGCGCGGCACCGGCGGTGCCGGCAGTGCCGATCAGCAACGGGACGCCGAGCCCGACCGCTGCCTTGAGCACCAGCCTGAGATCGCGCTTGGTGACAACCTCTGTGGTGGCGAGTTTGCCCGCGCCGAGATAGTAGGGCCCGACATCGATGGACCCCATGTCACAGCCGATAAAATGCGGCGCGCGTGCAATACCGGCCTTGAGCGCGGCTTCGGGTACGCCGTAGCCGAGCTGGCCCGAGGCGGCGAGCACGCGGAGCGGGCGGCCGGGGCCGAGGCCCTGCGCGAGAAGCCGGGCGGTCGCGCTCACAGGACGATCCCGAGCAGGAGCAAGTGCTGCTGGGCGCCATAGACATCGGCATCGCCGGGTGTCCCGGCGACGATCGGCCGGTCGATCGTAACCTTGATGGCATGGGCAGCGGAGTAGGGAATGACCGAAACGAACGCAGGCTCGACCTTGTAGAGCCGGGCGATGGCCTCGGCCGCCAGGGCTGGCGATTGGCGGGCGCGCTCATAGGAGGGCCGGTCGGGGAACATCACGTCGAGCGTGACGTGGAGCGGACCCGCGTTCTTGCTGCGGATGACCTGGGCGAGGTCGGTAAGCTTTTCGCCGGGTACGGTGATGTTCGGTTGTTCGGACATCCGTAGGACACTATAACCGTACATAACCTTCGTCAATCCATCGGAGCGCTGCTTCAGAGGCTGAAGACCGTCGCGGCAGTTCCGAGCGGCACGAAGGCGGCGAGCAAGGCGGATTTGAGATGCGTGTCTCGGCCTCCAGCGCATCCCGCACCGTCATTCCAAAGGCAACGCACACGCTGCCCGCACTTCACTCGGCGGCAGCGGCAGACGCGGCCGCGATCTCATCGTCGGACAGGCCAAGCTCGGCAAGTATCGGCTTGTTGTGCTCCCCGATGCGGGGCGGCTGCAAACGCAACCCGAGCCGTTCCTCACCGAATTGCATCGGCAAGGCTGGGACACGGGTCTCACGCCCGTCCGGCATGACGATGCCGATCATGCCCGCCCCCGCCTTCAGATGCGGGTCGTCGAACAGCTCGCTTGGCCTCATGACGCGTGCGTAGGGCAAGCCAGCCGCGGCGCAGGATTCTTCGATCTCTTCGATGCCTCGCTTGGCCAGAAGACGACCGACCAACGGTATCAGCGTCTCCCGGGAACGGGAACGATCGTTGTTGGTGGCATAGGCGGGGTCGAGCAGCTCCTGCTCGTTCAGCATGCGGGTGAAGATTTCCCACTGCCGTTCGGTCACCACGCCAACGAACAGCTTCACGCCGTCCCGGGATTCGAAGATGTCGTACACGCCCCAAGCGCGCTTGCCGGCCGACATCGGCACAGGCTCCACGCCTGACACGGCATGCTGCATCATGTGCGGAGAGACAAGGTAGGCCGCATTCTCGAACAGGCCGCTCTGAACATGCAGACCGCGACCGGTCAACTCGCGTTGGCGCAGGGCGGCAAGAACGGCTAGCGCGCCGAATGTGCCGCCCATCATGTCGTTCACCGGCGCGCCGGCCCGCAGAGGGCGACCGACCGGGCCGGTCATGTATGCGAGGCCGCTCATCATCTGCGCGACCTCGTCGAGTGCCGTGCGGCGCTCATAGGGCCCGGACAGGAATCCTTTGAGCGAGCAATAGATGATGCGCGGATTGACCACCGACACCGATGCGTAGTCGAGCCCTTTCTCCGCCAGTGCGCCCGGCCGGAAATTCTCAATCATTACGTCGGCACTTTCGATCAGCCGGCGCACTGCCCGCTGCCCTGCGGGTACGCTCAGATTGAGGGTGACACTCTTCTTGTTGCGATTGAACCCGATGAAGAACCCAGCGCCCGTGCTTGTCAGATGCCGGGTGCGATCGCCCCTGCCCGGCGGTTCGACCTTGATCACCTCGGCGCCCAGATCCGCGAGGATCAGGGCGCAGGATGGCCCCATCACCATATGTGTCATCTCGACGACACGGAGGCCGTCCAGCGGCCGGAAACCGGTCTGGCTCATGCAGCGGTTTCGCAGGCTTCGGCTGCGATCAAAAGAGCAGTCGAACGCACCCCGTTCGGATTGGCGTAGCGGAAGCCCTTGCGGACGCCGGAATCGGGCACATGCCCGTACAGGATCTCCCCCGGCAGGGACTCGGCCAGGATGCTCCGTGCCTGCATCAGCTTGTCGAGGTCGACGCCCGTGTCGAGCCCCATCGACTCCAGCAGATAGACCAGATCTTCGGTCACGATGTTGCCAGTGGCGCCCGGCGAGTTGGGACAGCCGCCGAGGCCGCCCTGCGAGGCGTCGAACGTGGTCACGCCCGCCTCCAGCGCCGCGACGACATTAGCCAGCCCCTGGCCGCGCGTATTGTGCAAATGCGCCCCGCCCGCACGCTCGCCGAGTTCGTGCCGCAGCCGCGTGAACATCCGCTTCACCTGGGCCGGATTGGCATAGCCGGTGCCATCCGAAAGCCCGACCGTGTCGACGCCCAAATTCGCAAGGCGGTTGGCGATCTCGAATACCCGGTCCTCCGGGACGTCGCCCTCGATCGAACAGCCAAACGCCGCCGAGATGCCGATCTCGATTCCGGGTCGATTTTCCCCGGGCAGCCCGTCGCGGAAGCAGCAGATGCGTCCGACCTCCTCGATCGCCTGCTCGCACGTCATGCGGGTGTTCGCGATGCTGTGCTTCTGAGAGGCCGAAAGCGGGATGGTGATCTTATGAACGCCCGCCGCGACGGCGCGCTGTACCCCTTTCATGTTCGGGGCGAGAGCGAGCACCGAGAGGCCAGGAATCCGCCTCGCGGCCGCGACCACCGCTTCCGCGTCCGCCATCTGCGGGAGGAGCTTCGGATGCACGAATGAGCCGACTTCGATCTCGGCCAGGCCGGACTCTGCCAGCGCCGCAATCCAGCGCAGCTTGGCGTCGGTCGACATGGTGCGCTTCAGGCTCTGCAACCCATCGCGCGGACCGACCTCGCTGACCAGTATCCGCAAAGGGCTTCCCTCCGGGTCTCAATAGTTCTATCTAATAGAACTATATTTCATTATCCGGATGCTGCCCGCCAACCGCTGGATCGTCAAGAGAAGGACTCTCAGCTGCCGTGCCGCGCTATGCCGTACGTCCGCCCTCTCGCTCCTCGGCCGAAGCCGGAGGCGTGCACTCCGTCGACCGGGCGTTGATGGTGCTTGGCGCTTTCCGCAAGGGCGACGGCGCGCTGACGCTCGCGGAACTTGCCGTGCGCACCGGGCTCGTGAAGAGCACGACACTCCGCCTGCTTGCGTCGTTGCAGAATTTCGGTCTGGTCGAGCGGCAGGAAGACGGAGGCTATTCTCTCGGTCTCGAAATCACTCGTCTCAATGAGGTTTTCACGGCATCCTTCTCAATCGAGCAGGTGGTTCTGCCTGCTATGCGCACCCTGGCGGCGAAAACCGGGGAGAGCGTGGCATTTCATGTGCGCCAGGGTGATCGCCGGCTGTGCCTCTATCGCGTGGAATCTCAGCATCCACTGCGCGAGCACGGCAATGCGGGCGATCTGCTGCCGCTCGAGCGGGGGGCCGGGGGGCGTGTGCTGCTGGCGTTTTCAGGCGCCGCAGGGCCGGTCTACGACACGGTGCGCAAGAACGGTGTCGCGATCATGAGGGCGGATCGCGTCCCGGATCTCGCGGGAATTTCCGCGCCGGTCTTTGGACACGGCAAAAAGCTAGTCGGCGCCATTACTCTCATTGTTCCGTTAACACGTTTCGATCCCTCCTGCGCAGTGCATGTGCGCAAAGCGGCCATCGAAATCACCCGTCGCCTTGGCTTCAACTGGACCGAAGCCGTCGCGAAACGGGGTCAGACTCATGATGTGTAGGGTCTGCATAGCTCAGGCGGGCCTTGCGGGTCCGGAGTCCCATCGGTAATCGTGCGGGCGGATCCACTCTCGCTTGGGATCGTAAGCGACGTGGACCGCGTCGAGAGATGGGATCACATCCCGAACTTCGCTGAGCCGCCTCGCGGGTGTTCGACCGTTGAGAGAGCTGTGCGGATGCATGGTGTTGTAGAACGAGACGACGGAACACCCACGGGATCGAGGAACGGGAGGTCGCGTATTCCTGGCATCCATGGGCTGGGAGGATTGTCCGTATCCATCAGGTGACCAGGAAGGGCGGCGCGGACGTTTTGCGCTGCTGCCTGGCCGATGAGCAATCAGGTCGGTGTCTGGAACTTCCGGCCTGGATGTTCGACCGAACGGTCTGCGCTCCAATGGGGTTGGCCGGGGCAGCTGTTGCAGCAGTGGGCGCGCTCCAGGCCTTGCGGGCGTTGCTGAAGGGCGTCACCGCTGGGCGGTATCTGATCCCTGGCTTAGCGGACGCGTCGGTCTCCGGCGCACCCTCGGACTCTCGGAAGCAGAGTCGGAGATAGGGCCATGCGAGAGGGCCGCGACCGTTATCGGCCACGGACAAGCGAGCAGCTCGATCTGTTCGGCCCACCAACAAGGAGCTCGGCGGGGTGGACCCCGGCGTGGGAGGCGCTGCCGTCTCCGCCACGTTCCGAACTGACCGCGCTGATAACCCGCCTCATCCTGGATCACGCCCACAACCACAGCGCAACAGTAATCGAGGCGGCGTGCCATGAGCCTTGAGAAGATTCGCCCGCATCATCTGGAGCGCAAGGCGATCCTCTATGTGCGCCAGTCCTCCGCCCACCAGGTTCTGCACAATCGGGAAAGCGGCGCCCTGCAATATGCCATGCGCGATCGTCTGGCTACGCTGGGCTGGTCAACGATCGAGACCATTGATGACGATTTGGGCCGCTCGGCGGCCGGTGGCGTCGCCCGTGCCGGGTTCGAACGGATGGTGGCGGAGGTTTGCCTCGGCAAGGTGGGTGCGGTCGCCGCCCGCGAGGTCTCGCGCTTTGCTCGGAACAGCCGTGACTGGCAGCAGCTGATCGAGATATGCCGCGTCGTCGACACCGTCCTGATCGACCAAGAGGCCATCTACGCGCCTCGGCTCGGTAACGACCGGCTGTTGCTCGGCCTCAAAGGCAGCCTCAACGAATATGAGCTCGATCTCCTGCGCCAGCGCTCACTTGCCGCCCGCTACGAGAAAGCGCGCCGGGGTGAACTCGTCGTTGCCGCCCCGGTCGGCTTCGTGAAGGCGGGGGATCGATACGAGAAGGATCCCGACCGTCGTGTCCAGGAGGCAATCACGCTTGTTTTCGACAAGGTCGCGGAGCTGTGAAGCGCCCGGCAGGCTCTTCTGTGGTTCCACGAGCATGGGCTCGATCTTCCCGTGCGCTGGCCCAACGGCGCGGTGAGCTGGCGCCGGCCGAGCTACGCCACGATCAACCGCATGATCGAGAACCCAATTTACGGCGGCGCCTATGCCTATGGTAAGACCGGTGCCGCGTCCGGCGACGAAGGCGCATGCTTCGGCGCCAAGCGCCGACGCAAGGCGCGCGAGACATGGCTGGCGCTGCTGCCCAACAGCCATGAAGGGGACCTCATCTGGGAGCAGGCCGAGGCGATCCGCAGGATGGTGAGCGACAACATCCCGACGAGCCGCCACCACGGAGCGGCGAAGCATGGCGACGCGCTGTTGGTCGGGCTCGTCCGCTGCCGGCGCTGCGGCCGCAAGCTCACCCTCCGCTACACCGGCGCCAAGCACGATATCCCACGCTACAGCTGCTGGCGCGGCTGGCTCGACAGTGGCGAGCCGCGGTGCATCGCCTTTGGCGGCCTGCGCGTCGACGACGCCATTGAGGAGGCCCTCTTGGGCGTGGTCAGCCCGGCCGCCATTGAAGCTGCCACCGCAGCGCAAGCCGAGGCCAGCAAACGGCGCGATCAGGTCCGTGACGCGTTCGTGCGCGACCTCGAGGCAGCGCGTTACGCGGCCGACCGCGCCTTTCGGCAATACGACGCCGCGGACCCGGCAAACCGGATGGTCGCAGGAGAGCTGGAGGCCCGTTGGAATCGCGCGCTCGTCACCGTGGCCGGCGTCGAGGCAAAGATTGCTGCACACGACCAGACTGTCCCGCAGCAAACCGTCGCCCCGATCTCGCTCACTGACCTCGCTGCCGATCTCAAAGCGGTCTGGTCTGCGCCAACAACGGATGCGCGCTTGAAGAAGCGCATCGTCCGCACCGTGATCCACGAAGTCATCGCCGATATCGACGCCACCGCTGCCGAGATCGTGCTCGTCATCCATTGGATGGGCGATGTCCACACCGAACTGCGGTTACCCAGACGGCGCCGGGGCCAGCGCAACAGCACCAGCGCCGATATCATCGCCGCCGTCCGCCAACTCGTCCTCATCGCGAGCGACGACCTGATCGCCGGCATTCTCAACAGGAATGGGCTTCTGACCGGGAACGGCAACCGGTGGACACGCGAGCGCGTCACCGCGATGCGTTCCAACTACCGCATACCCGTTCATCGGCCTGCTGCCGATGGGGCCGAGCCCCACATGAACCTCAGCAGGGCCGCCAAGTTTGTTGGCATCACACCGAAGACGCTGCGCATCGCGGCCGAGGCCGGCGAAATCGACGCCACCCACCCGCTGCCTGATGGCCCATGGAGCTTCAGCCGAGAAGTCCTCGCCGGGCCAGCAGCAGAGATGCTCGCCTCGCGCACAAGGACCAGGCCCGCGAGAGCCGCAGGACAGCATTCGGATCAGCAAAACCTATTTGGTCTAATTACATAGCGAGATGGGTGTTGTGACGCAGGATTGTAGAAGCGCTGCTAGGTGTTTGATCCCGGAGTTTGATGGTGCAGTCTTTTCACTCGCGTGGAAGGAGGCACTATGGGCCAGGTTCTACACGGCAGCGCCACCACGACGGAGGCGATCCGTCGAGCGATACAGCATAGTCAAGAGAGTCTGAGAGCGCTCGCCAAGCGGTACGGCATCAACCCGAAGACGGTCGCGAAGTGGAAGCAGC
>JASHRV010000051.1 GCA_030037175.1 Acetobacteraceae bacterium
GCAAAGGCGGCTGCTCCAGGACGTCCTCACCGGCAGACTCGCCTCGGCGGGGCGCGGCGTCGGCCCGTTTCAGGCCCGCGAGCAACTGCCCGGCGACGATCCCGGCATTGTAGGCGCCGAGCACATGCTTCTTCTGCCATGCCACGAGGAGGCCGCGGTAGGCCGGGTCGCAGGCGGCAAGTACGCGCCGCGCGAGCCCGGAATAGTCGAGCGAGTCCATGGCAAGCGGGTGGGAGCGCAGCAGCTCGCCCACAGCTGTGGAGCGCCATGCGACGACGGGCACGCCCATGCGCATGGCCTCAAAGACGGGAAGCCCGAATCCCTCATGCTCGGAAAGGCAGAGGAAGACGCTCGCAGATGCGTAAAGCCTGCGGAGTGCTTCCTCCGTCACCTCGCCCGCGATGCGAAGCGGCACCGAGAGATCGCGCGCGAGCCGGCGCACATCGTCGAGATAGCTCTGCAGCGCGGGGTCGGGTCGGCCGGCGATGACGAGTTCGACCTTGCAGTCGGCCAGGCGCTTCAGTGCCGCGCAGGTTGCGACCAGGTGCTTGTGCCCCTTGTGCGGGCAGATGCGGCCGACGAAAAGGATACGGATCGTCTCGTCCCGCTCGTGCGATGGGGCGGGCGCGGCCTCCGCGGGCGCGGGCGCGTCTTTCTCCCGCGCCGCGAGGAAGCGCGAGATGGGATAGACGACGCGGATCCGGCGTTCCTCGACCCCGAGAAAGCTGAGCTGACGGGCGGAAAAGAAGGAGTTGGCCCAGAACTCGACGGCTTCAACCGCCGCGATCCTGAGCGTGTTGCGAAAGCCGCGGGTGCTGCGGGCCGTATAGTCCATCGAATAGGGGGCAAGGAACCAGGGCGGGGTGTTGTTGTGCCAACGCACGATGCGGCGGCATTTGAGCCCGACGAACCGCGCCTCGAAGGCCGCCCACCCGTCGCAATAATGGTAGATGACCGTGGCGGAGGATTCCTTCTCCACCCAGGGCCAGAGACGGTCGATACTTTCAATGGAGAGGTCGGGATAGTTCGTGGGGCGAATGTTCTCGGCGAAGATCCTGATCTCGGCGCGCCCGGCGATCAGCTCGCGGAGCAGCTTGTATTCGCCGACGCAGTCATAGCCGATCGAATCCGAAAGCTCGAACAATCCCTGTACCACAAGTGCGATGCGGGCGGTCGTCGTGCCGGGCACCAATGCCGCACCGCTCGGGAAAGAGGCGCCCATGCCCGCGTGGGACTGCTCGGAATGCACGAGCGTGCGAATGGCGTCCTCCGTCTCTTCTGACCACGGAACGATAGGGTGGGTCACCACAACCGCTAGCAAAGAAATCTTAGCACGCGCAAGGACAATTCGTTGTCACTTCAATAGGTTAACGACGATGCGCATGTAAATGTCGAAACCGGGGAATGAGGCAAGGAAACGTACTGATTTCGTATCATTACGAATCGTTATGCGCTCTATGTTACATTTGTATAAGCATATCCTTGGGGGCGTCGGGCCGCTTTCCATTGCCGGCTCCACAACCCGAACCGCCGCGCGCCGCGCGTTCTTCGCCGCCGTTTTCCTCTCTCGACGCCTGTGACATCTCGGCGGCGTTTGCCCGGCGCTCACGCCGAAGTTATGGATGCGCGCGCTTGCGAACCCGAATCTGGTGGCAAGGTTGGAGAATTTCGAGCGCCTCGGCGTCGAGCTCGAGGAAGGCATCGATCGCGGGCGTGGCGAAGTCGCGGGGATTCTCCGTCCGACCCGTTGTTGTGTCCGAAGAGAAAGATGTTCCCGCTGAACCAACCGGAACTGAATTCATAGCTCGTCATCGGGCGTCACGGGCGTATTTCGCCGGAACCCCAGCCCGTACCACAGGCAGAGGCACGCTCACCGTCCGGGCCGGCGTGCTCCCGTATGGCGCGAATCGTCGCCCGGTGGTGTTCTTTCGCCCATGCCGGACTTTCTCCTCGAGAAGGCGTCGGGTGGGCGGGTCGCCGGCGTGGACGAAGTCGGGCGCGGTCCGCTCGCCGGCCCCGTGTTCGCCGCGGCGGTGGTGTTCCGTGCCGGCGTGCCGCGTGCGCTGCGTCCCCTGATCGATGATTCGAAGGCCCTCACGCGCGCCGCGCGTGAGGCCGCTTTCGCGCGGCTGCTCGGCCTCGGCTCGATCGAAATCGGGGTCGGCGCCGCCTCGGTCGCCGAGATCGCGGCGCTCAACATTCTGGGGGCGAGCCTGCTCGCGATGTGCCGCGCCGTGGCGCGACTGCCCGCCCCGCCCGACCTCGCGCTGATCGATGGGCCGGTCGCCCCAAAACTCCCCTGCCCTGCCCGCCCGGTGGTGGCTGGGGATGCGCGGAGCTTCTCGATCGCCGCCGCCTCGATCGTGGCGAAGGTGCTGCGCGACCGCGCCATGGCCCGGCTCGCCCAGCGCTTCCCGGGCTATGGCTGGGAGGCGAATGCGGGCTACCCGACACAAGCGCATCGGGACGCCATTCTTCGGCTCGGCCCCACCCGCCATCACCGGATGGGGTTCGGTCTTTTGCGCGCGTTTGGCGAGCCCACCTTTGGCGATCCCACCTTTGGCGATCCCATGGGCGGTTGACGGGCACGGGGCCGCCCGACCACCATATCGGCATCGGGGCCCGACCCGTGCCGCTGGAGAAACCGCCAATCGACCATGAGCTGCCGCTCGATCAGGTGCTGCTCGGCGACTGCATCCAGTTGCTCAGGATGCTGCCGTCCGCCTCGATCGACTGCGTCTTCGCCGACCCGCCCTACAACCTCCAGCTCCGGGGCGAGCTTCGCCGCCCGGACGACAGCCTCGTGGACGGGGTGGACGAGGAATGGGACCGGTTCACCGATTTCGCGGACTATGACCAGTTCACGGCCGCCTGGCTCGGGGAATGCCGCCGCATCCTGGCCAAGGACGGCACGCTTTGGGTGATCGGCGCCTATCACAACATCTTCCGCATCGGCGCCTCGCTGCAGGACCTCGGGTTCTGGATCCTCAACGACGTGGTCTGGCGCAAGTCGAACCCGATGCCGAACTTTCGCGGCCGGCGCTTCACCAACGCCCATGAGACGCTGATCTGGGCGGCGCGGGGGCGGGATTCGCGTCACCGCTTCAATTATCAGGCGATGAAGGCGCTCAATGACGATATCCAGATGCGAAGCGACTGGCTGTTGCCGCTCTGCACCGGCGAGGAGCGGCTGCGCAACGCCCATGGGCTCAAGCTGCACCCGACGCAGAAGCCCGAGGCGCTGCTCCACCGCGTGCTGATCGCCTGCACGTTGCCGGGCGAGGTGGTGCTCGACCCTTTTGTCGGCACCGGCACCACGGCGGTGGTGGCGAAGCGGCTCGGCCGGCACTTCATCGGCATCGAGCGGCACCCGGCCTATGTCGAGGCGGCGCTGGCCCGGCTCAAGCGCACGCGGCGGCTGCCGGCGGACGGCATCGCGGTCACGCCCTCCAAGCGCGAGGCGCCGCGCATCCCTTTCGGGACCCTGGTCGAGCGCGGGCTGGTGCCGCCGGGAACCCTGCTCTACGACCGCAGCCGGCGGGTCTCGGCGACGGTCGCCGCCGACGGCACGTTGCAGGCGGCGGGAGCCAGGGGCTCGATCCATAGGGGCTCGATCCATCAGGTGGGGGCGGCGGTGACGAACGCGCCTTCGTGCAATGGCTGGCTCTTCTGGCATTTCGAGCAAGCGGGGGCGCTGGTGCCGATCGATGTGCTGCGGCAATCGGCGCTGTCGGCGTGATTGGACAGTTTGGACGCCACGGGGGCCTGCTTGGAAAAATTATGTAATGGAATCAAATGGTTGATATGAGGCGGAAGAGGCGGAAGACAAAATTCCGTTTCAAGGCAAAGGGTTAGAAAAACCGGTTTCGGCGCGGCTTGTGGCGACGAGGCCCGCGACCATCCCGTGCAGCCGTTCCGCCGTGCGGCCCCAGTCCCGCGCGGCGAGCCAGTCCGAGGCCTCGGCCTGGAGAAGGCGGCGGCGTTCCGGCGCGGCGAGCAGGGCGGAAAGCTCTTCCGCGAGGGTTTCCGGGTTGTCCGGGGTGAGCCAGGCGACCGCATCGCCCGCCTCCTCGAAGAGCGGCACGCGGGTGGCCGCGACCGGCACCAGCGAGGCGAGCGCGGCGCGGAGCGCGCCGGAGGCCGAATCCTCGCTCTGCCGGTAGGGCAGCGCGATGAGATCGCACCCGCGCAGGAGCGAGGCGATGCGGGCG
>JASHRV010000405.1 GCA_030037175.1 Acetobacteraceae bacterium
ATGGCGGGATGGGAACCCCCCGCGTTTAGAGCAGGGTGTTGAAAAAGGCCAGGGCTCCGCCCTGGACCCGGCAAAGGCGGAGCCTTTGCAATCCATTCGCTGTCGGCCGCCGCTCGGGCGGTGCCGGCTCCCGGGATGATCGGGGGCGGGCATGATCGGCGCGAGACGAGGCTTTGGTCGCCCTGATCCCTGCCGCCGAGGCGGCAGGGATCAGGGCGACCAAAGCCTCGTCTCGCGCCGGCAATCGCGCCATAGGGCTGGGACGCCGGGCGGCAGCCAACCAGCCGCAAAAGCGGATGGGGTCTGGGGCCCGCGGCCCCAGCGGGGTCCAGGGGCGGAGCCCCTGGTCAGTGCCTGGGCTTGCTTGGAGCGTTGCCGGTCGCGGCGCGGTAGTCCGCGATCGCCTTCGCGTCCGGCGGATAGAGCCCGACGATGGAGGCCCCCGATTCGACGCGGTGCTTGATCCAGGCTTCCAGCTCTTCCTTCTCGAGCCCGTCGCGGGCCAGCGAAGCGGCGAGATGGCGGGGGATGACGACGACGCCGTCCTCGTCGGCGTGGACGATATCCCCGGGATAGACCAGCACGCCGCCGCAGCCGATGGGGCATTGGGCCTCGACCGCGAGCAGCCCGTTGAAGCTCGGCGGCGCCGTGACCCCGCGGCAGAACACCGGCATGGTCATCGCGGCGAGCGGGCCGGCATCGCGCATCGCGCCGTCCGCCACCACGCCGACGGCGCCGCGCGCGATGAGGCGTGCCACGAGGATATCGCCGAGCGCGCCGCCGGCAACGGAACCCTGCATGTCGATCATCAATACGCTGCCGCTCGGCATCGTATCGATGAGATCGCGCGCGGGATTGTCGGCGTGATCGAGGCCCGCCAGCGAAGCGAGATCTTCCCGCGCCGGCGCATAGCGCAGCGTGACCGCGGGTCCCACGAAACGGCAATGCCCGGGCACGAGCGAATGCACGCCTTGGACGGTGCGGCTTCGCATGCCGTGCGCACCGAGCAGGAGGCTCGTCATCGTGGCGGTGCTGACGCGGGCGAGAGTGCCGAGCACATCGGCGGAGACGACCATCGCGCAGTTCCTCCCGCTCAGAGCCTGGTTTCAGCTCTTCAGGTTTTCAGCGGGTGGCGCAGCGCCTCTGTCGCCGCCCGGTCGAGCGCGCCGTCCGGCCCGACCACGACCTTGTAGAGCGTTCGCGCCGCCTCCGGCGAGACCAACCCGTCACGAACGTCGCGCGCGACATCCGCGGGCGCGCGCAGGGCGGGATCGCCCATTCCGCCGCCGCCCGGCAGCTCGAGGATGAGGCGATCGCCTTCCGGAATGATCTGGAAGCCCTTGGTGCGGAGGATCCTGCCCGATTTCAGCGCGACCCGGCCGCCGGCGCCCTGCTTGCCGCCGGAGCGGCCCTTGGGCGGGTGCTTCACCCGATCGAAGATGGCGTTGCAGGCGAATTCGAGATCGTCCTTGGCGCCGATCTCCATGATCTGGCCCATTCCGCCGCGTGTGCGGCCGGCGCCGCCGGAATCCGGGCGAAGCTCCTTGCGCCAGACGACGATCGGGGCAACGTTCTCGGTCGCTTCCACCGCCATCGTCCGCACGCCGGAGGGAAACGCCGTCGCATCGAGGCCGTCGCGCATGGGGCGTGCGCCGGTGCCGCCGGAGTTGAAGGTGATGATCTCGAAATCGGGCAAGGCCGGACGGTTGCCGCGCGGCGGGCCGGAGACCGAGGCGCCGCCGCGGAGCGGCGGGTTCCAGAGGCTGGAGGCGCCTTCGGCGGTCACGCGGTCGGGGACGGCCTGGTAGAGGCAGCCCATCATCAGGTCGGGCAGGAGATGGCCGATGACGTGGCGCACCGAGACCGGATAGGGACGCGGCGCATCGAGGATCGAGCCCGGAGGGATGCGCATCTCGAACGGTGCGAGGCTCGCCCAGTTGTTGGGGATCTCGGGCGCCACCACGACTTTTATGCCGAAGCAGGAATAGGCGCGCGTATAGGCCGCCGGGACATTGATGCCGCGCGTCGAGCAGGGCGACGTGCCGGCATAATCGACGGTGATGCGGTCCTTGCCGCCCACCTTGCCAATCGTCATCGCCGCCTTGAGCGTGACCTCCTCGTCGTAGCCGTCGGAACAGATCTCGGCGGAGAAGGTTCCTGAAGGAAGACGAGCGATCTCGGCCTCTGTCGCGCGGCGGGAATTCTCGAAGATGAAGGCGGCGAGCGGCTCCAGCCCTTCGAGCCTGAACTCCGCCATCATTTCGGCAAGGCGGCGGATGCCGGCATCGTTGCAGGCGCAGAGCGAATAGATGTCGCCCTCGAGCTCGACCGGAAGCCGCGTGCCGGCGCGGACGAAATCGAAGAAGGTTTCGTTCGGCCTGCCCTCGTCGAAGCATTTCACGATCGGGATATAGAGCCCCTCCTCGAACACCGAGCGGCCCTCGGGCCCCATGCCGAGGCCGCCGACATCGATCACGTGCGCGGTGTTGGCGAAGAGCCCGACCATCCGGGCGTCGTGAAAGGCGGGCGTGACGACGGTGAGATCGTGAAGATGCCCGGTGCCGAGCCAGGGATCGTTGGTGATGTAGTGATCGCCCGGGCGCATCGTCTCGGCCGGAAATTTCTTCAGGAAATGACCCACACTTTCCATCATCGAGTTGACGTGGCCGGGCGTGCCGGTGACCGCCTGGGCCATCATCCGGCCCTCGAGATCGAAGATGCCGGCGGAGAGGTCGCCCGCCTCGCGCACCGTGGTCGAGAAGGCGGTGCGGATCATCGTCTGCGCCTGCTCCTCGACGACCGCGATCAGCCGGTTCCACATCACCTGGCGCTGGATCTCGGCCAGCCCGACGATGTTCGCAGCCATCATTGAGCCTCCTGCGAGAGTGCGAGATAGCCGAAGCCGTTGAGCGCGACGCTCCAGCCCGGGCCGACGAGGGTGGAGGTTTCGTCTTCGGCGATGATCGCGGGGCCGGCGATGCGGCTTCCGGGATGGAGCGCGGTGCGCGCGAAGACGGGCCATTCCGCGATTTCGCCGGTGGCGGAGTCGCGCACGCTCTGGAGGAAGTCGGGCGGGACGGCGGCGCCGTTCGGCGCGGCCCCGCGGGCGTGAGCGTCCGGCGGCGCGAGAGGCTCCGGAACGGTCGAGACGATGACGGAGAAGCTCAGCACCTCGATATCCGAGCCGGGCACCGGGCGATCGTAGAAGCGCGCATATGCGGCATCGTAGGCGGCGCGCAGGCCGGCGACATCGTCGGGCCCGAGCGCGCGCGGAGGCACCGGCACCGGTATCTCGTGGCCCTGGCCGACATAGCGCATGAAGGCGGTGCGGGTCTCGCTCAGCCGGGCGCCGAAGCTGCCGGCGGCGACGACCGCCTCCGCCTCTTCCGTCATGGCGGCGAGCAGATGGTTGACCGCGTTCGTGTCGAACGCCGAGAGGCGCTGGTAGAGGCTGCGGACAAGCTCGTAGGCGACCGGGGCGCGGAGGAAGCCGATGGCGCTGCCGACGCCGGCGCCGCTCGGGACGAGGATGCTGCGGATCCCGAGCTTCTCCGCGATCCGGCAGGCATGCACGGGCCCGCCGCCGCCGAAGGCGATGAGCGTGCGCCCCTCGTAGGTCTTGCCGGACTCGATCGCGTGCACGCGGGCGGCATTGGCCATGTTCTCGTCCACCATCTCGACGACGCCGAGGGCGGCCATCTCGGTGGCGAGGCCGAGCGGCGCGGCCACGGCCCGGCTCAGCGCGGCGGCCGCGGCGGCGCTGTCGAGCGGCAGCTTGCCGCCGGCGAAGCGGGCGGGATCGTAGCGGCCGAGCAGGAGGTTGGCGTCGGTCACGGCCGGGCTTGTGCCGCCGCGGCCGTAGGAGGCCGGGCCGGGATCGGCGCCCGCGCTTTCCGGCCCGACCGCGATGCGCCCCATCGCATCGACATGGGCAAGGCTGCCGCCGCCCGCGCCGATCTCCACCATCTCGATCACGGGGATCGAGAGGGGCAGGCCCGAGCCTTTGCGGAAGCGGCCGACGCGCGCGACCTCGAAGCTCTTTGCGGCCTGCGGGCGGAAATCGTCGATCAGGCAGATTTTTGCCGTCGTCCCGCCCATGTCGAAGGAGAGCACGCGATCGAGCGCCGACTCGCGGGCGATATGGGCGGAAAAAATCGCCCCGCCGGCCGGGCCGGATTCGACCAGCCGGATCGGGAAGCGGCAGGCGGTCTCGACGGTGGTGAGGCCGCCGCCGGAAAGCATGAGGAAGATGGGCGCGGAGAGGCCCAGGGTGCGCAGCCCCTCTTCGAGGCGGCCGAGATAGCGCGCCATCAGCGGCCGCACATAGGCGTTGGCCGTCGTGGTGGAGAAGCGCTCCCACTCCCGCATCTCGGGCGAGACTTCCGAGGAGAGGGAAACGAAGAGATCGGGCCGCGCGGCGGCGAGAATCTCGCCCACGCGCGCCTCGTGCGCCGGATTGACGAAGGAATGGAGGAAGCCCACGGCGACGCTTTCCACGTTCTCGCGCGCGAGCAGCGGAATGAGGGCGTGCACCGCTTCCTCGTCGAGCGGGGCGAGCACCGCGCCCGCATGGTCGATGCGCTCGGGCACGGGCAGGCGAAGATGGCGCGGGACCAGCGGCTCGGGGAGCAGGAGGTTGAGGTCGTACTGGTCGTAGCGGCTCTCGTTGCGCATCGTGAGCACGTCGCGGAAGCCGGCCGTGGTGATGAGCGCGGTGCGGGCGCCCTTGCGCTCGATGAGCGCGTTGGTGGCAAGCGTCGTGCCGTGGATGACGAGACCGACCGCCTCCGGCGCCACGCCTGCCATGGCGAGGATGGCGCGCACGCCCGTCATCACGCCCTCTTCGGGTGCGGCGGGCGTGGTCAGGACCTTGAGGGTGGTGCGCTTGCCGAGATGCTCGAGGGCGAGGTCAGTGAAGGTGCCGCCGATATCGACGGCAAGGCGGGAAGACGGCATGCGCGGGCCCGTTGTTGTTCGATCGGACGTAGCCTCGGCGCCGCCGGCTGGCAAGACGGAAGAGGCCGATCATGATCGGGCCGGAGCCGCATTATCGAACGGGCTCTCAGCCGCGGTCCGGCTCGGCTGCCATCATCCGGCTGATCGCCTCGCGGAAGAAGCGCGGCCCGGCCCCCATCGTGCGGCGCGCGGTGCGGCGCGCGGCGATGTCCTCCGCCCGTGCGGCGGCGAGGGCCACGTAGAAAGGCCTGTCCTCCGCCGGCAGCGGCACGCCGGGAACGCAGCGCCAGCCGCGGGGATCGAGGAAGCGGCCGGAGCGGAACGACCAGGTGTTGGCGCCGTGGCGGATATAGACGAACTGGCCCGCCTCCTGAATGGGAGCGAGGCGGGCGCCGCTGCGCACGAGGCGGGAGAGGAAGCGGGCGTCCTCGGCGAGCGAGCGGTTCGGATAGCAGGCCCGGCTCTCCCAGAGATGGCGGAAATAGACGAGCGTTCCGCCATGGACGTCGTGGCGGTACATCAGCCGGTGCAGGCGTGGCGTGCAGGTCCATGCCTGCCAGCGCTCGAGATCGAAGACCATGGTGCCGCGGATGCCGGTGATGTCGGCCTGGCCGGCAAGGAGCGGCGCAACCTGCACGGAGAGCCGGCCGGGGCCGTACCAGTCATCGTCGTCCCATTGGGCGATGATCGTGCCGCGGGCCAGCGCGCAGCCGATATTGCGCTTGCCGCCGATCGGCAGGCGCGGCAGGCGGACATAGCGGAGGCGTTGGTCGTCGGGCAGGCTGGCGGCGAGCCCTTCCGGTCCGTCATCGAGGATGAGGAGCTCGCGCGCGGGATAGTCCTGGCGGAGGAAATAGCGCACTGCCTGGAGGGCGAAGACGGGCCGCCCGTAGGTCGGCATGACGCAGCTCACCAACGGCAGCGAACCCATCCGACCTCCCGCGATGGCGCGGCGGTTCAGGAACGAAGGGGCGCGTTGCCCCGGGGAGAGTGCGGTCAGGCCGGCTCGCGCACCGCCGCCTGCTCGATGGCACGGGCAAACGCCTCCAGCGTATGGCGTATATCGGCCGCGTCGTGCGCGAGGGAGACGTAGAACTTGCTCTCGCCCTTGAGAACCCCCGCCTCGAGCAGCGCCCGGTTGAAGCGCTTCTGCGTCTCCGCGTCCTGAGCGAGCCAGCCGCGATAATCGGCGACCTCGCCGGCGCAGAAGGCGACATCGAAGAGCGGCGGCACGCCGATCACCTGCGCCGGCACGCCGGCGGCGGCGATCGTGCGCGAGAAGCCCTCCATCAGCGCGCGGCCAGTGGCGAAGACGCGCTCATAGGCGCCGGGGCGTTTCAGGATCTCGAGCGAGGCAAGGCCGGCGGTGGCCGCCACGGGATTGCCCGAAAGCGTGCCGATCTGGACCAGGAATCGCTCGTCGCCGACAGAAGCGCGGTCGAAATGGGCCATGATGTCGGCGCGGCCGGCGATCGCGGCGAGGGGAAAGCCGCCGCCGATGATCTTGCCGAGCGTGCAGATATCGGGGGTGACGCCGTAATACTCCTGCGCGCCGCCATAGGCGAAGCGGAAGCCGGTCACGACCTCGTCGAAAATGAGCGGGATGCCGAGCTCGGCGGTGATCTTGCGCAAAGCCTCGAGGAAGCCGGGCTGCGGCGGGATCAGGCGCTGGAACGGCTCGACGATGACGCCGGCGAGCTCCTCGCGATGCTCGAAGATCAGGCTCTCGGCGAGCGCGGCATCGTTGAACGGCGCGATCAGCATCTCCTCGCGCACGGAGGCCGGAATGCCAGGCGAATCAGGCACCGCCTGGGGGAAATTTCCCGGCCGCTTCGGGGCAAGGCTCATCAGCGAATAGTCGCTCATGCCGTGATAGCCGCCCTCGAACTTGAGGATCTTGTCGCGGCGGCGGAAAGCGCGGGCGAGACGCATCGCGTAGGCGTCCGCCTCGGTTCCGCTCGAGACGAAGCGCACCTTCTCGGCGCACGGCACGGCTTCGACGATGGCCTCGGCGAGCCGGATGCCGGGCTCGCTCAGGGCGAAAAAAGTGCTGCCCCTGGGAAGCTGCGCCGCCACGGCGGCGAGCACTTCGGGGTGTGCGTGGCCCAGGAACATCGGGCCCGAGCCGAGCAGGTAATCGACATATTCGTTGCCGCTCACGTCCCGCACGCGGCCGCCCCTGCCCTCGGCGATCACGATATCGAGCGCGGTGTTGCCGAAGCTGCCGCCGGGCAGGACGCGGCGTGCCGCCTCCATGAGCTGCCGCTCGCGCTCGTTCGAGGTCCTGCTCATCGCCGTTCCTTTCGCTGCTGCACCGGCCGCCGTGGCGGATATTTACCGGGCAAAGGATGAAAGGCCAAGGCAAGGCCCCCCAAGAGGTTGAGACGAGGTTGAGGCGAGGTTGAGGCGCCCGGCTTGACCACGAGCCCGGCCGCGATGCTACGAGAGGACATGGACGCGGAGTCCGAGGGCGACACCAACCTCACCGGCCGCCGCGCCGCCTGGCAGGCACGCGCGCTCGATCCCGCGGCGCGGGCGCTTCTGGCCCGCGATTCGCGCGCCTTCCTCCACCAGTCCGTCTCCACGCCCTGCCTCAACGCGATCGCCCGCGCCGAGGGGATCTGGATCGAGGACACGGCCGGCCGCCGATACATGGATTTCCACGGCAACGGCGTCCATCACATCGGCTACGGCCACCCGCGCCTCAAGCGCGCGATCGCCGAGCAGATGGAGGCGCTGCCGTTTGCCCCGCGCCGCTATGCCTGCGAGCCGGCGGTCGCGCTGGCGGAGAAGCTCGGCATGATCGCGCCGGGCGATCTCTCGAAGGTGCTCTTCACCACCGGCGGCTCGGATGCGGTGGAGGTCGCGGTGAAGGTCGCGCGCGCCGCCACCGGACGTTTCAAGACCCTCTCATTCTGGGATTCCTTCCACGGCGCCGGCATCGGTGCCGCGAGCCTTTCCGGCGAGGCGCTGTTCCGGGCCGGGCCCGCCGCACCGCTGGTTGCCGGCGCGCAGCACGTGGCCCCCTTCGCCTGCTACCGCTGCCCCTACGGCCATGCGGTGGACGAGGACGGGCATCCGTTCCTCGATCGCTGCCGCACCGCCTGCGCCGCGATGGTGGAGTATGTGCTCGCCCGCGAGGGCGACGTTGCGGCGGTGATCGCCGAGCCTGCGCGCGCGGTGCCCTACGTGCCGCCGCCCGGCTATTGGCAGGCGGTGCGCGCGGCATGCGACCGGCGCGGCGCGCTGCTGATTTTCGACGAGATCCCGACCGGGCTTGGCCGTACGGGGCGGATGTTCGCCTGTGACCATGACGGCGTGGTGCCGGACATGATCGTGCTCGGCAAGGCGCTCGGCGGCGGCATGCTGCCGATTGCGACGGTGATCGCGCGGCCCGGGCTCGATGTCGGCGCCGAATGGGCGTTCGGCCACTATACGCACGAGAAGAACCCGATCACCGCGCGCGCCGCGCTGACGACGATCGAGATCATCGAGGACGAAAATCTCGTCGCGCGCGCCGCACGGCTCGGCGAGATCGCGCTCGAACGCTTGACAGAGATGAAGCGGCTTCTGCCCGCGATCGGCGATGTGCGCGGGCGGGGCCTGCTGCTCGGCATCGAGCTGGTGAAGGACCGCGCGAGCAAGGAACCCGACGCGGCGCTCGCCGAGACGGTGCTCTACCGCGCGCTCGATGCGGGCCTTTCCTTCAAGACGACCATGGGCAACGTGCTCACCTTGACGCCGCCGCTGATCGTTACGGAATCGGAACTTCTGCGCGCGCTTGCGATTCTCGAGGAGGCGATTGGCGAGGGTCGGAGGCAGAGCGCGTCATGAACCTCCGAGGTGCTTTCGCGCGATGAGTCACGAAGGCTGTTCTCTTTTGAAAAAGAGAACCAGAAAACTTTTATCCGTTTTCCGGACCAGGCACCACCTCGGGACTCCGAACGTCCGACGGCGTGCCGAGGTGCGGCAGTGGTCCGGAAAACGGGGAAAAGTCTTTTTGCTTCTTTTTCTTCAGAAAAAGAAGACTCTTCCTTCCCTTTTCGACACTTCACCAGGGTGCATGACATCCTTCAGCGGGCGGCGCTCCGGGCCGGAACGAGCGAGACCGACGCGAGGGCGGCGAGCGTGCTTGCGGCGAGGAGGATGGTGAGCGCGGCGGCATGGAAGACGTCGCCGCGGTCGCTGAGCCCGAAGATCTGGACCGGCATCGTAACCCAGCCGGGCGGATAGACCATGACCGTGGCGCCGAGCTCGCCCATCGAGAGGGCGAAGCTCAGGCTGAAGGCGGCGATCAGGTAGGGCAGGACGAGCGGCAGCGTCACGCGGCGGAGACGGTAGATGGGCCGCGCGCCGAGGCTTGCCGCGACCTGCTCGTAGTCCGGCGAGAGGCGCGCGAGCCCGGCCGTGATGGCTCCGAAGGTGAAGGCGGAGATGAGGACGAAGTGGGCGGCGAAGACGATCGCGATCGTCCCGTTGAGGAGGATCGGCGGGCGGCTGAAGGCGACGAGAAGTCCGAGCCCGATCGAGACCGAGGGCATCGCGCTCGGGAGGAAGAAGACGGCGTCCAGGACGCGGCGCGGCATCCCTTCCATCCGGCGCAGCGCGAGCGCCGCGGCGGTGCCGTTCAGCACGGCGAGCGCGCTCGCGACGACGCCCGTGATGAGGCTTGCCTCGAGCGCCGCGCCGGAGCTGCCCGAGACCGCTTGCGCGTAGTGCCCGAGCGTGAGGCCCGAGGGGAGGACGCCGTTCCAGCTGCGGGCGAGGCTCGCGCAGAGGATGACGGCGGCGGGCAGGCCGTAGACCACGCCGGCGAGGATGCCGAAGACGAGCCAGGCACCGGCCCGGCCGCGTTTAGACCAGACCAGCACCGCGCTTTCCGAGCCAGGCGAGCGTGGAGCGATAGAGCGCGTAGAAGCCGAGCGAGAGCGCGATGTTGATGGCGGCGAGCACGCAGGCGGAAGAGTAGTCGAATTCCTGGATGGCCTTGTCGTAGATCAGGAGCGGCAGCGTCTGGACGCCCTTGGCGCCGATGAAGAGCACGATGCCGAACTCATTGGTGGTGAGCAGCAGGCAGAGGCTGCCGCCGGCCATCAGCGCGGGCAGCGCCGCCGGCACGATGACCTGGCGGAGGATCCGAAAAGGCCGGGCGCCGAGGCTGCTTGCGATCTCGATCTCGGCCTGATCGATCAGCGAGAAGGAGGCCAGCAAAGGCCGCATCACGAACGGCGTATAGACCGTGACCTCCGCGAGGATGACGCCCCATTGCGAATAGAGGAAGTCGATGGGAGGCAATGAGAGGCTGAAGGCGCTCATCGCCGCGCCGTTGAGGAGGCCCGCCGTGCCGTAGATGAAGGTGAAGGCGAGGGCGACGAGGAAGGTCGGCAAGGCGATGAAGGTATCGATCATTCGCGAGACGATGCGCGCGCCGGGGAAAGGAACAAAGGCGATGACGATGGAGAGCGAGAGGCCGAGAGCAAGACAGCCGGCGGTGGCAGAGAGCGTGATCGTGATGGTGTGAAAGAGCGCGTTGCGGAAAAGCCCCGTGCCGAGCACTTCGGCGTACTGGGCGAGCGAGAGCGTGCCGTGGCTGGAGAAAAACGATTGGCCGAGAATGAGCACGAACGGATAGAAGAAAAAAATTCCGAGCACGGCGAGCGGCGGAACGATTCCGAGCGAAGAGGGCGCGAGAGAGGCGGACGGCGCGGGCAGGTTCGCGGGCCGCGCGAGTGCCAGGGCCGATCCGCTCGCCGATCCGCTCGCCGATTCACCCATCGCCTTCGTCCGCCAGCAGCGTCGCCTCGTCGGGCGCGAAATATGCCGAGACAACGGCGCCAGGCTCGGGCGGCGCGCGCAGCGGAACGGAAGCGAGGCGCAATGTTCGCCCCTCGGCCTCGAGCGTGAGGTCGTGCAGCTCCCCCTTCCACCGGACCTCGTGGACGCGCGCCAGGACGGTGTTCGCCGCCGGATCGCCCGGGACAAAGGTGAGATTGTGGGGACGGATGCAGAGGAGGCGCGTTTCACCCGCCGCCGCACCTTCGGGGCGAAGCGCACGAAGCCGCGTCGTGCCGAACCGCACCTCGGAGAAACCGTTGCCTGCGTCGGGTGTTTCGATGACGACGGGCAAGAGGTTGGCCCCGCCCAGGAACTCGGCGGCGAAGCGGTTCGGCGGCCGGCGGTAGAGCTCGCGCGAGGGGCCGAGCGCCCGAAGCCGCCCGTCGCGCAGAATGCCGATCCGATCGGCGAGCGTCAGCGCCTCGCTCTGATCGTGCGTGACATAGAGGACCGTGAGCGCGGGCAGGCTCCGATGGAGGCGCGCCAGCTCCTCGATCATTGCGTGGCGGATTTGCGCGTCCAACGCCGAAAGCGGCTCATCGAGCAGCAGCACGTCGGGCCGGATGGCGAGCGCGCGAGCGATCGCGACCCGTTGCTGCTGGCCGCCGGAAAGCTCCCGCGGGTAGCGCCGCCCGAACGCCGCCATGCCGACCATGGCGAGGCAGGACTCGACCTGCGCGCGCACCTCGGTCTCCGGCGCATGGCGGGCACGGAGCCCGAAAGCGACGTTCTCCGCCACGCGCATATGAGGAAAGAGCGCATAGTTCTGCACCACCATGCCGATGCCGCGGGCGTGCGGCGGGAGGTCGGTGACATCGCGCCCGCCGACGCTGACGCGCCCGGCGACAGGGCGGACGAAACCGGCGACGGCGCGAAGCGCTGTCGTCTTTCCCGAGCCCGAGGGGCCGATGAGTGCGAGGACCTCGCCCGGGCGGACGGCGAGGGTAAAGTCGGCGAGGACGATGCTGCCCTTGTAGGCGACCGTTACCCCTTCGAATCCGATCCCGCCCGCCCCTTGGGCCCCCGCCTCTTTCGCAAGAGAGGCGGCGGCGAGATCGGCGAGCTGAGAGTCAACGCTGCCCGCCTCGATCCCGCGCGCCGCGGCCGAGTTCATCAGCTACCGGTCTGCGAGTGCCATTCGGACACGTACTGCTGAAGATTCTTGAGCAGGTTGTCCCAATCCGGCGACCAGATCTCGACCCCCTTGAGCAAGGTCTGCATGGTCGCATAGGTTTCGCCCGAGGGCTGCACGTCCTCACGCACGGGGATCCCCATGGCGATCCCGGCAACCTGGGATTGCGCGTCCTTGCTCAGGAGGAAATCGATCAGCTTCTGGCCGTTCGCCGCGTGCGGCGCGCCATGGACGAGCGCGATGTAATAGGGCAGCGAGAAGGTCAGGCGCTTGCCGTCCGGCCCCGTGGGCCAGAAGATGCGGACGTTCGGGTTGTCCCGCATCTGGGCGAGATTCATCTGCATGTCGCCGTTCGCGACCCAGATCTCACCCTTGTTGACGAGCGCCGTGAGCCGGCCGGT
>JASHRV010000406.1 GCA_030037175.1 Acetobacteraceae bacterium
ACGGTGCCGACAAGCTTCGCCAGCGGGGCGAGCAGGCTGGTGAAGACGACCGCGACGGAGAGGCTGTACATGCCGCGCCGCGCAAGCTCCTCCGGCCCGCCGAGAAGATCGGCCCGGTGGACGATGCCGGCGCTCCGCACCGTCATCATCGTCGCGGTGGCGGTTACCGCGAGCAGGACGAGCGCAGCGCAGGCAAGCCCCAAAGCATGCTCGATCGTATTGCGCCGGTGCCCGCGCAACACCGTGCCGCAACGGAGGCAGCGCGCGAGCGTGCCCGGCGCGAGCGGAGGGACGGATTGCCTCAGCCCGCAACCGTGACACTCGTGGAGCGACTCTTTCCCGAGAAGCGCGCCCTCCCCCGCCCACAAGGATTCGCTCACTGCTCGGCCCCACCGGAGCGGCCGCGAATCAGCGCGTTGGGCTGCTCCGTGAGCAGGTCGGAGAGCGCCCGGACGGATTGCAGCACGTCGTTCGTCTGCAGCAGAAGCCGGTCGAGATCGCGATAGAATTTCGAGTTCGGACCATAGCCCTGATCGGCGGCACCGACGAGGCTGGTGGTGCGGCCGAGCAGCGTCTGCAGCTCCCGGGCAATCACCGGAAGCTGCGCGAGGGCCGGGCCCGCGCCTTCATCCAGTTTCTGGATGGCATCCTTCGCGGCGGCGAGCGTGGTCTGAAGCGAGGCGAGGGATTGGCGAAGCGCCGGCCCGTTGGCCATGGTGTTGAGGCCCGCGAGCGTGGCATTGAGATTATCGCCGATCTCTTGGAACGGCATCCGGTTGATCTTGTCGAGCAGCGTGGCGGCGGATTGGGTGATGCCACTGAAAGCCCCGGGCGCAGTCGGGACGACGAGCGCGCCGTTCTCGGTGGTCACCTTGGCGGGCCCGGCGTTGGGCAGGAAGACGAGCGCGATCTCCTGCTGGCCGGTGAGAAGATTGGCGGTGGCGAGCTGCGCGCGCATGCCGTGATTGACGAGGATCTGCGCATTCGCGAGCGGGCCGCGCTTCAAGGCCTCCGCGCTGAAAGCGATCCGCTCCGGCTCGACGACGAAATGCACCGGCACCTCGAGCGTGTTCTTCTCCCGGTTGTAGCGGAGATCGACGGAGGTGACCTCGCCGACGCGGATTCCGAGCATGGTCACCGGCGCGCCCGCAGCGAGGCCCGAGACCGAGCCCGGGAAATAGGCGATGAGCGAGACATGGCGCCGGAACTGAGCGGAATTCGCCGCATCCTGATCCGCGTAAAGCGGAAAGACCTCGTTCTCGCTGGCCTGGGGCGTGTTCAGCGCCTCCTTCGGCGTCTCGAACGCAATGCCGCCGAGCAGGACCGCACGGAGCGATTCGACATTGAGCTGCACACCGCTCGCGCCGAGCGAGACCGAGGCGCCGGAGGCGTTCCAGAAGCGCGAATCTTCGTGCACGTAGCTGTCGAACGGGGCGCGGACGAAGGCGTGCACGGTGACGCTCGTCGCCATCTCGCCAAGGTCCCAGCCGAGCACGGTGCCGACGTCGAGGCCGCGATAGAAGATCGGCGAGCCGGGATTGAGCGAGCCGACGCGGTCGGCCTTGAGAAGGAAGGTGCGGCCGGGAATGTCCGATTGCAGCACCGGCGGATCCTCGAGCCCGGCGAAATGGCGCGCGGAGTGGCCGGGCTTCGTCGAAGGCAGGATCTGGATATAGGAGCCGGAGAGAATCGTCTCGAACCCGGAGAGATTGCCGGCGAAGAGCCGCGGCTTGACGACCCAGAAGCGGGCCTGGTCCGTCAGCAGCCGCTCGGCATCGCGGTTCATGCGTGCGGCGACGACCACATGGGTATAGTCGGGCGCAAGCGTGATGCTCTGCACCGTGCCGAGCGGAATGTCCTTGAAGCGGACCTGCGACTGGCCGGCTGTGAGCCCTTCGGCGCTCTGGAAGGTGATGGTGATGAGCGGGCCGCGCTGCGAGAGGGTCTGGTACGCGAGCCAGACCGCGATCAGGAGCGTGATCGCAGGGATGATCCAGATCACGGAGATGCGCCGGCGGCGGGTGACCCGCGCCGCCGGCAGTGGGATCAGGTCGGACTCGGACAAGGGCGCTCAGAACCAGCTTTTGGGCGCGGGCGTGACCTTGATCGCGAGCGCCTCGCTGACGACGGCCGTGACCGTGTCGCCCACATGCAGCGCCGAAAGATGGGCCGCACGCGCGGGGTCGGTCACCTCGACCGTGTACACGCCGCCGCCGCCCGCGGGAACGAGATCGACGGTCCGGGCCGCAGCATCGATGCCGACGACCACGCCGCTCACCTTGGTCACGCGCACGCCGATGCCGCCGGGAGCCTCGGCGCGGCGCGCAAGCAGGGCGGCAACCGAATCGGGCGGCGGCGGCGGACCGCCGCTCGATTGCGGCGCCGCGACGAGGAAGGCGACGGAGCGATAGTAATCCACGCTCACCGTATCGCCCGGCTTCAGGAGCTCGAGACGCACCGACGGGCCGGCGAGAACGGTGATGGGCGTCCCGCTGCGTCCGACGAGGACGATTTCGCGCGTCGCCGGATCGATGGAGCGGATCTTCGCCGCCAGGCTCACTTCCGCCGATTGCGGCACGATATTCTCGAGCGTCGGGTTGGCCTGCGCCAGGCCGGGGCGCGGCGGCAAGGCCAGCGCAGCGGCGCCGGCGATCGCCATGGCTGCGGCGGTGCTCCGGAAGCGGGTCGAGACCTTCATCGCGAACTCCTTTGCAGATGCCGACGCCGGATACGCGGCGATCCGCGCGCAAGCAACGCGGCGGGAGAGAAGGCGGACCCGTCGCCTTGTCCGGCCGGGTTCACCCCCAGGCCCAGCTTCGGCTCAAGGCGGCGGGGCAACAACG
>JASHRV010000407.1 GCA_030037175.1 Acetobacteraceae bacterium
CCTCGCGACTAGCTTCTTCGATCAGCTGCACAATCTCAGCGGGGTGAGTCGCCACGGATGCGTGGCTCGCTGGCAGGATAATCGTCTTCCTCGCGTTCATCCGCTCGGCCATCCATTGCTCGGTCTTCGGACGGATCAGGCGATCGTTGGCGGAGATCTGATACCAGCTCGGTCTCACCTTCCACGCGGGCGGTCCCATCGTCTCTTCAAAACACCGCGGCGACGTCGGTTTTTGCGTGAGGGCCCAAACCAAGGAGTCAGAGTCATCATGCAGATCGTGGCAGAAGGTCTCATGAAACTTTTCGGGCTTGATCCAGAGCCACCCATTCTTGTCCTCATAGACATTCGCGAACCCTTCAGGGGGCTCGTGCCGGGCCAGCAGAGTTCTGAGACTCTCTCCTTCGTCGAGGGCCGGTCCTGCCAGGTAGACGAGGCCCACAACATTCGGTGTAAGGCCGGCACCCGTGATGACCGCGCATCCATAGGCGTGGCCGACCAAGAGTGTAGGACCGTCCTGCGCGGCCGCCAATTTGCTGGTCCGGTCGATGTCGTCGGACAGCGAGATAAGCGGGTTCTGAGCCGCGAATACGCGGTAACCCTTTCCATGCAGAAGCGGAATTACATGCCGCCAATGGGAAGCGTCTCCCCAGGCCCCATGTACCAGAAGGATATTGGGTTTGTCGTGCATCATGTTTTCTCCTCACTATGTTTCACCATCCGCACCCGACGTCTCGCCATTCACACCCTTGCCGGCAATCGAGCGGGAGTTTGATGGGGGAGGGCCTCAACGGCCGGCGCTCTGGCCGCCATCGACGTGAAGGATTTCACCGGTGACGAAACTTGCGCCCTCGAGGTAAAGGATCGCTTCGACGATATCGCCAATCTCTCCCATCCGTCCCATCGGATGCATCCGGGCCTTCGCCTCATAGGTTTCGGTCGGATGCATGGGCGTCTTGATGATTCCGGGAGATACCGCATTCACGCGAATCCCGCGCTTTGCATATTCGATCGCCAGGCTCTTGGTCGCCGATTGCAGCCCGCCCTTCGTCAAGGACGCCAACACCGATGGCACATGCGAATTGGCATGGTCGACCAGGCTGGTGGTGATATTGACGATGTGTCCGGCCCCTTGTTTCTCCATGACTTCGACGGCATGGCGAGTGATGTAGAAGAAACCGTTCAGGTTGGTCGACAGCATGTCGCTGTACTGCTGATCGGTGTACTGGGTGAACGCACGCGAGAGGAAGATTCCGGCATTGTTGATCAACGTGTCGATACGCCCGAAGCGTGCCACACCTTCGGCGATTGCCCGGCGACCGACGGCCGGGTCTCCTATGTCGCCGGCTATCGTCAGAACATCCGGATCGGAGTCTGGCTGGATGGAACGCGAGACCGCTACGACACCGTAACCGCGTTCACGATACGCCTTGGCCGTCGCCGCGCCGATCCCTCGGGAAGCGCCCGTGACGATGACCACTTTCTTGACTGTGCTCATGGCTTCACCTCTTTCGGCCTGGTTGCAATACCCCGCGTGACTTGCGCCTTCGGCCAGGTCAGTAGACACGAGCCTTGGGTGGGATCGGGTTGACGTCGTTGGAGGGCGTGTTCATGTGGACCGGCCGGTAATCGATGGCGATGCGCCCGTCCTCGTCCATCCAGGCAAGCGTGTGCTTGAGCCAGTTCGCGTCGTCCCGCTGCGGGTAGTCTTCTCGTGCGTGGGCACCGCGGCTCTCGGTCCGCGCGAGTGCCGACTGCAGGCTGACGCTGGCCTGACGCACCATGTTATCAAGTTCAATGGCCTCGCCGAGATCGGTATTCCAAACGAGCGACCGGTCGGTGAGTCCGAGTTCGGACCGAAGATTGTTGTAGAGACTGCCAACATACGCTGCGCCTTCCGTCAGCAACGGACCATCGCGGAAAACCGCACAGTAGCGCTGCATGGCTCGCTGCATGTCCAATCGCAGCTCTCCGCATTTCCGAGGACCATCCGTCCAGCGGATGCGGTCAAATCGATCGATGGCCCGCTCCTCACTCTGCCGGTCGAGAACCGCGTGACTCTCGCCAGGCGTGATCGTCGCGGCCGCCCGATGAGCTGCCGCGCGCCCGAAGACAATGAGATCGATCAATGAATTTGACCCGAGGCGATTCGCCCCATGCACGGAGACGCAGGCCGCTTCACCAATCGCCATAAGACCACGCACAGTCGCATCAGGATTCCCGTCGCGCAGCGTCACGACTTCACCGTGCAGGTTGGTCGGAATGCCGCCCATATTGTAATGGACAGTCGGCAGCACCGGGATCGGTTCGCGTGTCAAATCGACACCCGCGAAAATGCGCGCGGTTTCCATGATGCCGGGCAGGCGTTCCTCAAGAAGGTCGCGTGGGAGATGGGAAAGTTGTAACTCTATGTAATCCTTGTTGGGACCGCATCCACGTCCCTCAAGGATTTCGACAGTGATCGCGCGGCAGACTACGTCGCGTCCAGCCAGGTCCTTGGCAGTCGGCGCGTAGCGCTCCATGAAGCGCTCGCCGTTGGCGTTGGTGAAGTAGCCGCCTTCGCCACGCGCACCCTCGGTGATGAGGCATCCCGCACCGTAGATGCCGGTCGGGTGGAACTGGGTAAACTCCATGTCCTGCAGCGGCAGCCCTGCCCGCAGCGCCATCGCGTTGCCGTCGCCGGTACAGATATGCGCGGCGGTGCAAGAGAAGTAGACCCGGCCATAGCCACCCGTTGCCAGGACGGTCTGATGCGCGCGGAAGCGATGCAGCGTACCGTCTTCCATGCACCAGGCCAGTAGACCTTTACACGACCCATCGGAATCCATGAGCAGGTCCAAGGCGATGTACTCGACGAAGAACTCGGCGTTGTGCTTCAGACATTGTTGGTAGAGCGTGTGAAGGATCGCATGTCCCGTGCGGTCTGCCGCGGCACAGGTGCGCCGCGCCATCGCCTCTCCGTAGCGCAGGGTCTGTCCCCCGAAGGGACGCTGATAGATCTGCCCCTTGTCGGTGCGGGAGAATGGGACGCCGAAATGTTCGAGCTCGCGCACCGCTTCCGGCGCCTCACGGCACATATACTCGATGGCGTCCTGGTCACCGAGCCAATCGGATCCCTTGATGGTGTCGTAAAAATGGTAACGCCAGTTATCTCCGTCGCCCATGTTGTTCAATGCTGCGGCGATGCCGCCTTGTGCGGCGACGGTATGACTTCGGGTTGGGAAAACCTTCGAGATGCAGGCCGTTCGCAATCCCGCGGATACGATTCCCATCGTCGCGCGGAGACCGGCGCCACCACCTCCAAGAACGACAACGTCGTAGACATGCTCGACGATTTCGTAGGCCTGCGTCATGCCGCCCTCCTGCGCGAGACAGAGACGCCGACAATCAGATCGGTGCCCAGACCGGCGATGAAGGCGAACGCGCCGATCATGAAGATCAAGTGGTAGTTGCCATCGCTCCGCGTGAAAACGAATGTCAGGCCGTACGCCGCGGCCGCCTGGAACAAGGCAAAAGCCGTCGTAGCCGTACTCCAGGCAGCGGTCTGGTCCTTGGGATGATGCGGCAGCAATTCATGGACACGACCCAGAGCGAGGGGCACAATCCCCGGTGTGAAGGCGCCAATCACAAAACTGGAGATGAGCAGGCCGAGTGTGCCGGTTCCGAGCGCCGGGAGAGCCACACAGACTGTTTCAATGAAAAAGGCCAGCCGAAGGGCCGGCCCGAAGCCGGTGCGATCCGCCAGGTGACCACTGAGCACCGGGCCAACGACAGCGCCCAAACCGAACAGCACCCAATACTGGGCGCCGCTGTCGAGACCCTCCCCAAGCCCGCGGGCCACATAGTCCACCAGGAAGAGCATGTGGGGCACCAGGCCGACGGCGTTGAGGCCATATTGCAGATAGAGCGCCCGCAGCCGAACCGTGGGTTGCGGGGTATGGATACGGTTGGCTTGCCCGGAGGTCGGGCGCGGATGCCCTGATGGCCAGCCGCCCCAGGCAACCAGGGTCAGCAACAGAGACAACGCCCCGAGCCCGCACCAGGTGAGAGCGAGGCCCTGGCGGAGCAGAAGTGGCACAAGGGTGCCCGATGCCGCGATCCCCAGCCCGACGCCTGCGAAGATGGCGCCGCTCGCAACGCCCCGTCGTTGGTGCGGGACATGAGGCAGGACGGTCGGGGCGGCCAAGACCATAAGAGCCCCTCCGGAAATCCCCGACAGCAATCGCCAGACGAAGAACCAGATGGGAGAGAGGGGTACTGAGCAGGCAAAGAACGCCGCCGTCGCAAGGAGCATCAAGCCACGCAAGAGCACCGGAAGCGCGATCTTCGCCGCCATCGGCCGCCCCATCAGGGCACCGGCGAGGTAACCCGCCAGATTGGCCGCGCCGAGATAGGCTGCCGCCGACGGTGCGAACCAATGCGCGCCGATGATGGCCGGCAGCAGCGGCGTGTAGGCAAAGCGTGCCAATCCGATGCCGACAAGACTGGCGCAACAACCCGATACGGTCGCACGCCACCCATTTCCGCTCACTTCCGAGGAGCCAATGCCCCTTCCTGCCCACCTTGATTGCCGCATCTCATTTCCAAATCGCTGCGCGCCAGCAGCAGTACGCCCGCCGGGCTATCGGGGATAACGGTTTGTTGAGAGAGCAGTTATCTGTAACGGAGATTATTCGGGGCAGAGAGCGCCTAGCGCGTCTACGCTAAGCCAATGATATTGTTTATAAAAAATGAAATCCCGAAGCGAACTTCGCTGTCAGGCGCGATATTCGCCCCTCGCCACGAGCCACTCGGCCGCTGCCTGCATATCTGGTTCCACGCCGAGGCCTGGCCCCATCGAAAGCGGTACAACGCCATTTTGCACGCGCGGGAACGGCTGAGCCAGCACCTCGCGCAGCGGGTTCTCCATGACGTCGTGTTCCAGCAGGCCAGGGCCGCCGGCTGCCGCAAGGACGTGAGCCGCCGCGAGGAGGCCGATCCCGCTGCCGAGCCAGTGTGGACAGTAGGACCGCCCAGCCGCCACGGCCCGGCGCCCGACGGCGTAGGCGCCGGTGACGCCCCCCCATTTCAGCATGTCAGGTTGCACGACGCCGAGGTGGCCGTTGCTGATCAGGGCGGCAAAGTCCTCATACCCCGAGACATTCTCTCCGCCCGCCAATGGCGCGGACGACAGCATGGCCAACTCGGCCCACTCAGCGGCCGGCCGGTCCGCGGGGATCGGCTCCTCGATGAAGCCCAGGCCGAACTCAGCAAGATGCGGTACGGCTCGGCGGGCTTCGGCCAGGTCCCATCCCTGGTTGGCGTCCACCATCAGGCGTTCGCCCGTTCGGAGGTTCGCTGACAGTTGCGAGACGACCCGGGTATCGGCATCCGTTCCGAACGCCACCTTGACCTTGAACGCCCGGAACCCCGCGTTCCGGCATCGAGCCACGGTCTCACGCGCCGTGTTGGGATTGAGGCCGCTGGCATAAGCTGGCACCTCGTTTGGGACCCTATCGCCCGCGAGCAGCTCGCGGAGGGGTTTTCCGGCACGGCGCGCAGCGAGATCCCAGACGGCGAGATCCAGGCCAGCTATGCAGGCCGCGAAGGGCCCCGGCTCGCCACTCTGAATGGTCCAGCGCATGGTCCTCGCGGTCAGCGTGTGCCAGACGTCGCTCGGGTTGCGATAGGTCCCCGAGAGGGCCGCCGGCGCGATCACCGTCTCGAACAGCCGCACCTTGTTGTCGGCGCTGAACGGCGGGAAATTGCACCAGACCTCGCCCCAACCATGAGCGCCGTCGGTATCCTCCACACGCAGCAGCAGGGCACTCCGCCTCGGAATGCTGCCAAAGGATGTCTTCACCGGCTCGTTCACTTCCGCCCGATAAAGGAGCGTCTCGATCCTGGCGATCCGAATAGCCATGACAGCAGTTCTCTTCGATCAGTGGGTCAAACCCAGAGCACGAGGTCAGCCGGAATGCTACTCGCCAGCTCAGCCGTTGATCTGGGGGAGCTACGCGGCGCGTTCCCGCGTCGGACTCAAAAGGTCACCGCCAGGGGCGCCGCGCGCAGACCAGCTTCTACGCATCGGCTGCGATCCGCGCCGCAAAGAAGCTAGTCTTCGGCGCTGGCTCGCGAAAACGATTTTTTCAGAGAGCGGTTATCAACCCGGGTGATTGCCCTAGTCGCCCACAACCAATTTGAGGGGCGATGGCCTGGCAACGGCCAGGAACGCGTTGAGCGCGCTGCTTGCGTATACATCGGAGCGGCGAACAAACATCGTCGCCACGCGAGCTTCCTCCGCAGGCAATTCGTGCGCCAGGACAAGGCCATCCTTCCGAGCCGACGCTACGACGGCCTTCGGCAAGAGCGTGATGCCTACGCCGGCCGCAACGCACCCCAGAATGGCATCGAGGGAACCAAATTCCAGCGGAATGGCGGTTTGAATACCCCACTGCGCCAACATGTTCTCCAATCGTTGACGATACGAACAGCCATGCCGAAAAACGATGATCTTCAGGTCGCGTTGCTTGGCTAGATCGTCAAGGCGCCGCAAGGAGGGGGATGTGACGAGCATCAGCTCTTCCCGGAAAACCGGCTCTTCCAGGAGATCGGTGTGGTGGACGGGGCCGGCGACAAATGCTCCGTCGAGCCTGTGGGCAAGAACGTCCTCGACAAGGCTGCAGCTCGTCCCCGTGGTGACGATCAACCCGACCTCGGGATAGGCCTGGGCGTACGCAGTCAACACGGGCGGAAGGCGCAAGGCCGCAGTGGTCTCTAAAGAGCCGATACGGAGGCTGCCGCGGGGCCTACCATTATCCCGCGCCGCGTCCTTGGCCTCCTTCAGCAAGGCCGAGAGTCGCGTGACGTAAGGCAACAGGCGCTGGCCGGCAGCCGTCAGCATAACGCCGCGTCGGCTGCGGTCGAAGAGCGGAGTTCCGATCTGGTCTTCAAGGACGTGGATGCGCGCGGTGACATTCGATTGGACCGTATTCAGCTCGACCGCGGCCCGGTTCATGCTGCCGTGCCGAGCCACCGCTTCAAAAACGCGAAGATCACCGTATTCCATCATCGTCCCGCCACCGGCCGACAATGGCCGCCTTCGCGCTGATTATAGGACGCCCAGCCCCTTCCTCCAACATGTCACCATGTAAGGCAACCATGCCTCCTTGCTGAGGCAGACAGGGAATCGAGCACGGGCTCGGCACTTCTTGGGTGATGGTTCCTGGTCATGTCCCTCCTTGGATATGACCACGGCGCTCGTGCAGTCCCGGCGATGCCCAACTAGGCTCCGGTCCCCTCGGCCACCATCAATCAACAGGGCTCCGAAAAGCCGAGCGTGGCGGCGGGACTGGTCAGCACGCAGTCTTTCACTGCGCCGAGAGTGATTGCAACTTCTCCCTCAACCTTGAAGCAGCGAAATCGACAAACGTTCGGACCTTTGCGAGCCCCAAGCGACTTTCGGAAGCGAGAAGATGCACTGGGAGTGGCGGCGGTTCCGCGTCCTCGAGGACGATTTGAAGTCTGCCATCGCGGACCTCCTCGTCGATCTGGTAGGACAGCACGCGAATGATGCCGCGTCCGTCGACAGCCGAGCGGATTGTCGATTCGATCGAATTCACGCTGAGCCTCGAGCCGATGTGGACATTCCGGTGCGCCGTCGCGCCGGCCCGCGGAGGGAAGGTCCAAACGCCTCTCTGTCCCAGTTCCCCGTGGGTGATGCAATCGTGGTCAGATAGGTCTGACGGCGTTCGAATCGCCGATCTTCCCGCGAGATACTGAGGTGCTGCGGCTACGACACGGCGTACGTGGCCGACCCGGGTGGCGATCAACCCCGAGTCCGGCAGTTGGGCGATCCGCAGCGCGACGTCGATATCTTCCTCCGACAGGTTGACCTGCCGGTCGAGCAGAAGATAGCGAACATTGACGGCAGGGCATTCGGCCAGAAAGGCGTCGATCACCGGCCGTAGCATGCGCGTACCGAAGAGCACCGGAGCGGTGATCGTGAGCAGGCCCTTCGGCGCCACATACATTCCGGAGGCCGCGAGCTTCGCTTCCTCGAAGTCGGTCAAAATGCGACGACAGGCCACGGCGTAGCGCTCGCCTGCCTCGCTCAGATGCACAGTTCGGGTCGTCCGGTGCAGGAGCTGCGCTCCCACATCCTCCTCCAGGAAGCCAACCGTACGTGTCAGCGCCGCCGGCGACCGGCCGAGCCGGCGGGCCGCCTTAACGAGGCTCCCCTCGTCGATAACGGCCAGGAAGGCTCGGATTGCGTCTATCCGGTCCAACTATTCCGGTCCTCGCAAGAATGTATTTCACATGCCGCGTATTCTTCCGGTGGTCGCGATAGACTATTTGTCCACCGGTGGGCAAGGGGCCGGCCCGGCGAGCGGTGTCCGCCGCAAGCCTGGCTCGACCCGAGAACAAAGGGCGCCGTGCAGGCGCAAACGGCTCTGAAATGGATGGAATCTCAACCCTCGGAACGTCACATCCGTGGCACCCCGGCGAGCTTCGCATGCAGCTGAGTGCGGGTGTCGCGGAGAGGATGAAATCCGTCGGTCAACGATCGGTCCGCGATCATCTGATAGAGCAGCACCGGTTATTCTACCCGCAACTGCCTTTCGTCGTATTGGGCACGGTCGATGCCGCGGGCGATGTCTGGGCAACGGTCCGAGCCGGGCGACCGGGATTCCTGGCTGCCGATGATCCCAAGCAGCTGGACGTGGCCCTCTCGCGTGACCCGACCGATCCAGCTGATGCGGGAATGAATGACAGTGCCGGCGTCGCCCTCCTCGGCATCGAACTCCACACGCGCCGGCGAAACCGGCTGAACGGCTCGATACTGCGGGATAGTCCGCAAAGCTTCAGCATTGCTGTCGAACAGTCGTACGGAAATTGTCCGAAATACATCCAGCTCCGCGCCTTCGATTTCACGCGCGACCCTGCGAGTCCTGGGCCAGATGAGGCGGTCCAATTGGAGAGGCTCGACGGTGCGGCCGCCGATCTGGTGCGGCACGCTGATACGTTCTTCGTTGCCTCCTACATCGTCGGCGAGGACGGCCGGAATCAGGTGGACGTCTCCCACCGCGGCGGACGCCCAGGCTTTGTTCGCGTCGATCCCGATGGCAGCCTCACCATTCCAGATTTCTCAGGCAACTTCTTCTTCAACACGCTTGGCAACTTTCTTGCCAACCCCAAGGCTGGCCTGGTTTTCGTCGATTTCGATACCGGCGATATCCTGCAAATGACCGGCGACACCGAAGTGGTCTTGGAATCGCCCGAGATTGCCGCCTTTCAGGGTGCTGATCGTTTGTGGCGTTTTCGTCCGCGGCGGATCGTCAGCCGCAGAGGAAGCCTGCCCCTTCGTTGGCGGTTCTCCGGTGGTTGGTCACCGAATGCCCTGCTGACCGGCAGTTGGGACGAGGCCGCCAAGCGCCTCCAAGCCCAAGGGGCCGTACCAAAGACAGGATAGTACGATGCTCAAGATTCCGCTCGTCATCCTCGCCACTCTGTTTATTGGGATCAGCATGGCACTCGCCACCGAACCATCAACCACAAGCACGACCACCTATCATCGTACCATCGTCGACGGTATCGGGATCTTCTACCGCGAAGCCGGGCCGCCTGGGGCACCGACCGTGGTGCTTTTGCACGGTTTCCCCTCCTCATCGAGACAATACAATGCCCTGATCCCATTGCTGGCGGATCGCTACCACGTCATCGCGCCGGATTACACGGGATTCGGACAAAGCGATGCGCCGACGCCGTCCCAGTACAGCTACACGTTCGATCATCTGGCGGTGACGGTGAGCCATCTCCTCGAACAATTGCGCATCGCTCGCTATACGCTGTTTATGCAGGATTACGGTGGTCCCGTTGGATTTCGTATGGCGGTCGCGCACCCCGACCGGGTGCAGGCGCTGATCGTCCAGAATGCAAACGCCTATAAGGAAGGACTGGGCGTCAAATGGGCAGCAATCGCGCAATTCTGGGCTGACCCCTCGGCGCATGGTGAGATCGTCGACGCCTTCATATCGCTCGAAGCGGCAAAGCAGCGCCACCTCGGCAACAGCCCGAACGTCGATCGGTACGACCCGGACTCATGGCAGGATGAATTCGCAATTCTGTCTCGTCCGGGCGAGCGGGAGATCCAGGCTGCGCTGCTCTATGATTATCGCACGAATGTCGCCTCCTATCCGGTTTGGCAGCGGTGGCTCCGCGATCATAAGCCGCCCTTGCTGGTCATGTGGGGACGATATGATCCGTCCTTCATCGTCCCGGGAGCGGAAGCATTTCGGCGCGACGTGCCGAATGCGCAGATTCACATCCTTGACGCCGGGCATTTTGCCCTCGACGAACAGACCGATCAGGTTGCACGGCTGACGCGTGCTTTCCTGCAGCAGGTCGCCAAATAGGGAAATGCGCAACCCGCCGCGACGAGCCGATGGAATCGGCGCCGGCCATCTCGATCAATGATTGGTATGAGGCGGCGTCGAGTCTCAGGCCGATATCTTGGCCAGGAGCTTGCGTACAGCCCGCACCACATCCGTCTCCCGAGATCGAGAATAGGTCATGATAATCGGGGAGACCGCCCCCGGTTCACCGAGTGCCCGGTATTTTACGTCGTCACTGCGCATCCGCTGGACCGCCGCCGGGACGACCGAAACGCCGCAGTCCGCCGCAACCAAGCCCAGAGCTGCCTGCATCTCGCTGGTATCAACGGTCTCCTTCGGATCGAAATTCTGCTGGACAAACAGTCCCTCCAGGACCCGCCTGAATGGCGCAGCCGGATCTGTCGGGAAGAGGATGAACGTCTCCTCGCGCAATTCGGAGAACAGGATCGGCGCCGGCGCGGCCTTCGCCAACTGGTGATTAAGGGGAAGTGCCACCATCAGGGGCTCCTCCCGCAGCACAACCTGCTCGAGATCAGGATCTCTGACCTTCAAGCGGGTAATCGCAATATCTGCTTCGTCGGTCCTCACCCTCTCGATCGCGAGGTCAGCGGTCATCTCCGCGACCCTGATCTGCAGCCGCGGGTTGGACGCACGCAACTGCCGGATCAGCTCGGAGAATCGACCATAAAGAACCGATGGTTCCACGCTGAAGCGCAGAGTACGAAGGCGGTTCTGCCCGATCGCCCTCGTATCGCTCTTTAGGTTCTCCAGTCGGGTCAGGATCTCCTGGGCGTTGTCGCGGAAGAACTCCCCCGCGGGCGTCAGCCGCATCGGCCGCGCGGTACGGTCGATCAGAACCGTCGAAAGTTCTGCCTCCAACTGGGTAATCTGCCGACTGAACGGAGGCTGAGCGACGCGTACGGCTGCTGCCGCACGTGTGAAGCTCAGCGTGCGCGCAAGGGCCTGAAAATAGCGGAGCTGACGCAACTCCATGATACCATCGTAAGACGCTCGCGGGTAATATCAACGCTGACGCCCCTCCAAGGGCGGCCACGCACATGCTTTTTCCCCTCTGGGCCACCGTTTCCTAGCTGAGGGCCGGCTCCAGGAATGCCAGCGCCGAGCCGCCATGCGGGTTCAGTAGAGCTTCCACGTCGGCGGAACGGCGAACGAAGCCGGTATCGTGAAACGCCTTCTGGTTGGCGTCGATCTCGGCAAGATCGTACAGGTAGTTCACCATGATTCCGTAGGACTCTTTGATGCCCCGCTTGTCGCTGTTGGCCATCCAGTTCACTTGCTCAAGGCGGGCACCATTGCCAAGGTGGAAGCGTCCAACCGGATCGACCCGCCCGCCGGCGCTCGCTGGCCGGGTCAGGTAGAAGGCGCAAAGCCGTAGGAGCAGCGGACGCAAAGCCTCCCGGACGATGCCCAGACTGGGCCAGGATTCGCTCGCCAGCGCACAGCGCAGCGCCATGACGATTCGCTCAGGCTCGAACGGCATTTCGACCGCATTGCATAGCCTCATGCGGTCCTCGTCATCAAAGGGCATGTCCGGCAGATCTTCGTTGCGCAGACAGGTTTCGAGCCACCGGCGAAACCCCGGCACCGGCGACAGGGTGGAATACTGCCGCAAGCCAGGGAACTCCGACCGGAGTTCTTCGACGACCTGCTTGATGAGAAAGTTTCCGAAGGCGATACCGCGAAGCCCGTCCTGGCAGTTCGAAATCGAATAGAAAATCGCGGCGTCGGCTGCCATCGCGCGACTCTCTTGCATGGCGGCGTCGGCATCGGGCGTGAGCAGGGATTGAATCGATACGGCGAGACCGTTAACCAGCGCGACTTCGACGAAGATCAGAGGTTCGTTCGGCATGGCGGGGTGGAAGAAGGCGAAGCAGCGGCGATCCGGCGCGAGGCGGCGCCGCAGATCGTCCCAACCCCGGATCTCGTGAACGGCTTCATAGGCGATGAGCTTCTCCAGGACCACGGCAGGCGTGCCCCAGTCGATCCGCCGGATCTCCAGGAACCCACGATTGAACCAGGAGATGAACAGGTGCTTGAGATCGTCGTCCAATGGCCGAAGGCCCGGGCGATCCGGGAGATGCGCGAGAAGCTCCTTCCGCACCGTTACCAAAGCCGCCGTCCCGCCCGGCGCCATGTTCATCCGGCGCAGAAGCTCCTGGCGTGGCGGTTCCGCAGCATGGAAGAGGTCGAGTGCCCTATCCGCGGAAGGAGCCTCGATATAGGACTGCGCCGCCCGCGTCAGCCTCCCCACATCGGGCTGGAGGCGTTCGGCGACGTCCTGCCAGAAGGCAAGCCAGCGGTCCGTGGCGACCCGCGAAAGGACGTCAATCAACTCTTTCGCGACGGGGATGCCGGATGCCTGTCCATCCAGCGATAAGAGAGTCTCCGCCAAGCCGATCGGATCGACGTCATTCACGCTCAGTTGCAACACCGACTGATCGGAGCCCTGGACGGCTGGCCACCATCTGGCTACCAAGCCGAAGAGCTCGACCAGGAATTTGGGGCCTTTTTCCGGCAATCCCCTCAACCTATCAACGAGATCGACGCGCCGTCCGGGTCCCAAGGTACTCGCGTTGGGAGGCGCAACCCTGATATGCAATAAGTCTATCATGTGTTCACCGATCACTGATACCGGCTATGCCGGCCAGACCTTTGATTAACCCGCATCGAAAATCGGCTGGCGCTTTTCCAGGAATGCCGTAGTGCCCTCCGTCTTCTCCGGGGTCGCCAATGACGCATAGAAAAGACGGCGCTCAAACAGCAGTCCCTCGGCGAGCGATGTCTCGTACGCGCGGTTCACGGCTTCCTTCGCCATGCGCACCGTACGTGTCGAGTTGGCGGCGATCATCTGGGCGATGCTGAGCGCTGTATCGAACAGGCTCTCGGCCGGCACAACACGCGCCGCGAGACCCAGGGACAAGGCCTCATCGGCCGTAAGGTTCACCTGTCCGGTCAGGATGATCTCCATCGCCTTGGATTTGCCCACCTGGCGAATGAGACGTTGCGTACCGCCGGCGCCCGGAAAGATGCCCAACCGGACCTCCGGTAGCCCGAACTCAGCGGTGTCACTGGCAACCACGAGGTCACACATAAGCGCCAGCTCGCATCCCCCGCCGAGGGCAAACCCGCTGACCGCGGCAATCAACGGTTTGCGACATTGCGCGATCTGCGCCCAACCCGTCGAGAAAAAGTCCTCGTCGATCGCCGTCTCGAAAGTCCGCTTCGACATTTCTTTGATGTCGGCACCGACCGAAAAGTATTTCAGGGTGCCGGCACGCACGATCATGCAGCGTATGGTTGGATCGCGGTCAAATACGCGCAGGGCCGCGACGATTTCCAGGATCATGGCCTCGTTGAGCGCGTTGACACCCTTTGGGCCGTGCATGATGACCACGCCGATATGATCGATGATCTCAGTGCGGACGAACTCGTAGTCCGGCGGTCCCGCCTGGGCTGCAGCTGACGAGGACACTGGCGTGGCTTCATTTAGACGATTACGCATGATCTTTCCTGAGCTCCCTTTTGGCAGATCCTCGACGAACACCACTTTGCGTGGGGCTTTGTACGCCGCGAGCCGGTCTCGAGCTGCCTGCTCGATCTCGCCTCGCAAAACCTTTTCACCCGGCTTCGTGACGACATAAGCCACGGCGATCTCGCCCTTTTCGGGATCCGGCTCCTTGCCGACGGCCACCATCTCGACGGCCGGGTGCGTGGCGATCGCCGCTTCCACCTCGCTCGGGTAGATGTTGTAACCTGCCGTGATAATCATGTCCTTGGACCGCCCGGCGATGAAGACGTTCCCCAAATCATCGAGCGTCGCGAGATCCCCGGTGTGCAGCCAGCCCCCGCTGTCGATCATTTCCGCTGTCGCATCCAGGCGGTTCAGGTATCCCTGCATCACCAGGGGCCCCCGCAAACAAAGCTCACCGATGTCTGCCAGGTCGTTCTTCCTGCTCAAGCCATCGTCAGCAAGCCGCACCTCCATGCCCGGCAGCGGGCGCCCGATCGATCCTCGCGGCGAGAACTTGCCAGGCTGGTGCGTGATCGCTGGGCCGCCAAGCTCTGTCATGCCCCAAAGCTCAATCAGGGGGCAGCCAAGGGCACTTTCAGCAGCCTTGATGGTTTCGACAGGTATCGACTGTCCTCCCACTGTGCAGCGATTCAGGGAACTCGGGTCGTGCGCGTGGAGCCGCGAATGCGACAGGATGCGCGCATACATGGCCGGGACGCCCTCGAAGACCGTCACCTTGTGGGCAGCGATTGCCGTCAGCGCGGCTTCCGCATCAAACCGCCGGAGGAGGACGAAGCGGCTCCCCACCATGAAGCTGGCGTGCAAAATCGCATTTCCGTAGACATGCGTGCAGGGCAGAGCCGACAGGAAAGTATCCTCGCTCGTGCGACGGTGCGCCTCCGCGGTCATCGATGCGCTCAACAGCACAGTCCTGTGCGAGAGCATCGCGCCCTTCGGGCGCCCCGTTGTGCCTGACGTGTAGCTGATCGTCGACAGTTGGTCGGGGTCCACAGCAATGGTTGAAAAGTCAGACCGGCCGCGATCAACGAGGGCAACTTGAGGGACCCCTGCGTCTACACGGGCAGCGCCGAAGGAGAGGACGATGTGCGACAGAGCAACCTCAGCCATGACGCGCCCAATGGCGTCGCGCTCTTCAAGTCCCGTAACCAGGATCGATGCCCCGCTGTCGGACAGAACAAAGATGAGTTCGTCAGGTGTGAGCATCGCATCGACGGGAACGACGACCGCTCCAACTTTCAAGGCGCCGTAATACGCAATCACCCAATCGCGAGAATTCGGGACGTGGATGAGGATGCGGGTTCCAGGAACGACACCGAGCTGGGCAAGACCATCGGCAAACCGGTTGCTGTCACGGTCCAGTTCCGCGAATGTCGACCACTCACCCTCAAAGAATAGAGCAGGCCGTTGCCCGAATCTTGCTGCGGCCACCGGCAGCACCCCGTCGAGCGTAATAGGGCTGCTTGCAGCCTCAGAAGCCAATTTCACCGGCATCGCAATCGCCGACATCGTCCAGTTCCTCCTCGGAATGCTCTCCAGCTTTGTCTGTCCGCTGGCATTGGGCGAAAGTTCCGGTATTCCAGCCGGTCTTCCCGCTGCTTACAGACTTGCGGCGCCCATGTGGAAAAGTCCAAGATCATTTGGGTCGCCGGCCAACCTTTAAGGTATGGCTATGGACGAACATGCGGCTGGCCAATAGGGCTGCTCGCTGCGACGTCCCGGAGTGGCGCGAGCGGAGAGGGAACGCGGTGCCGCTTCACAGGTGCATAAGACAGTAGTGGTTTGTGAGAACGCGCGCGGGCGATCATTCTCGGTGATTACCGCTATCTCAACAAACCATTTTGTACGCTCGCCGAAATGCACCAAGTTGGTGGTCATAGGAGGGGCGAGACGCCCAAACCTTCGGACCGGAAGCATACATCGGGACAAAGAGCCGTCCTGGCGCGCCGTCCTGGTAAGGTTTGCGATATCGCGATGCCCGCCAAAAGCACGGATAGGACAAACCGTAGGAGCAACGAATGGGCGCGCATGAGGTCAGCCGAGATCGCACGGCGGTCGAACGGATCGCAACTTTCGCAAGAAGTGCGAGAGCTGTGGATTTAACGTCAGATGTTCGGGCCTTGTTGAAGCGAAACGTGCTCGACAGTGTGGGGTGCGCGATCGCCGCGCTCCCGGGCGCGCCATTCAAGGCGCTGCGAAACCAATTTGAGGAATACCGATCGGCGGAAAGCTCCACACTCATCGGCGGCGGCAAGACATCGGTTGACCAGGCGGCGCTCTACAACGCGGGCCTCGTTCGCTATGTGGATCTCCTCGACAGCTACATGTCTCCTGGCGGCCTTTGCCACCCGAGCGATAATTTCGGCGCGATCCTGGCCGTGGCCGAACACGCCGGCGCCAGTGGAGAGGACTTCCTGCTCGCACTTGCGGTTGCCTACGAGGTTCAGTGCCGGTTCTCAGCCGCAGTCCCGGTCATGGCGAAAGGCTTCAATCACGCGCTTCAACTGGCGATGTCCGTCGCCGTCGGGTCGGGAAAGCTGTTCGGGCTGACGGAACCTCAGATTGCCAACGCCGTCGCGATTGCCGCCGCCGATAATGTGTCGCTCTCTTGCGTGCATTCCGAGCCGGTGTCGCAATGGAAGGGATTCTCTCCAGGGCTCACGGGGATGCGCGCGGTCTATGCGGCCTCCTTGGCCAAGCGGGGCTTCACCGGGCCGATGCGTCTTTTCGAAGGCCCCAATGGCCTCGAGCGCATGTTCGCCCAGGACATCCGTGTCGACTGGGAAAACTCGTCGCTGAGCGTCGTGAAACAGACAGTCCTGAAGAAGTTTTGCTCCTTGATCCATGGGCAACCCGTGTTGGAGGCTACGCTTGAGGTGAAGCGTAAGCATCGGCTATCGGCTGACGACGTTGGTCGCGTCGAGTGCGCCATTTTTCAGACAGGGTACGACATTGCCGGTGGGGGATCGTTCGGCTCCAAGGACGAGCCGCAGACCAAGGAGCAAGCAGACTATAATCTGAAATATCTCATTGCCGCCGCGCTGCTTGACGGCCAGGTCGGACCCGCGCAGCTCGAAGCAGCGCGCATTCAGGCGGCGGACGCCCAAGACCTTCTGGCTCGCGTTCAGGTCCGCCCCGACGACGAATTCTCTGCGCGGTATCCGCAGGAGCTGAACGCTAGAGTCACGATCCATACAAAGGACGGTCGCGAGTTGAAGCAGGAGAAGCTCGGCTACGAAGGAAGTCTCGCCAACCCGATGTCGTGGCAGCGCGTCGTCGAGAAGTTCCACTGGCTTAGCGAACCTTACGCGGACGCGGCTCTACGAGGGAAGATTATCGAAACGGTCCAAACGATCGATGAGCGGCCGTTGTCGGATCTCATATCCCTGCTCGCCGTGGTGAAGTGCGAAGCAACGTACCAGGCGACGCACCCGGGAATTCAGTAGCCCCACAAAATTCAACAAGCGAGAGGAGAGATACATTGGCACTCATATCCTGTGACATGCGCGAAGGCCGTACCGACGAGCAGAAGCGTAAGCTGGCCACTGGACTCATGCGGGTCATCAGCGAGGCGACGGGGGAGCCGAAAAGCAACATCTTTTTCGTCATTCGCGAAGGGCGGGGCATCAACTTCGTCGAACACGGCGAACACCTGCCCGACTACACGGAAGGTGCCGTCGGCGACAAGGACTTGATCTCGCGCCTGAAATAGACGCCCCGTAAGGAGAACCACGATGCCCTTCATCCAAGCACATATCGCCGCCGGCCTGACTCACGCACGCAAACGGAAGCTCATCCGTGAAATCGTGGCGGTGACGTCGGAAGCCATCGGCTCAGATCCCAAAATTATCAATGTCGTGATTCACGAGCATGACGAAACAAACATGTCCATCTCGGGGCGCGTAGCGGACGAGGACTGAGCGTCCGTGTCGCGTGACGCGGGAGAGGAGCTGAACGATGTCAAAGCAAATAAGTCATTTCATCAACGGCCGCAGGTCCGCCGGACGGAGTGGGCATGCCCACCCCGTCTATAACCCGGCTACCGGTCAACAGTCAGGGTCGGTCGATCTGGCCGGGCCCGATGAGGTTCGCGAGGCCGTTTCGGCCGCTCGTGCCGCTTTCCCGAAATGGGCCGACACCACGCCGCTCCGCCGCGCAAGGATCCTCAACCGGTTCCTGCGGATCGTGGAAGACCGAGTGACAGACCTGGCGGCGGTTATCACGTCGGAACACGGCAAGGTGCTGACGGATGCTGTCGGTGAAATTCAACGTGGACTCGAGGTTGTCGAGTTCGCCATCGGCGCACCCTATCTCCTAAAGGGCGAGGTGACCGAGAACGTCGGCACGAATGTCGATGCGATGTCAGTGCGGCAGCCGCTTGGAGTCGTAGTCGGCGTCACGCCGTTTAATTTCCCCGCTATGGTGCCAATGTGGATGTTTCCAGTCGCCCTGGCCTGTGGCAATTGCTTCGTGTTGAAGCCTTCGGAGCGGGACCCGTCCGCCTCGTTGTTACTGGCAGAATGGCTCACCGAAGCCGGGTTGCCGGATGGGGTGTTCAACGTCGTTCAGGGCGACAAACAGGCCGTTGACGCCCTGCTGAATGACCCCGATGTCGACGCGGTCAGCTTCGTGGGTTCAACCCCGATCGCCCGGCACATCTACGAGACGGCCACCCGCTCCGGCAAGCGCTGTCAGGCGCTCGGTGGCGCGAAGAACCACATGATCGTCATGCCGGACGCGGACCTTGATCAGGCTACCGACGCGCTGATGGGCGCGGGATATGGTTCTGCGGGCGAGCGGTGCATGGCCGTGTCGGTTGTTGTGCCCGTCGGTGAGGGAACGGCCGATGCCCTGGTTGCCAGGCTGACGCCACGGGTCCGCGCGCTGAAGGTCGCTCCTGGCACGGATCCGGAGGCCGAGATGGGTCCGTTGGTCACACGCCAGCACCTGGAGCGCGTCCATGGCTACATCGACGCAGGCATTGCCGAGGGAGCGACCCTCGTGGTCGACGGTCGAGGGTTCAAGGCACAGGGATACGAGGACGGGTATTTCCTCGGCGGCACGCTGTTCGACCATGTGACACCGACGATGAAAATCTACCAGGAAGAGATCTTCGGTCCGGTGCTCTCCGTCGTCCGGGCTCGTAGCTATCAAGAGGCGGCCGATCTGACCAACGCACACCCGCTGGGAAATGGCACGGCGATATTCACGCGCGATGGCGACACGGCTCGGGAATTCGCACACCGCATCAAGGTCGGCATGGTTGGCGTCAACGTTCCGATCCCTATCCCGATGGCTTTCCACTCGTTCGGTGGCTGGAAAGCATCATTGTTCGGGGATCACTACATGCATGGACCGGAAGGGGTGCGCTTCTACACGCACCTTAAGACCATCACCTCGCGATGGCCAACGGGCATCCGGCAGAAACCCGAGTTCGCGATGCCGACGATGCGGTGAGGCGGCCGCATCGTTGCCGGATATTCTTCTACAGGGTGCTCGCGCGGCACCAGCGCCAGACTGGACCTCGCCACCGGGGGATGAACGCCCGCCCGCGGGTATGGGCGGGAGCGTTCATCGACGCGAGCCGGGCTGACAGGGAGGGAGCAGCGCGCGGAATCGCCTCCATCGGTGCGACGGTGGGGATAGCAGGGTGTTCAAGACGATGCTCGAACATGGCCTCAAAGACCATATCTCGCGCAGCCCTCGCCTGGCTCAGCGCCGCGAAGGAAACGTGGCGCAACTGCTGAAAAGCAGGATCAGCGGGGAGGCAGGGGGTGGCGAGCGATCGAAGAGCCGTGGTCGACGGGCGTCTTGGCCGATCAGCGGTGCTGGTGCGCAATCTTGGCGGCGAGCGCGGAAGCGCCGGCGAGCGCGACCGCTGCCGCCGCTGCGGCCCACCGGGCTCCCCCGGCGGTTGCCGGGCCACCAACCAGAGCCCCAAGCAAGGCAACACCGATAACGCCGCCCGTCTGCCGGGCGCTGTTCAGGATGCCAGATGCGAGACCGCTGCGCTCGCGCTCAACAGCGTCCAAAGCAGAGAGATTCATCGAAGGGGTCGTGATGCCGCCGCCCAGGCCGATGGCGCACAAAGGTATGGCGATCGCCGCTAAACCACGATCAAAGCCCATCGCCGCCAGGACGACAGCACCTAATGCGGATAGCCCGTGTCCCCAAATTTGAGGTCCAAACGGATTGGACTGTTTCAGAAGCTTTGCGCCTACTCTGGTGCCAAAGGCCAATGTCAACGTCATTGGCAGGAATAGCAACCCTGCCACGACTGGCGTCATTCCACGCAGTTCTTGGAATACAAGACTCAATGCGAAGATCAGTCCATAGATCCCGACGTTGTGCAGCAGGCCGACGATCGCCACGGACCCTAAAGCCGGACGGAAAAGGAGATCGAGCGGGACCATTGGCCTGGGTTGGCGCGATTCGACTGTGAGAAAGGCGGCGCCCAGCAAGAGAACGACGAGTCCGAGCGCTACCGTGAAGAGCGAAATGCCGTGCGACCGGCCAATGCTGATCATCCAGTACGTCAGCGCCGCGAGCGTCGCGATGGCCAGGACCTGGCCGAGCACATCGAACTCTCTGTGCGCCAGGCGAGGGCCGGAGGCGACATACCGCCGTGCCAACCAACCCGCGATCAGTCCCACCGGAATATTGACCAGGAAAATGCTGCGCCAATCGAGATACTGCACCAGCATACCGCCAACGATCGGCCCCACGGCAACGCCGAGGCCGCCGGCGCTCGCCCAAGCCGAGACGGCCATCTTCCGACGCTCGGGATCTACCACCGTATGATTGAGGGCGGCCAGTGAGTTCGGTAGCAGCATGGCGGCGCTGATACCCTGCAGCGCGCGTGCGCATTGTAAGCTCGCCATGTTGGGCGCCAGACCACATGCTGCCGATGCCGCGCAAAAGAGCAGTAGCCCTACCGTGAATATACGCTTGGCGCCGTAGCGGTCGCCCAATGCGCCCGCGTTCAACAGCAGGCTCGCGAAGACGAGCGCATATCCGTCGACGAGCCACTGCAGCGATGTCAGGTCCGCACTGAAGGCGTCCCTGATGCGCGGAAGGGCTAGATTCACGATCGACGTATCCAGGACGATCATGAAGAAAGCCGCTCCTGTGGCGATCGTCGCGGGAAATTCGCAGTGGTTCCCGGCCTCCGAGCTGACGGACATGGGCCGCTTCTGCGGCGATAAGACCGCCGAACCTCCAACCGTTCCCTCGGGCTCGGAGTTCCCCCGCGGCACGGCCTTCATTGTTTGGACGCCGCTAGACTCCCGAGTGCGTCCTGGATGCTTGCGACCCCGGCCTGTGCGCAAGCTTCATCCTTGTCTCCGCCCGGCGAACCGGCAATGCCGAGCGCCGCGATGATCTCGTTATCGACCTTGATGGCGACGCCGCCAGGTAAGGGCAGGACGTCAGGCAGCGATGACAATGCAGCGCCACTTGGGCTCTTCGCTGCAAGCTTGGCAAAAGCATCGGACGTATCCAGGTGGAAGATCGGCCCGAAGGTCACCACTGTGTACGCCTTGCGGAAGGCCGATGTGGGCGTGTGAACAGTCGCGTGGTCGCCCTTCGCCTGGAGTTTCAACAGACCCGATGAGTCGACCACTGCGGCGGTGACCGCATAACCGTTGTGTTCGCAGGTGGCGATCGCGACGTTTGCAGCTCTTTCGGCAAGTGCCAGCGGCAAGAACTTCCCGCTCTCCGGAACCTGCGCTTTTGCCTGGGTCAAAGGAAGAAGTACGCACACGGCGCCGAAGAGCGGAGAGTATTTGCGGGACATAGCGGATCCTTTGGTACGGGGTGCCCCGGCCCAGAACTGAGATTGTCTATAAAGCGTTGGGAGTAGATTGATTATTCCATCCAGTTGCGGTAGCCGGCGGTAATGGCATTCAGTTATGCACGGCTGCTATGAATGATCGCCTCTTTGCGCTTCGGCTGTTCACCCGCATCGCCCGCAAGGGAAGCTTTTCCGGGGCCAGCCGTGAGTTGAACATTCCGCAGTCCTCTGCTTCTCGGACTGTCGCACGCCTCGAGCGCCATATCGGAGCGGCGCTGTTCGTCCGCACCACACGCGCCTTGACCCTCACCGATGTTGGCTCTGACTTTCTTGCGCGCATTGAGCCGGCCCTTGCCGAGATTGACGATGCAGAGCACGCGGCGCGGGGAACGGACGAACTGCGCGGCGTATTGCGCGTCGCTCTCGGCACAAATTTCGCAGTCCGCGAGGTTATCCCGCGGCTTTCAGTTTTCGTGGATCGGCATCCAGCGTTGCAAATCGATCTGATGATCGACGACCAACGGCAGGACCTGGTGAGCGAAGGCGTCGATGTAGCTCTTCGCTTTGGCGTCCTGCCGGATTCGACGGCAACGGCACGGAGAATCCTGACTTGGCCACGCATTCTTGTCGCCTCTCAGCCATACCTTCACCGGATGCCTCCTCTCCTGACTCCGGCCGACTTGACCCAGCACGCGATCATTCTCGGACCCGCCAGCCTTGGGGGGCATTGGTCCTTTCGGAGGGATGACAAGACCACCGCCATTAAGGTCGAGGGGCGGCTGATCGCGAGGGCGAGCGAAGGTGCGATAGCGGCGGCGGTTGCCGGGTTGGGAATCACCATGACCCCACTTGGGGCCTGCCGGAGCGAGTTGGAAAAGCGCGAACTGGTCCGGCTTCTACCGGAATGGGATGCAGGTTCCGTGGACCTCAATGCGCTTTTTACCAGCGGAAGGGCCGCGAAGCGCTCGGCACGCGCCTTGACCGATTATCTAGTTCAGGTGCTGCGCGTGGACGGGCCGGCACACCCAACACATGGTGACACGGCAATTGGGAAAGCGAGGGAGCACGCAGACCGGTGACGAGCCGGATTTGCTTACAATGCCGCCGCCAAACACGATCGCCGCGAAAACGCTGCGGCAGCGTGGCTGGCCGGACCCTGCTTTCCGCCAGCAGCGCCTCCGGACGGCTCCCGGGATCTCACCTCACGGTCGCTCACACGGCCGGGCTCCAGTTCGCTCCGCGACGAAGCCGCTCCGCCTCTCGGCTCAGTTCAAAGAGTTCAAAGCGAACGCCATCGGAATAGGCATTCGCGTCCGTTACGCCAGGCCCGAGGGGGATCCGTTGGCAAAGTAGGTGGTCGAGAACTTTACGTGCTACGGTTGGCTCGCAACCGGGGCGCCACGATGAAGCTTATGACCTCCTCCCAGCAGAGAGCTTCGAGCGCGCAGGCCCAGCCGCTGATCGCCGTACGCAACGTCAGGGCCAGCAGACGGTGGTATTCGCGGTTGTTGGGACTTGCCGGACTTCCCGAGCATCAGCACCGGGATTTGTACGACGCGCTCTCATCCTGCGGACGCACCGTTCTTCAGCTCCATGCCTGGGACGAGGAGAATCATCCCAATCTGGTCGACCGTAATGCGGCACCACCGGGGCATGGGGTGCTCTTGTGGTTTGCGGTCGAGGGCTTTGAGGCCGCGGTGGACCGAGCCCGGAACCTTGGCGCACAGGTAATCGAGGATGCTCACATTAGAGCGGTTTTGGATGGTTTGGAATCGGGCTTCCGGCACGGGGGCCAAGTGTGATTCGTAAGCTTCCGGCGGGAGTCGGAGGCGAAG
>JASHRV010000408.1 GCA_030037175.1 Acetobacteraceae bacterium
CATCTTGAGGCGGCGGTCGGGGTAGAGCGGCGTGAGATTGTCGAAATTGATGCGATGGCGGACCGCTTCCGGCGGCTCGAAGTTGATCGTGTTGACCTTGAGCAGGGCGAAGTAGCGTTCGCCCTCCTTCGGCGCGCGGATCTGGCCTTCGACCGTATCGCCCGTACGCAGTCCGAAACGGCGGACCTGGGCGGGGCTGACATAGATGTCGTCCGGGCCGGGAAGATAGTTGGCCTCGGGGCTGCGGAGGAAGCCGAAGCCGTCAGGCAGGATTTCGAGCGTGCCTTCGCCGCTGATCGCCTGGTCCTTCTCGGCCAGGTTCTTCAGGATCGCGAACATCATGTCCTGCTTGCGCAAGGACGATGCGTTCTCGATCTGCAGCGATTCAGCGTAGCTCAGCAGGTCGGCGGGTGATTTCGCTTTGAGTTCGGCGAGGTGCACGGATGGCCTCGGAGATCAGGAAAGAAATGTGGGGCGTGACAGCGGAAGACAACCCGGCATGGGAACCCAGCGAACATGTCCGATGGGCACCCGCCATGCCGCCCGCCATGCTCCATGGCAGGCACTGTCCCGAAAGATCAGGGAAACGGCGGCAACCGGCCGCCAACGGGGTCGGCGGAATCTAGGCGTCAGGGTGCCGCCCCGTCAAGTCACGGAGATGGGTGAGGCGGTCAGCATGTCAAGCCCGTCCTTGCCAGGGGCCTCAGAACGGGCCTCAGAACGGGCGGACAATGACCATGATGACGATGATCACCATGAGCACCGCCGGAACCTCATTGGCGATGCGGTAAAAGCGCTGCGAGCGGCGATTGGCGTCGGCGAGGAAGTCCTTGCGCCAGCGCGAGAGCGCACCGTGGAATCCGCTCATCAGGATCACCGCGAGCAGCTTCACGTGCCACCAGCCGGCGTGCCAATCGACCCCGCCGGGTGTGAGGACGAGCAGAATGCCGAAGAGCCAGGCACCGATCATCGCCGGTGTCGCAATCATCTTCAGAAGGCGGCGCTCCATCACCTTGAAGCGCTCGCTCTCCGCCGAACCACGGGCGGTCTCGCAATGATAGACATAGAGGCGGGGCAGATAGAGCAAGGCGGCCATCCAGGAGATGACGGCAATGACATGGAACGCCTTGAGCCAAAGGAAGAGAGGTGCCAGCCAGGCGATGGTCATGCGTGGGAAATCTCCTTTGGGCAGGCGCGATGGCCGGAACCACAGGCGCCGCGGCCGGAAAGAACGCAGAGTCCGGGCGCAAGCGAGCGCGCCTCGCGGACGATGGCTGCAAGAGCCGCGATGAAAAGAGGCTCAAGGGCGGGCGTGGGGGCTCGAAAGTAGCCGGGCACGCCAGCCTTCGCGGCGAGCTCCCGATAGTCGATATCGAGCTCGACGAGGGTTTCGGAGTGCTCGGAAACGAAAGCGATCGGCACGACGACGAGAGCCGTGCGGTCAGCGCCCGCGGCGCGGACCTCGTCATCCGTGCTCGGCGCGAGCCAGGGCTCGGGCGTCGCGCGGGACTGAAAGGAGACTCGCGATTCAGGCATGCCGGGACCGAGAGCGGCGAGCACGGCAGCGGCCGTCGCCTCGATCTGCATGCGGTAGGGATCGCCCGCCCGGACAACCCGCTCGGGCAAGCCGTGGGCGGAGAAGAGAATGCGAAGCGGTGTCGCGGGCGGAAGCTCGGCGCGGGCGGAAGCGACAGCGCGGGCAACCACCGCCGCGAGCGCAGCGATGAAAGCCTCGTTCGCATACCAGCAGCAGATCGTGCGGGTGGGCCGGGCGAGACCGACGGCGGCAGCGGCTTCGCGCCAGGCGCTGAGCGAGCTTCCCGTCGTCGTGGTCGAGAACTGCGGATAGAGGGGCAGGAGCACGATCTCGTCGGGCTCCCAGGCGGCGACCGCGCGGGCGGCCTCAAGGCTGAGCGGATGCCAATAGCGCATGGCGATGAAGGCGCGCGCCGAGAGCTCGGGCAACGCGGCGCAAAGCTGAATGCCCTGCTGCTCGGTCTGGGCGAGGAGTGGCGAGCGACCGCCGATCTTGGCATAGGCCTCGGTCGCCGGGGCAAGCCGGGCACGGGTGATCCGGCGGGCAAGCAGCGGGCGAATGGGCCAGGGGACGGTCAGGATCGCCGGGTCGGAGAAGAGATTGAGGAGGAAGGGCTCGATCGCCTCCGGCCGGTCCGGGCCGCCGAGATTGAAGAGAATGATCGCGACTTTCGGCGGAGCGGACATCAAAGATCGCGCAGCAGGCCGACGAGGTCCGCCACGTGCCCGGGCGCGGTCTCCGGCAACACGCCATGGCCGAGATTGAAGACATGCGGGCGCCCGCGCAGCGCCAGCGCGATCGCCCTCGCCTCCTCGGCAAGCGCGGCTCCGCCGGCGAGCAGCGCCAGCGGGTCGAGATTGCCCTGGAGCGCCAGCCGCGGCGGGAGAAGAGACGCCGCGAGCACAGGATCGGAAGCGGTATCGAGGCCAACCGCGTCGAGCCCCGGCATGGAAGCGTAGGGAAGCAGCATCAGGCCGGCGAGACGGGGAAAGCCGATCAGCGGGACGCCGGGACAGCGTTGCTTCAGGGCGGCAAGGATGCGCGCGGTCGGGGCGATGACGAGACGGCGGAACAGCGGGGGCGGCAGAAGTCCGGCCCAGCTGTCGAACAGCATCAGAGCCTCGGCGCCCGCCTCGGCCTGAGCAATGAGCCAGGCGATCGTGGCCTCCGTGATGCGTTCGATCAATGCCTCGAGAAATGCCGGATCCTCGCGGGCAAGGCGGCGCGTCATCATGAAGCTGCCCGCAGCCCCGTCGACCAGATAGCAGGCAAGGGTGAAAGGGCCGCCGCCGAAGCCGATGAGGGCAGCCGAGGCGGGAAGTCCCGCCCGAACCAATCGAATCGTCTCCAGGACCGGCGCCATCGCCTGCGGAAGGCGGTCGGGATCGAGCGCCGCCACCTCGCGACGCTCCCGGAGCGGCGGCAGCACCGGTCCCTGGCCCTCCACGAAAGCGAGCGCACGGCCCAGCGCCCAGGGCAGGATCACGATGTCGCTGAAGAGGATGGCCGCATCGAAGCCGAACCGACGCACCGGCTGAAGCGTTGCCTCGGCAGCGAGCTCCGGCGTGGTGCAGAGTCTCAGAAAATCGCCCGCGCGCTCCCGAAGCGCCCGGTACTCGGGCAGGTAACGTCCGGCCTGCCGCATGAGCCAGATCGGCGGCGGCCAGACCTCGTGGCCCGAAAGAACCCGCAGAAGCTTCTTGCCGGCTTCAATAGAAGACTCTTTTTCCT
>JASHRV010000409.1 GCA_030037175.1 Acetobacteraceae bacterium
GCCCGGCCCGTTTCCGAAAAGGCCGCAGTGCTGCCGATCGCCGCGGCGTCCTTCGCCGCGTCGTCCGCCGATGCCGGCAGATCCCTGGCCGCCGCAGGCGCTGCGTCCCGGCCTTATACGCGCCGCATCGCCTGCTGCTGGCCGCTCGGCGAGCCGGGCACACCCGGGTTCCATTTCTGCGCCGCCGAAGCGGTCCCGGGGAAGCCCTACTGCGCCGCTCATGCGCAGCTTGCCTATGTCCGGGTCCGCGACCGCCGCGACGACGCCGCCTGACTGAACCAGTTCTGGGGTTCTTCCCGGCCGGTGTGCGTCCGGCCGGGGGATGACGCTTCCGTTGCGGCGGCTGATGCCCCGGCGTATCGTTTGAGCCGGAGGCTGACCGGTGCCACGGAGAAGGACCGGCAGATCAGGGAGCGGGCGGCCGATCCTCCGTTGGTGCCCGGGTTCACCAGGCGGCGGGAGCGCCTCACGTCCTCCCGCCCCAAGAAAAGCAGAAAGGTGGCGGAGCGATGCCCAAGGGCACCGTCAAATGGTTCAACCCGACAAAAGGTTATGGCTTTATCGCGCCGGACGTTGGCGGCAAGGATGTATTCGTTCACATCAGCGCCGTTCAAAAGGCCGGAATGAGGAGCTTGAGTGAGGGGCAAAAAATCGGCTTTGAGATCGAGCAGCAGCAGAATGGTCGCACCGCGGCCGTCAATCTCTCGAAGACCGAATAGCAGGAGGAGGGAAACGCAGTCCGCCTTTCCTCCAGGCGGGCTGCGGGGGACGGGTCAAGAGCGAAGCCGGAGGGACCACGGCGGAGCGGAGGCGGGAGAGAGGGAGAGGTTTGTCTCATTTCGCGAATTGTCTGACAAAACGGTGAAACGGTATCGATAATAATGATTCAGGCGTTGAATCCCCGCTCTTCCTCGCGGCGGGTGCGGGATGTGCCGCGTGCCGCTCTCGATTCCGAGGCGATACTGGCCGCCTATCGCCGCTGGGCGGGCATTTACGACACGAGCTTCGGCCTCGTTTCGCTTTTCGCCCGCCGTCGTGCCGTCGCCCTCGTCAACCGCTTGCCCGGAGAGCGCATCCTTGAGGTCGGCGTCGGCACGGGGCTTGCGCTGCCTCGCTACGCCCCGGAAAAGCGCGTGACGGGGATCGACCTCTCGGCGGCGATGCTCGCCCATGCACGGCGGAGAGTCGCTGCGCGCGGCCTCAAAACGATCGAGGCGCTCATCGAGATGGACGCGGAGGCGATGGCCTTCCCCGACCATTCCTTCGATACCGCCGTCGCGATGTTCGTCGCTTCCGTGGTGCCGCATCCGCGGCGGCTGCTGGCGGAGATGCGCCGGGTGGTCCGTCCGGGAGGGCACATTCTCTTCATCAACCATTTCGCGGCCGAGTCGGGCCCGCGCTGGTGGCTCGAGTGGGCGCTCGCTCCGGCCAGTCGCGCGCTCGGTTGGCACCCCGACTTCGCCATGGATGCACTGCTGGCACCCGAGGAGAAGGTCCGCGCGCTCACCCGGGCGGCACCTCCGGCCGGGCTTTTCACGCTCGTCCAGCTTCCTCGTTAAGGCGCTGTCATCCCCTCTTGATCTTGCCCGGCACGTCCGCTACGCGAAATCCTATCGCCGGACGCAAAGCCCGGCGCAAGACGGTCGGGTGGAACGGACAATGCGGCTTCTCGGGCGATGCGGCGCCTTGGCGCTGGCCCTGGCTTCCTTGATGCTTGCCACGCCGGTCCTGGCGCAAGGGAAAGGCCCAGCGGGCATCATCGGCGAGCCCCATGATTGGCAGATCGGGCTTCAGCCCGGCTACAGCCCGGTGATGCGGGACATCAACTGGCTCAACAACGACATCGTCATACCGATCATCGGCGTCATCTCCCTCCTCGTTGCTGCCCTCCTTGTCTTCGTGCTCTGGCGTTTCAACGCCGCGCGCAACCCGATCCCGAGCCGGCTCACCCACAATGCCCCGCTCGAGGTCGCCTGGACGGTTCTTCCGGCGCTGGTGCTGGTGGGGATGGCGATCCCCTCCTTCCGGTTGGTCTTCTTCGAGAACAAGACCAACGATCCGTACATGACGCTCAACGTCACCGGCCATCAGTGGTACTGGGAGTATGGCTATCCCGACCAGGGCAATCTCGACTTCATGTCCAACTACATCCCGCAGAACGAGCTCAAGCCGGGCCAGTTGCGGCTGCTTTCGGTCAATCATCCGCTGGTGCTGCCGGTCGGCGAGAACATCCGCATCCTTGAAACCAGCGGCGATGTGATCCACAGTTTTTTTGTTCCGAGCCTCGGGGTGCAGCGCTACGCGATCCCGGGCCAGACGATCGAGACCTGGGTGAGGATCGACCGGCCTGGCACTTACTACGGTGAATGCAACCAGATCTGCGGGATTGGCCATCACGAGATGCCGATCGAGGTGCAGGCGGTGCCGTTGCAGCAGTTCCTGGCCTGGGCGAAGCTCGCCAAGCAGCAGATGGCTGAGAACGGGTCCGTGCCGCCCGTCTCGGCCGTGGCCGCCGCAGGCAGCGGGGATGGAACGGCAGGCGTGGCAACGGCGAAGGTGGCGGAGCTCGCGTATCACCCGGCCGCGCGCCCGGACAAAGGAGACTGAGCCGTGTCGATGGCTGCTTTCCAGGGGCATGCGGAAGAGCATGTCCATCATGACCACAAGCCCGGCTTCTTTCGGCGCTGGCTCTGCAGCACCAACCACAAGGATATCGGCACCCTCTACCTGATCTTCGCCTGCTGTGGCGGCCTCTTTGCCGGCGTGCTCTCGCTTCTGATGCGCTGGCAGCTCATGTACCCGAACCACCACTCCTTCCTTGCGGACGGCCAGACCTGGAACGCGGTGATCACGGCGCACGGCCTGATCATGATCTTCTTCACGGTCATGCCGGGGTTGATCGGCGGCTTCGGCAACTGGTTCGTGCCGATGATGATCGGCGCGCCCGACATGGCCTTCCCGCGGCTCAACAATATCAGCTTCTGGCTGCTGGTGCCGGCGATCTGCCTGGTGCTCGCAGGGCTCTTCACCCCGCCCGGCGCCGGCATCGGCTGGACGCTCTATCCGCCGCTGTCGGAGGCCACCTACCAGCCAGGCCTGCCGGTCGATTTCACCCTCTTCGCCCTTCATCTCGCGGGCATCAGCTCGCTGCTCGGCGCGATCAACTTCATCACCACGATCTTCAACATGCGCGCGCCCGGCATGACGATGCACAAGATGCCGCTCTTTGTCTGGTCGATCCTGGTGACGGCCTTTCTGCTCCTGCTCTCGATCCCGGTGCTCGCCGGGGCGATCACCATGCTCATCACGGACAGGCTGTTCGGCACCGGGTTCTTCAACCCTCAGCTCGGCGGCGACCCGGTGCTCTTCCAGCACCTCTTCTGGTTCTTCGGCCACCCCGAAGTCTACATCATGATCCTGCCGGCCTTCGGCATCATCAGCACCGTGATCGCGACCTTCAGCAAGAAGCCGATCTTCGGCTATCTCGGCATGGTCTACGCAATGGTGGCGATCGGCGTCGTCGGCTTCGCGGTCTGGGCGCACCACATGTTCATCTCGGGCATCAGCGTCGACACAAGGGCCTACTTCATGGCTGCGACCCTGGTCATCGCGGTGCCGACGGGGATCAAGGTCTTCTCATGGATCGCGACCATGTGGGGCGGCTCGATCGAGATGAAGACGCCGATGCTGTTCGCCGTCGGCTTCATCTTCCTCTTCACGATCGGTGGCGTGACCGGCGTGGTGCTCGCCAACGCCAGCATCGACCAGGTGCTGCACAACACCTACTACGTGGTCGCGCACTTCCACTATGTGCTCTCGCTCGGCGCCGTCTTCGGCATCTTCGCGGGCTTCTACTACTGGATCGGCAAGATGTCCGGCCACCAGTACCCCGAATACTGGGGCAAGGTGCATTTCTGGCTGATGTTCATCGGCGTCAACCTCACCTTCTTCCCGATGCACTTCCTGGGCGCGGCCGGCATGCCGCGGCGCTACCCGGACTATCCGAATGCGTTCGCCGGCTGGAACTTCGTCTCCTCGGTCGGCGCCTATATCTCCGGTCTGTCGCTCCTCGTCTTCCTCTATGTCGTCTACCGCACCTTCACCTCGAAGGAGCATGTGGCGGACAATTACTGGGGGGAGGGGGCGACAACGTTGGAATGGGCGCTGAGCTCGCCTCCGCCCTTCCACACATTTGAGGAATTGCCGCGCATCGGCTAAGAACGGCGCCGCACGTTCGAACAGTTTGAGAAAGACGGACTGAGATGGGCCCGGTTGCCGGCGCTCCCGTCACCGCCGGCGGCGCGGCGGCGGAAGTCGAACTTTCGCCGCCGGCGGCCGAGCTTTCGGCCTGGACCGAGATCCGCGATTGGGTCACGTTGCTCAAGCCGCGGGTGATGCTGCTGGTGGTGTTCACCGGCGTGGTTGGGCTCCTGGTCGCGCCCGGCCACCTCAACCCGTTCCTGGCCGCAGCCTCGGTCCTCTGCATCGCGATGGGTGCCGGCGCGGCCGGGGCCATCAACATGTGGTACGACCGCGACATCGACGCCGTGATGCGCCGCACGGCCGGCCGCCCGGTCCCCGCCGGGCGCATCAGCGCCGAGGCCGCGCTCGCCTTCGGGGTGGTGCTGGCGATCGTCTCGGTGCTGGTGATGCTGCTCGCCGCCAACCCGGTCGCCGCGGCCGAGCTTGCCGCGTCCATCGCCTTCTATGTGTTCGTCTACACCATCTGGCTCAAGCGCCGGACCCCTCAGAACATCGTCATCGGCGGTGCAGCCGGGGCTTTTCCTCCGCTGATCGGTTGGGCCGCCGTCACCGGCTCGGTCGGCGCCCTGCCGGCACTTCTCTGCGCCATCGTCTTCTTCTGGACCCCGCCCCATTTCTGGGCGCTCTCGCTCTTCGCGCGGAGCGACTATCAGCGGGCCGGCGTGCCCATGCTGCCCGTGGTCGCGGGGCTCAGGACAACGCGGCGTCACATCTTCCTCTACAGCGCCCTTCTCGTGCCCCTCTCGCTTCTGCCATGGGCGCTCGGCCTCGTCGGGGCAGTCTACGGTGCCGCCGCCCTGCTGCTCGGCCTCGGCTTCATCTGGCACGCTTTGCGGGTGCTGCGCGACCAGCAAAACGAAACCGGCGCGAGCCTGACGCGCGATGCACCGGCCAAGGCTTTGTTCCGTTTTTCCATCTCCTATCTCTTCCTGCTCTTCACGGCGGTCGCCGTGGACCGGTTCTTCGGCTGATCCGATGCCCTCCGGCACCGGTATGGAGCCGGCCATTCCGCCCGAGACGGAGACTTCCCGCCAGGATGTGGAACGAAGGCGCCGGCGAATCCGCAACTACGCGCTGCTGATCGCACTGCTCGCGCTCGCGGCGCTCTTCTACGCCATCGCCATGGTGCGCATGGCGGCGGAGCACCGCCTGCCCTACTTCGACTGACCCAACTTCGGCTGACCCAACTTCGGCTGACCCAGGGCGGATGGACCGCTTCATCGAGGGGGTTTTTGAGCGTTGTGGCCAAAGATCTGTACCATCTGGCCCGTAAGCGTGTTTTGAGCAGAGTCAATTGATTGAAAAGGAACGATATTTTCCGTGATGCCAGATGCGGGTCCTCGCCCAGATCGGCCACAGGAAAAGCACGGAATGATAGGTTAGGCTGACATGTTAAAGTAGATCGCGAGGAGGCGGCCGCCAAACGGATGGGCTCGGTTCAATTCTGCTCCCAGCCGTGGGCCTTGATCACCTCTTCGATTTTCTCCTGCATCTCGGGCTGCAGGCCGCTCATCCATTGCGTCAGGCCGATAAGCTTCGCCTGAGCGAGCTTCGGCTCCGCCGCCACCAAGTTCTGCCCGGCGGGCGACTCGTAGAATGCGACCGCCGCTTTCATGTCGTCAGTGCTGAGCGTGGCCGCATAAGCCTTCGCCATGATCTCGATGAGCTCGTCGTAATGGCTGCTCAGAAGCGGGATCAGCGCCTCCTGGACGATGATCCGCGCGCGCGTCGGGTCGCTGATCCCCATCTGCTGCAACATCCCGACCATGGGCCCGCTGATCTGGTGGATCGTCACCGCGGGATCGCCGTTCATCTTGGTCAGCAGCGTGCGGGCAAGTGCCAGCGCCTCCGGCGTGGGAGCGAGCGCCTCGGGCGTCGGGACGGCGGCCGGCTGGGCGGCGGCCGGAAGAACGGGCAGGATCAGCGCCACCGCCAGAAGGGAACGGCGGAGAAAACGGTGCATGGCCCTTGTCTCCTCTCGGGCGCGCAACGATACGGCCGCGGAGGTGCGCTGCCAATGAGAGCGTGATGACCGGAGGCGGAACGCCGGAGGTCTGAATCACGCGGGGAAAACAACCAGCGTGATGACCGGAGGCGGAA
>JASHRV010000410.1 GCA_030037175.1 Acetobacteraceae bacterium
TACGGCACCGGCTCATCGCGCGACTGGGCGGCCAAGGGGACGGCGCTGCTCGGCGTCAAGGCCGTGCTGGTGGAGAGCTTCGAGCGCATCCATCGCTCGAACCTGGTGGGCATGGGCGTGCTGCCGCTCACCTTCCTCGAGGGGATGGACCGCAATTCGCTCGGGCTCAAGGGCGAGGAGCTGCTCGACATCATCGGGCTCGCCGATCTCAAGCCGCGCATGGAACTCACCCTCGTGATCCATCGTCCGGACGGGAAGGTCGAGAAGGTGGGCGTGCGCTGCCGGGTCGATACGCTCGACGAGGTCGCCTATTACCGCCATGGCGGTATTCTCCAGTACGTGCTGCGCGGGATGGCGAAGGCGGCATAGGCGGCCTGGAGCAGAGCCCGTGAAGAGGCAGTGAGAGGAAGGAGCCTTCTTTTCCTGACGAAAAAGACTTTTCTCCGTTTTCCGGAACACGCACCGGCGGGGAGACTCCGAACGACGGTCGGAGGCCCGAGGTGGCGCCGGGTCCGGGATAACGGATAGAAGTTTTCTGGTTCTCTTTTTCAAAAGAGAACAAAGAGAACACCGGCCGGTTCGTCCGGCGGGTTCTCTCGCCCGGCCGCCGATCGTCTTTGATCCCCGCGCGCTGAGCGCGCTCGAAGGCGTGCGCGCGGCGCTGGCCGTGGCGGTGATCGTGGCCGCGGGCACGGCGCTGCGGCGGCCCGACCTCATGCTCGCGGCGCTCGGTGCGCTGCTCACCTGCCTCGTCGATCCGGGCGGGCCGCTCAAGCAGCGGGTGCGCCCGCTGGTCGGGTTCGGGCTGATCGGGGCCGCGCTGCTCGGCGGGTTCGGGTTGCTGCGCGGGCTGCCGCCGTTCGTCGATCTGCCGCTGGCCGGGCTTGCGCTTTTCGCGCTCAGCTTCGCGCGCATCTACGGGCTCGCCGCGCAGCAGCTCGGAAATCTCCTGAGCGTGGTGCTGATCCTCGCCCTCGATGCGCCGCTGCCGGGTTTCGGGGCGGCGCTCGCGGTCTCGGGGTTCTTCCTCGCCGGCAATCTCTGGGCGGTGCTGCTGACGCTGGTGATCTGGCCGCTCTATCCCTATGCGCCGGTGCGCGAGGCGCTGGCCTCCGTCTGGCGGGGGCTCGGCGCGATGGCGCGCGATCTCACCCGGATTCGCGACCTGCCGCCGGGCGCGGTGTGGGAGGAGCATGCGCGCGTGCATCGCCGCGCCGTGCGCGAGGCGATCGAGGCCGCGCGGGCGATGCTGGTGGATGCGCTTTCCGCGCGCGGCGCGGCGAGCGGGCGCGCGGCGCAGAGCCTGATCCGGCTCGAGGCGGCGGAGCAGATGTTCGGCGCGCTGATCGGGCTTTCCGAGACGCTGGAAGGGGCGGATGCGGGGACGCGTGAGGCCGGCGGGCGTCTTTTGCGCCGCGCTTCGGCGCTGTTCTCGATCATGGCGGGCGCGATCGCGGCGGACCGGCCGGTCGACGCGGAGAGGCTCGGGCGCGTCGTGGCGGCCCTGGAGGTGGAGAATGCGGCGCCGGCGCTCGCTCCGTTCGCGCGCTCTCTCGCCGAGCGCTTCGCGCTTGCGGGCACGCTCTCCGTTCCGGCCAATCTCGTGCCGGGGGCGGCCATCGGGGCGACGCCGGCGCTGGGGTGGCGGGCGCGGCTTGCGGGGCCGTTCGCCGCCAATATCCGGCTTTCCTCCGCCGCGTTCCGTCATGCGCTGAGGGTGGCGGTGGTGGGCACGCCCGCGCTTCTTCTGACCGAGCGCTGGACCGGGCCGCTCGGCCATTGGCTCACCATCACGCTTCTGCTCACCATGCAGCCCTATTTTGCGCTGACCTGGGTGCGCGCGCTCGAGCGCATCGGCGGCACGGTGCTGGGCGGCGTGGCGGCGGCGGCGCTCTCCTTTTTCCTCCGTTCCCCGTACGCGATCGTGGCGGCGCTCTTTCCGCTCTCGGTGCTCGCCTTCAGCCTGCGCCGGGTGAGCTTCGGGCTCTATATCGCAGCGCTCACGCCGATCGTGGTCCTGCTGGTGGAGATGGAGGCGCCCGGCACCAGCGAAATCGCGATTGCGTTCGCGCGGGGGCTTTACACGCTGATCGGCGGGGTTCTGGCCGTGGTCGGGACGCTCGCCCTCTGGCCGAGCTTCGAGCCCGAGCGCCTGGCGCAGGAGCTTTCCCAGACGATCGCCGCGCATGCCCGCTACGGTTACGCGGTACTCTCATTCCTGGTAGGCGAAGCCAGCGCGGGCGAGGTAGAAGCGTGGCGCCGCGGGGCCGGGCTGGCCAGCAACAATCTCGAGGCGTCGCTGCAGCGGGCGCTGAACGAGCCGACGGGGAGGCGGCAAAAGCGCCTCGAGGTGGCGGCGCTGGTGGACGCGGCGCTGCGCCGGATCGCCGGGCGGCTCGCGGCGATGCAGCAGGATGCATCGCTGGCGGACACCCTGCCGCGCGGGGTGTGGGCGGAATGGCGCGGCTGGTTCGGCCAGGCGATGGGCGACGTGGCGGAGGGGCGCCTGCCGCCGCCGCGTCCGGCCTTGCCGCGCGGGGCGGAGACGGAACGTGGCGGAGAGGCGCTCGCGCGCATCGCCCGCCAGGTGGAACTGATGCCGGAGGCGCTGGCGCGCCCGGCTGGGGCGGGGACATGAGCGAGCGGAACGCGGATGTGGCGAGGCGCCTCGGGCGCGTGATGGAGCGGACGATCTCGCTCGGCAGCTGGCTGATGGCGCCCGTCTATATCGGGCTGATCGCCATGCTCGCGCTGATCATGGTGAAGGTGATCCAGGACATCATCCACGAGATTCCGCTGATCTTCAGCACCTCGGACGCGGATCTCATCCTGCTGGTGCTCTCGCTCACCGACCTTTCGCTGGTGGGCAACCTGCTGATGGTGGTGGCGCTCGCGGGCTATGGCAGCTTCATCGCCCGGGTGATGGGGATCTCGCTCTCGGGCCATCTCGAGTGGCTGGGAAATATCGAGTTCAGCACGCTCAAATTGCGGCTGGTCGGATCGATCGTCGCGATCTCCAGCATCCGCCTGCTCGAAACCTTCATCTACCCGGCACAGCACACTGAACGCGTGATCCTCGCCCAGGTGGTGATCCAGCTCGTGCTCGTGGTCTCGGGCGTTCTGCTCGCCGCAATGGACCGCCTGGCCGGAACACACGAAACGGGCAAGGGCGGCGAGCTGTGAGCAAGGGGGGCGGAGCCCCCTGGCCGGAGTCCGGAGGCGGAGCCTCTGGATTAATCAAATCCTGTCGTTAAGTCTAATCCACCCTTCTCTTCAGCAGCTTCCTTGCCAGCGTTCTTCGGTGCATGCCGAGCCGCCGCGCCGCCTCGGAGATATTGAAGTCCGTCTCCACCAGCGTTTCGTGGATATGCTCCCATTCGAGTGTCTTGATCGAGCTCGGCCTTGGGCTCAGCGCGACACCGGCGTCGCCCGCCTCGCGTTCGAACGCGGCCTCGATATCGTCGGCGTTGGAGGGTTTCGCGAGATAGTAGCAGGCGCCGAGCTTGATTGCCTCGACCGCGGTCGCGATGCTCGCGAATCCCGTCAGCACCACGATCTTCATCGCCGGGTCGTGCGCGTGCAGCATCTTCACGCATTCGAGCCCGGACGGCCCCACCAGCTTGAGATCGACCACCGCGAAGGAAGGCGACATCGCCGCCAGCGCCTCCGCCACCGCGTCCGCGCGGTCGCACAGCGCCACGCGGTAGCCCCGCCGCTCGAAGGAACGGCCGAGCGCGCGCGCGAACGAAGGATCGTCCTCGACGATCAGAAGCGTGCGCGCGGCCCGCGCCGCGCCCGGCTCGTCACGCTTCGGCAGCGATGTATCCATGCCTTGCCTCGCCCTCGATCGCGAGTGCCGCGATCGGCAGCCTGATCTCCACCTCAGCGCCACCTTCCGGCAGATTCCGCGCGGCGATCGCGCCCCCGAGCTTGCGGAGCACGTTCACCACCAGGAAAAGCCCGAGCCCGCTCCCCGCGCGGTTCTTGGTGGACTGATAGGGCTTGCCGAGATTGGTGAGGATCTCGGGCGCGAAGCCGCGTCCCCGATCGCGCACCGTGACGACGAGAAATTCGCCCTCCCGCGCGGCCCTGATGCCGACCCATCCGGGCGAGGCCTCGAGCGCATTGTCGAACACGTTGAAAAGAATCTGCCGGATCACGGTGTCGGAGGCGATCGCCGCATCGGCGCCGATCTCGGCCGCATAGTCGAGATGCGCGGGCGCCCGCGTCTCCCGCCAGCCCGCGACCACGTGATCGAGAAAGGCGAGCAGCGTGGTCGGCTCGGCTTCCTCGCTCCGGGCCTCTCCGGCCGCGAGCAGCACGCGCGAGACGATCTCCTTGCAGCGCGCCAGCGCCGCGTTCATCTCCTCGATCTCGGCGGCGACCTCGGGGTCCACGTTCAGCGCCGGAACCCGCTCCCAGTCGTTGAGGATAACCGAAAGTGTGGCGAGCGGCGTGCCGAGCTCATGCGCCGCGCCCGAGGCGAGCAGCCCCATCCGCACGATATGCTCCTCCTCGACCGACTGCTCGCGGATCTCGGCCAGCCGCCGGTCCCGATCGCGCAGATTGTCGTTGATGCGCGCGACGAAGAGCACGAGCAGGATGGCGGCGAGCAGGAAGCAGATGATCATCCCGTAGATGTGCAGCTCGAAAAAGCTCGGCTCGCCATGAAGCGGCCCGTGCGCGTAGGCCGAGAGATCGAGCGCGCGGTAGAAGCCCGTGAGCCCGATGAAGCAGGCGCTGGTGACGGCAACCAGAATCCACACCAGGAGCGGGCGCAGCAGCACCGCGCCCAGGATCACCTGGAGCAGGAAGAGCGAGACGAATGGGTTCATCGCCCCGCCGCTCAGATAGAGCTGCACGGTGAGCGCGCCGACATCCATCAGGAGCCCGGCGAAAATCTCGCCCCCGGCAATCGCCCCTCGCGACCGGCAGCGATAGAGGCTCGCGAGGTTGAGGCCGACGAGAAACAGGATCACGCATCCCATCGGCTCGAGGGGAAGCGGAATGCCGAGCCAGAGCCGCACGAAAAGAATGGTGGCGATCTGCCCGCCGACGGCGACCCAGCGCAGCGCCACCAGAAGCAGAAGATTCTTCCGGTTGGCCGCTTCCTCGATCGAGCCCGCCTGCATTCCGGCCGCGCTCCTCCAGAGACGGCGGAGACTCCATCCCTGCCTTGTGCCTGCGACCGGTCCCATTTCCCGGCCCGCGCTTACGCCGCCGTTCTCCCGCCCGCATTGATCCAGCGCAATGACGCGCCGCTCCCGTCACTCCGCCGGCATCATCCCGGGCATCATGTTCGCATCCATATGCGCCATGATCCAGAGCGAGCCGACGACCAGGATCGAGACGATGATCACGGCGAAGACCAGGGCCGCCATGTTCCAGGTCCGGCTCGACTCCCGGTTCATGTGCAGGAAATAGACGAGATGCACGATCATCTGCGCGATGCCGAGCCCGATCGCGACCGGAATCGCGATCGCCGCCGCCAGCGCGCCCGACATGACGAGCCCGAAGGGCACGCCGGTCAGAATGATGGAAAGAACGAAGCCGGTGACATAGGTCCGCACGCTGGCGTGCGACGCGGCCCCGCCCGACGCGGCCCCGCCCGGCGCTGCCGCGGCGAAGCTTCCCGGTCCCTCCATCACGCAACCCCGATCAGATAAACCACCGTGAACACCCCGATCCAGACGATATCGAGGAAGTGCCAAAAGAGACTGAGGCAGGAAAGCCGCGTGCGGTTCGCCTCCGTCAGGCCGCGGCGCAGCACATGGGCGATCAGCACCGCCATCCAGACCATGCCGGAAAGAACATGCAGCCCGTGCGTGCCGACGAGGGTGAAGAACGCGGTGAGAAAGCCGGAGCGGTCGGGCCCTGCGCCCTCGCGGATCAGCGAAGCGAACTCGTGCACCTCCATGCTCAGGAAGCCCGCGCCCAGCAGCAGCGTGAGGCCGATCCAGCCCAGCATCTCGCGCCCGCGATTGCGGTCCATGGCGATCATCGCCATGCCGTAGGTGAAGCTCGAAACCAGCAGGCACGCGGTCTCGACGAGCACATAGGGCAGGCGGAAAATCTCGCGCGCATCCGGCCCGCCCGCGCTCTGGTCGCGCAGCACCGCGAAGCTCGCGAACAGTGCCGCGAACAGCACGCAGTCGCTCATCAGATAGATCCAGAACCCGAGCGTGACCGTGCCGGCCGCATCGTGCACGCCCTCGTACGCGTCCTCGGCCTCCGCCAGAAGGGCGGCCTCGGCCGCGCCGGCCAGGCGTATATCGGCGCTCATCTCAGGCCTCCTGCAGGCGTTTCTGGAGGTACCGCGCCTCCGTCAGCGCCACCAGCTCGGACGGCACGTGATAATCGCGGTTCTCGTTGAAGGAATGCGCGATCGCCGTGACGATCGCTCCGGCGAAGGCGCCGATCGCCAGCCACCAGATGTGCCACACCAGCGCGAAGCCGAGCACCGCGGCAAATCCGCCCACGATGAATCCCGCGCCTGTGTTCCGCGGCATGTGGATCTGGTGATAGGCGGGCAGCTCGCGGTGCGCGATGCCGAGCCGCTTCATCTGCCAGAAGGCATCCCGCGCGCGCACCACGGGCGTCTCGGCGAAATTGTAGAAGGGAGGCGGCGAAGCGACCGCCCATTCCAGCGTCCTCCCGTTCCAAGGATCGCCGGTCGCATCCTTCAGCGCCACGCGGTCGCGCACACTGACAAAAATCTGCGCGAGCTGAGCGAGGATGCCGCAGAAAATGATCCCCGCCCCCACCATCGCGACCACGAGATAGATGTGCCACACCGGGTTGTCCACGCGATCCAGCCGCCGCGTCATGCCCATCAGGCCGAGCAGATAGAGCGGCATGAAGGCGAGGTAGAACCCGACCAGCCAGCACCAGAACGAGATTTTCCCGAGCCGCTCGTCGAGCCTGAACCCCGTCGCCTTCGGGAACCAGTAATTGAACCCGGCCATGCAGCCGAACACCACGCCCCCGATGATCGCGTTGTGGAAATGGGCGACGAGGAAAAGGCTGTTGTGCAGCACGAAATCGGCCGGCGGCACCGCGAGCAGCACGCCCGTCATCCCGCCGATGGTGAAGGTCACCATGAAGCCGATCGTCCACAGCACCGGCGTCGTGAAGCGCACCCGCCCGCGGTACATCGTGAAGAGCCAGTTGAAGATCTTCACCCCCGTCGGCACCGCGATGATCATGGTTGTGATGCCGAAGAAGGCGTTCACGTCGGCGCCGGAGCCCATGGTGAAGAAGTGGTGCAGCCAGACGATGAAGGAAAGAACGGTGATGCACACGCTCGCGTACACCATGGAGGTGTAGCCGAAGAGCGGCTTGCCCGAGAATGTCGCGATCACCTCGGAATAGATGCCGAAGCAGGGCAGGATCAGGATGTACACCTCCGGATGCCCCCACGCCCAGATGAGGTTCACGTACATCATCGGGTTCCCGCCGGCCGCATTGGTGAAGAAATGCATGCCGAGATAACGGTCGAGCGAGAGCATCGCGAGCGTCGCCGTCAGGATCGGGAACGCCGCCACGATCAGCATCGAGGAGCAGAGCGAGGTCCAGGTGAAGATCGGCACCCGCATCATCGTCATGCCGGGCGCGCGCAGCCTGAGAATGGTGGTGATCATGTTGACCGCCGCGAGCAGCGTGCCCACGCCCGAGATCTGCAGGCTCCAGATATAGTAATCGACACCCACGTCCGGGCTGAAATGCAGCTCCGAGAGCGGCGGATAGGCGAGCCAGCCGGTGCGCGCGAAATTCCCGACCGCAAGCGAGAGATTGACGAGCACCGCGCCCGCGGTGGTGAGCCAGAGGCTCATCGAGTTCAGATAGGGAAAGGCAACGTCCCGCGCCCCGATCTGCAGCGGCACGACGAGGTTCATCAGTCCGATGACGAAGGGCATCGCCATGAAGAAGATCATGATGACGCCGTGGGCGGTGAAAACCTGGTCGAAATGCTGCGGCGGCAGGTAGCCCGCGCCGCCGTCGGAAGCGAGCGCCTGCTGGGCGCGCATCATGATCGCGTCGGAAAAGCCGCGCACCAGCATCACGATCGCGAGCACGATATACATGATGCCGATGTTCTTGTGATCGACGGAGGTCAGCCACTCGGACCAGAGCGGCCGCCACAGCCGGAAATGACTGATCCCGCCCACGACCGCGAGCGCGCAGACCACCATGAACAGGACCGCCCCCATGACGATCGGGTTGTCATAGGGAATGGCATCGAGCGTGAGCCGGCCGAGCATCAGGGCGTCCCTCTCGGATCGGCCGGGCTGCACAGAGAAAAATTCGCGCCCAGGGCTTGCTTCGCCATGGCGAGGCTCATGGCCGCGTCCCGGCACGGCCCGCCGCCCGTGCATTGATTGAGAACGTCGTGGTAAAGCCCCGGCGCCACGGCGCTGTAATAGCGCACCTTCACATCCTCGCTCGGCCGCGCGAGCGCGCGGTAGGAAGCAAGCGTCAGCGCCCCGGGCGCCGCCCTCGCATTCTTGACCCACGAAGCGAAATCCGCCGCGCTCATCGCGCGCGCGGTGAAGCTCATGCCGGAGAAACCGTCGCCGCTATAATTGGTCGAGAATCCCTCGTAATTTCCAACCCGGCTCGCCATCAGGCCGAGCCGGCTCTGCATGCCCGCCATCGTGTAGATCTGGCTTCCGAGCTCGGGAATGAAGAAGGCGTTCATCACCGATGACGAGGTGAGCCGGAACTCCACCGGCACATCCACCGGCATGGCGAGCTCGTTCACGCTCGCAACCCCCTGCTCGGGGTAGATGAATAGCCATTTCCAGTCGAGCGAAACGACCTCCACCGGAATCGGTTTTTCCCCCGATGCGATCGGCCGGTAGGGGTCGAGCCTGTGCGTCGAGATCCAGGTCACGGTGCCGAGTGCCGCGATGATCAGGCACGGCACCGCCCACACCACCGTCTCGATCGCCCGCGAATGCTCCCATTCGGGCGCATAGACCGCATCGGTGTTCGAGGCGCGGTAGTGCCACGCGAAGGCGAGCGTCAGCACGATCACCGGCACGACGACGATCAGCATCAGCGCGGTCGCGAACAGAATGATCGATTTTTCCGCCGCCCCGATCGGCCCCATGGGATCGAGCAGCGCAACCTGGCACCCGCCGAGCAGCGGCGCCGTCCCCGCCAGCGCCGCGACCGCCGCCATCCGCCGCAAGACCCTGCTCGAAAGAAACGCGCGATCTGCGGACATGTCCGATCCGACGGGGGAAACACCGGAAAGCGAAACTATCCCCCGCCCGCGCACGCCGGGATTGGACAAACGGTCCATGGACAAACGGTCCCAGGAGAGAAGCGCGCCAGGTCGGAGAAGGGGAAAACTTCTTTTTCTGAAGAAAAAGAAGCAAAAAGACTTTTTTCCGTTTTCCGGACCCGGCCCCCGACAATTCCCCCCGACAATTCCCTTGTACTCCGCCCCGTTCTGGTGTCTCCTCTTCCTCCCACCTTCCGGGTCGCCCGATGGAGCTGCAGGAGCGGATCGACAACTACGTGCGCGAAACCGGCTTTCCGCGCAGCCTCTTCCTCTCGGCGGACGGCCGCGTGGTCGGCACCTGGATCATGGGCAACGACTACCGCGTTCGCTCGTCGTACTATGGCGGCTACCCGGCCGGCTATCTGCGCCGCATCCGCGCCCTCTTCCCGGACAAGAAGCGCGTCCTCCACCTCTTCTCCGGCAAGGTCGATCTCGCAGCGCTCCCCGGCGACACGGTGGACATCAACCCAGGCCTCAAGCCCACCTATATCGATGACGCCCAGCGCCTCACCGCGGTCCCGCTCTCCTCCTACGATCTCATTCTCGCCGACCCGCCCTACAGCATCGAGGACGCGGACCGCTACCAAACCACCATGGTCAGGCGGAACGCCGTGCTCCGCGCGCTTCAGCGCGCCGCACCCGGCACGCACATCGTCTGGCTCGACCAGGTCCTGCCCATGTACCGCAAGGACGCCTTCCTGATCGAAGCGGTCATCGGCATGGTGAAATCAACCAACCACCGCTTCCGCGTCGTCACGATCTTCCGCCGCCTCGAAAAACCCGCCGCCGCCCAGCCCTCAAATCGAAAAAACCGTCCCGGCCAGGCGGAGGAAAACGCGCACCCGGCCACACTGGCGACGAAGGCCGTTCTTTCTTGAAAGAAAGAACCTTTTTTCCGTTTTCCGGACCCGGCGCCGTCTCGGGACTCCGTCCGCCGTTCGGAGTCCCTCCGCTCGCACCCGCCCCCCGAAAACGGAAAAAAGTCTTTTTGCTTCTTTTTCTTCAGAAAAAGAAGATTCTCAACG
>JASHRV010000411.1 GCA_030037175.1 Acetobacteraceae bacterium
CACGATGCCGCTGATCACCCGGCGATCATCGACGCGGGGCTTGCCCCGGGTATCCCTCGGAAGATGCGGCCTGAGCCGGGCAAATTGGGTTCTCGTCAGCCAGAAATATCCGTGATCCAAACGTTGGCTCCTCCCGGAGACCTTGAATCACAACACCGACCCTTTGAGAATCCCTTTTATGGGTCCCAGCCCTAAGCCAGGCACGAGGTTGCGCATTGAGGTCGTCGAGGTTGCGGAAGCTGCGGGCGAGGAAGAAGTCCTCACGGACGTATCGGAACGGGCGTTCGACTTTCCCCTGCGTCTTCGCCCGATGGGGACGGCAGGCTTTCGGAAAAACGCCGCAATGACGCGCGAGGTCGATCAGTGCGCGATTGTAGGCGTTCGGTTTTGAGCCGAATCCACGGTTCCTGGGCGGCTTGATTTACCTCCGCGATTAAGCCGGCGCTCTTACACAGGCCCCTCGCTTTTGCTTATCGGAGTCGCACGCTCAACGTCCCAGCGGGCTAGGACCGATCAACGCGGCGGCCTCGGGGAGGAGCGGCAGTACCGCGACCAGCACGCAGAGAACGGCAGCCGAGACGAGGATCAGCGGGGGACCGAACGCGAACACCATCTCGTCCGCCGCGTCCTTGATGCTTAACGCGCTAACCAGGATCGCGAAGTCCATCGCCAGCCTCCATAGCGCTGCGATTGCAACGCATCCCCAGGCCGCCAGGATCAGATATCCGGTCAGACCGTAGGTGAAGAGGTTCGTCAGGAACATTTCGCCCTCCCTTACTTGGCGCGCCCGCATTAGCGCAATCGCCCGGAGCCTCCAGCGGAATGATGGAGGCGGGCTCCTGGCTTAGGCGGACAAACTCAAAAATCTCGTGCGCGACAAAAGTCATCATCATCGATCAGCTATCAGAGCTGTCATCCTATTGTTGGGCTCGGACGTTGTTGAACCGATCCGGGACGGGCAACAGGGGTTGCGACTTGGATATGCCTTGTCGGGTCAAGCCCGCCCAAGCCCAGGTCTCAAATGCTCTTGGCGAATGCAAGGCCATGACACTGTTCACGAATCTCTACCCGTTGAGGCCACGGTCAGATCTCAGTCGGGGTGGAATAAGGTCGAACCGGGCTCGAATCAGGTTCATTGCATTGCAACATCGCACTTGACTCAGCGCATGCCAGCCGTGCAATCTTGTCGACGGTAGATGGAAATGCCTCCAATTGGTGCATTTCCTCTGCGAGTACGGCAGTCGTTGATAGTCTCTTGGTAGATGCCAGAGACAGGCACATGGGCCCGGGCGGCATGGTTGCCGTCGGGCCCTTTCTGTTTTTGGGGCGTCGATGGTGGTTCGATAGCTGGCAGGAACCGATGGCAGGTTTGAGCGTTCATGCACGACCCGCGGTGAAGGTGGGAATCATTTTTTCTACCAGCGGTTCGTACGCGACGATCGGCCGCGACATGCGGGATGGCGCGCTGCTGGCCGTGCTGCAGATCAATCGGGACAGCCGTTACCCTTTCACACTCGAGCCTGTGGTTGTCGATCCGGCGGGATCGCTGGACGGCTATCGAAACAGCTGCGAGGCGCTGATTCGTGACCGAGCAATTCGTCATGTCATTGGCTGCTATACATCCTCGAGCCGCAAAGAGATCATCCCGGTTATAGAGAAATATGATGCACTGCTGTGGTATCCTTCTCACTATGAGGGCTTCGAAAGTTCGGACAGCGTAATCTATGGTGGCGCGGCGCCTAATCAGCACTTGGTTCCGCTCGCCCAATGGGTACTGCCGCGTTATGGCACGGATCTTTATTGTATTGGCTCGAACTACATCTGGCCGTGGGAGAACAACCGGATTATTCGCCAGATTGCCGGCGACTGCGGTGGTCGGATCCTGAGAGAGCGTTATCTTCCGGTGGGTTGCGTCGACGTGGAAGAGATTGTCCGTGAAATAGAGGGACTAAGACCGGATTTTGTGTTTAACACGCTGATCGGCGAATCGAGCTACGCATTCTATCGCGCTTATCACGTGCTGGGGTGCCGGGATCCGGACTTCGCGCCTGATCGGCGACCAGTGACGAGTTGCAGTCTCTCGGAGCCGGAACTTCAGGCAATAGGTGGCGAAGCGGCGTCCGGCCACATCGCTTCGAGCGTCTATTTTCAGTCCATCGCCCGGCCGGAGAACGCGGCTTTCGTCGCGGCTTTTCAAGATGCATTTGGTGCTGCGCGGGTAACCTCCGCAGACGCTGAAGCCGCCTGGATCGTGACTTGGCTGCTGGCGCGCAGCCTCCGTGCGGCACAATCGAGCGCCATTGCCGATGTCAAGCGAGCCCTCAATGGCTGTCGGATGGAGGCGCCGCAGGGACCGGTTTGGATTGACGCGGAAAACAACCACGCGTGGTTGACGCCGCGGGTCGGACGTTCGACCGTAGACCATGGGTTTGAAGTGCTTTGGGAGGCCGACACCCCGGCGAGACCAGACCCGTATCTTGCCAGGCTCGACACCGCGCAGCTCTGCGACCAAATCCACCCGCGCGGGCCGCGACTTCGCTTGGTTGGCCAATGAGTGGGGGGCTCGCCAGCCTGCGCGATCTGCGGGCAGTGATTTTGCATCGGCCGGACCGCAACCGGCATGCGCTCGAGAGCCAACTGCGGCGTATTGGGGTGGATGTCGCGTGCATGGCACCGCTCTCTAACGAGTCTCTGCCAATGGCAGATGTTATTTTCTTCGATGCGGATCTTGGCTACGAGGGGCTTTTTCCGTGGGGGCGAAACGACGCTCCGGTACCTTTAGTGGCGGTGCTGACGTCGGAAGCGCCGGGCCGGATCGAATGGGCGCTGGAGCAGGGCGCGACAGCCTGTCTGCTCAAGCCGATCGGCTCGACGGGAGCCTTTAATGCGCTTGCTGTCGCTTCCCGCCTGTTTGCCGAGCGCCGGCAGATGCGAGGCGAGATTGACGAGCTCTCTGAACGGGTCCGGGCGCGGCCGATTGTGGTACGGGCGACGAACATAGTCATGAGCGCCTTCAGCGTCGATGAAAATCACGCGCTGGCATTGCTCCGGCAGGCGGCGATGCGCGAGCGTATCACTGTCGAAGCGCTCGCCGTTCGTATCGCTACAGGCGGTGCACTAGCCGGCCTGGTCGAGCCGGCCGTGACCAGTTCGAGAAGCGAGCGCAGCGAGCCCAGCCGAACCGTCCGCCGCAAACAGCAGTGAGGAACACGATGAGCGACTTAGAAAATGTTTCGACTGACTCAGGTATAGCATCTGATGGCGCGCAGGCCGTTGGAGCCTCCGCAGGACCGACGCGGCGAAGCCTGATCCAGGGTGCCGCCGGGCTCGCCGCCGCCAGCGTGGTGCTAGCTCATCCAGCGATTGTTCGCGCGGCGACAGAAAGCCCGGTCAAGATCGGCTTTATTGAAGATGAATCCGGCAATCTCTCAATTTATGGTATCCAGAAGCTGCACGCGGCGCAGCTCGCTGTGCATGAGATCAATGACGGCTTCACCCTCGCAGGTGGTCCGGTGGGATCCGGCTCTCTCGGCACGATGGGGATCTATACCCCGACCCCGCCGACGCTCACCAGCGGTCCCGGACCTAAGCTTACCATTGTTGATGACGGCGGAGAGCCCAGTGCCCACGCAATCGTAACTGCCGATCCGGAGGAGATCCTGATCCCCTCCGGCGAGAAAGGGTTGCTAGGGCGGCCGGTCGATCTGCTTTCGTCGGACGGGCAGTCGAACAACACGCTCTGGCAACAGCTCGCGCGGCGGATGATCCAGCAAGATAAGGTCGATGTGCTGGTTGCGGGATTCGCCAGCGCCGAGCGTGAGGCGATTCGCCCGATCGTCGATCAGCGCAAGCAACTTTATTTCTACACCAACCAGTACGAAGGTGGCGTTGCCGACTCTTACACCTTCTGCACCGGCGCGGTATGCGAGCAGCAGGTTATTCCGGTGATGCAATACATGGTCGAGAAGTTCGGCCCTAAGATCTTTACGATCGCGGCCAATTACAATTTCGGTCAGCTCACGGCCGCCTGGGTGCGCTCCTTCGCGCCGGTCCTGAAGGCCAAGGTAATCGGGGAGGAATTTCCTCCACTCGAAGTCTCCGAGTTCAGCTCTGTGATCGCTAAAGTGCAGGCTGCTAAGCCCGATTGGGTGATGACGCTGCTGGTTGGCCAGAACCAATCCAATTACTACCCACAGGCGGCTGCGGCTGGATTGCACCTGCCGATGGCATCCACCGTCAATATGGCCCAGGGCTATGAGCACAAGCGCTTCACACCACCTTCGCTCGCAAACATGCATAACGCCGTCAACTACATGCAGGAGATTCCGACAAAGCGGAACCAGGATTTCGTCGCACGGTTTTACAAGATGTTTCCGAATGACCCTTATCTCGGTCAGATGGCGCAGAATACCTATTTCAGCATCCATCTATACGCCAAGGCCGCTCGGCTGATCGGAACCACGGATCAGGAGAAAGTGCGGCGCACGCTCGAGGCGGGATGGGCAATCGAAGCTCCGGAGGGGACGGTCTTTCTTGAGCCGGCTACGCACCACGCCTCACATTATATCCGCCTCGCCGCTACTGACGAGAAGCAGCAGATCAGCTTCGTGCGCGAATGGCCGATGATTGAGGCGTGGTGGTTGCAGCGGCTCGGCGTCAATCTCGTGCGCCACCCGGAATATAAACAGTACACGCCACAGGAGGATCCGTTCTTTAAGATGTTCAGTTAGCCCGGGTGGCAGGAAGGGAGGTGTCGGGTGCTTCCGGAGCTGACCAGCATTCTATATCAATTCGGCACCAACGCTGCCTTCCTGCTGCTGAGCGCGCTTGGTCTTATCGTCATCCTCGGCATGATGAATATCATCAATCTCGCGCACGGCGAGTTCATGATGCTGGGAGCCTATGCAGCAAGCTTCGTCGTGCATCGGGGGATGCCGTTTCCGCTTGCGGTGATCATGGCCTTTTTCGCTACCGCCCTATTTGGGATCGTCCTTGAACGCCTCGTTATTCGGCGTTTCTATGGCCGCGAACTCGGCGCACTAGTGACTACGTGGGGAATCAGCCTGATCCTGGCGCAGGGCGCGCTGCTGTTGTTCGGCCCCTATATGCCTCCGATTCCGATTCCTGGCGGGGCGGTTTCGGTCGGCGTCTTTTCATTCTCGGTCTATTGGTTGATCTTGATCGGCATCAGTGTCGTGCTGGTGGCCGGGCTTGCACTGGTCTATCGGGCCACTCGGTTCGGTCTGCAGGCAAGGGCGACGATGCAGAACCCAATCATCGCGCGTAGCCTCGGAATCAGGACTGGCCAAATCTATATGTTGACTTTTGGCCTCGGCGCCGGACTTGCGGGGCTGAGCGGCGCACTGCTCGCGCCTACGACTTCGATCGCCCCCTATATGGGTCAGCAGTTTGTAGCTCCTGCGTTCATTACCGTGGTGGTCGGCGGCGGGGCCAATGTGATTGCCGGAGCGGTCGGAAGCAGTGCATTCCTTTCGCTAATCGAGACGCCGGTTTCGCTCACCCTGGGTACCTTTTACGGTACGATGGCGCTGCTGGTGATGGCGCTTATGGTCATCCGTGTGCTGCCTGCCGGCATATCCTCGCTTGGTGCTCGGTTGCGACCGATAGTTGCGCGATGATGCGTACGCTGCGCCTGCTGAACGGCGCGCATGATCTTGGCCAGGGTCGCGTGTTCTGGTCCGGTTTGGCGCTGTTGGCGGTGGCATTCCTCGCCTATCCGGTGGTCGCCTCGAGCTTCACGGCGACCAATGTGGCCTATTACCTGCTCAACATTCCGATGGCGCTCGGGCTCAGCCTTCTTTGGGGCTATGGCGGGGTACTCAGCTTCGGCCAAGTCGCCTTCTACGGGATCGCCGGGTATAGCTACGGAATCGTTGCAGGAAACCTGCAGGAGTTCGCTTGGGGCACGGTAGCCGCGGCGATTACTGCACTGCTTGCCGCGGGGCTGAGTGCCGCCGCGTTCGGCTATTTCGTATTCTATGCGCGAGTTGCGGCATGGATCGTCCCAATCCTGACGCTCGTGCTCGCGCTTCTGCTTGCCACCTTCCTTGGCTTGACCGCCGGCTATCAGTGGCGCGTCGGCGACGTCCAGCTTGGCGGATATAACGGGATGACTGGCATTCCTGCCCTGCAGATCGGAGGTGTCACCTTTCAAGATTATGCGTTTTTCTATCTCGTCGTACTGGTAGTCGCAGCCTGTTACATTGCGCTTCGCGTCTGGGTGAACGCGCATCGCGGGCAAGTGCTGATGGCCATCCGTGAGGATGTGCTGCGCACCGAACTGCTTGGTTACGACGTGCGACTCGAGCAGCTCAGGGCATTTGTAATCGCCTCCGTCCTCGCCGGCGTGAGCGGAGTTCTCTACGTGCAATGGGGCAACTACATCACCCCTTCCGCTATCGGGCTGCAGCAGGCGGCATTGCCGGTGATCTGGGTCGCAGTGGGCGGACGTGACAGCCTGCTCGCGGTGGCGATCGCCACCTTCCTGCTCAACCAGCTCACCTACGTGCTCTCTTCGAGCGGCAATCAGTCGGCGCTGGTGATCGTCGGCGGTTTGCTGGTCGCGGTTATGATGTTTGCTCCGGAGGGTATCATCGTTGGTGTTGGGCGGGCACGGTGGCTGCGCGCGCTCAAAGTGCGACGCTGGTCGGCACACCCAGGCCATGGCGAGTGACGTGGCTAAGCCAGTTCTGTGTGCGGAAGCGTTGAGCAAGCGCTTCGGCGGCGTGGTGGCGTCGGACAGAATCGATTTCAGCCTGCGCCGGGGCGAGATGCGGTGCGTGATTGGCCCGAACGGCGCTGGAAAATCGACCTTCTTTGGGTTGCTCTGTGGAATTCTGCGGCCTGATGCGGGGCGGGTCTTCCTCAAAGGAAGGGACGTAACGCACCTGCCGGCATTCCGGAGGGTCCGGATGGGGCTTGGTCTGACGTTTCAGACTAATCGCACATTCCACGCCCTGACGGTCGCGGAGAATCTGGAAACGGCGCGGCGTGCGAGCGCGCGCGACGCCGCGGACGATGCCCATTTCCGTGCCGCCTATGCGGCGTTCGATCTTGCTGGCTCGGCCCGTCTGCTGGCACGTGAGCTGCCGCACCATCAACTGCAATGGTTAGAGATCTGCATGGCCCTGCGGCGCGGACCGGATGTCTTGTTGCTCGATGAGCCGACTGCCGGCATGTCGCCCGGGGAGACGATGTTCACTGCGGACGTGTTGAAGATGTTGAGCCGAGATGGTCTTGCTCTGATCGTTGTCGAACACGATGTTGCGTTCGTCCGCAAGGTCGCCGAGACCGTCACCGTGCTCCACCAGGGAGCGGTGTTCGCGGAGGGGCCAGTCGAGGCGGTCACGCAGCGCGAGGACGTGCGGCAAATCTATCTCGGCCGCGTGCGGGAGAAGGCCGGATGATCCTCGAGGTGAACGATCTCCGTAGCGGCTACGCCACCGGCGACGTGTTGCAGGGCGTCAGCCTCGCTCTCGAAGGCCCGGGCATTGTTGGCGTCATTGGTCGGAACGGTATGGGTAAGACGACATTGATGCGGACGATCATCGGTCTGCTACCGGCGCGCCACGGCACGATCCGGCTGCGCGGGGAAGATGTCACCCGCCTGCGCGCTGAGGACCGGGCACGAAGCGGTGTGGGCTATGTCCCTCAGGGGCGGGGCATGTTCGCCGGAATGTCGGTTCTCGACAATCTGCGAACGGGGCTTTTCATCAATGACGGACGCCGTGAGGCGCAATTCGACCTCGTCTACGGCTATTTTCCATTCCTCCGCCAGCGTGCGAAGCAGCTCGCAGGTACCTTGAGCGGGGGCCAGCAGGAGATGCTGGCACTTGCCCGAGCCCTGATTGGCGGCCCCGATCTACTTTTGCTCGACGAACCGAGTGATGGCGTACAGCCTAGTATAATCGATGAGATAGGCGATTTTTTGACGAATCTCGTTTACGCCCAAGGTGTGGCGGTGCTCATCGTCGAGCAAAATGTCGACCTTATTCGTCGGGTCGTGGACCGTGCCCACGTGCTGGAGAAAGGGAGGATCGTCGCAACGCTGGCCGGCGAGACGATCCGCGACGGGGAGCTCCTCGCGGAGCACCTTGCGATCTAGAGCTTGGCATAGAGGAGGAGGAAGGTAGATGGATTCCGCCGATATGAGCTGGCTCGAGGCCTCGATAGCTGCACAGCGCGGCGCCGGCTGGAGTCGCACGCCCGAGACGCACGAGCTGACGGAGGCGAAGCAGGGCCGTTACCACTACACCATCGGCCCCTATTCCGACCCGGTGCTGACCGTCCGCCCAGGAGACCGCATCATCGTCGAAACGCGCGATGCCTTCGAAGGCGCGATCCGGACCGAGCAGGACAAGCCGACGCAAAAGCTGCGTATGCCGTTCCTGAACCCGCAGAACGGGCCGATTATGATTGAAGGCGCGACAAAGGGGGACACCGTCGCGGTTTTCA
>JASHRV010000412.1 GCA_030037175.1 Acetobacteraceae bacterium
ATGATGAACGTCGTCAATTTCGCCCATGGCGACTTCGTCATGCTGGCGATGTACGTGGCGTTCTTCGCCTTCACCCTGCTCAAGGTGGGGCCGGTGTTCTTCGTGCCGCTGGCGGCGGTGACGCTGTTCGTGCTCGGCGTCATCGTCTATCTCGGGCTGGTGCGGCACGTGATGCGCGGGCCGATGCTGGCGCAGATACTCTCGACCTTCGGGCTGGCGCTTTTCCTCAGATATTCGGCCCTCTGGGCGTTCTCCGCGAATTTCGTCTCCCTGCCCGACGGGCTCGTCGGCGGCAACTACGATCTCGGCGGAATCCGGCTTTCCGCCTCGCATCTTCTGGCCGGGGCCACGGCGCTCGTGCTGACGCTCGGGATGCATCTGATGCTGACGCGGACGGATCTCGGCAGCCGCATGCTCGCGGTTTCCGAGGACCGCGTGGCCGCCGCGCTGATCGGCATCCGCGCCGACCCGATGCAGGCGCTGGCCTGGGGGCTGGGTGCCGCGGCGACGGGCGTTGCGGGCGGGCTGATCGCGCTTTTCTTCTATGTCTCGCCGGAGGTGGGGAATTCCTTCACGCTGCTCGCGTTCGTCACCGTTGCCTTAGGCGGATTCGGCAGCGTGCCGGGGGCGCTGATCGCGGGGCTTGCGATCGGCGTGATCGAATCCTTTTCCGCCTATTGGCTCGGGCCCGCGACCAAGGACGTGGTGGTGTTCGCGCTCTTCGTGGTGCTGCTCTGGGTGCGCCCGCAGGGGCTGCTCGGGCGCGCATGAGGGTTTCCCTGCGCGCCGCGCTGGTTCTCGCTGCGATCCTGCTTGCGATCGCGCCGGTGCTGAGCGGCAATGCGTTCTATCAGCGGATCGCCGCACTGGTGGTGCTCGCGGCGATCTCGGCCTCGGCGTGGAACGTGATCGGCGGCTATGGCGGGCAGGTCTCGTTCGGGCATTCGGTCTATTTCGGCATCGGCGGCTATGCGGCGCTGCTTTCCTTCACCAAGCTCGGGCTGCCGCCGATCGCCGGCGCGCCGCTCGGCATGCTCGCGAGCCTCTTGCTTTCGGCGATCGTCGGGCTGCCGAGCTTTCGGCTGCGCGGGCATTATTTCTCGATGGCAACGATTGCGATTGCGGCACTTGCGGAGCTGCTGGTGACGAACTGGGGATGGGCGGGCGGGGCGATCGGGCTGATGGGGCCGGCGACGCCGCGCTCGCCCGCCGATCTGCTGTTCCGGAGCGCGCTTCCCTATTACGCGATCTTCCTCGTCGTGCTCGCGGTGCTGCTGGCGCTCACCTGGTGGATGCAGCGGAGCCGGATGGGGTTCTATCTGCGCGCGATCAGCTCCGGCGAGCGGGCGGCCGAGAGCCTCGGCGTGCCGATCCGGCGCACCAAGCTCTATGCGCTCTTCCTCTCCGGCGCATTCACCGCGCTCGCCGGCTCCCTCTATGCGGTGATGATCGGATTCATCGACCCGGACAGCGGATTCGGCATTCTCGTCTCGGTGAACATGGTGGTGATGGCGGCGCTGGGCGGGGCGGGAACGCTGTTCGGCCCGCTTGCCGGCGCGATCATCCTGGTGCCGCTCGAGGAGACGACGAACGCGGTTCTGGGCGGGGGCGGCTCGGGCGCGGCCTATGTCGCCTACGGCATCATCATCATGCTGCTCGCGCGGTTCAGCCCGGGCGGGCTCGCGCAATGGGTGCCGCGCCCCTCTGCCGAAAAGCGCGTGCGCCGTGCTGCTTGAGGCGAGCGGCATCGTCAAGGCGTTCGGGAGCTTCCGCGCGGTGGACGGGGCGGATCTCGCGCTCGCGGAGAACGAGCTGCTCGGGCTGATCGGGCCGAATGGAGCGGGGAAGAGCACTTTCTTCAACTGCCTGGCGGGCGAGGCGCGCCCGACGCGGGGAACGATCCGCTTTCGCGGGGAGGATGTGACTATGCTCTCCTCGGCCGCGCATGCGCGGCTCGGGCTTGCGCGGACGTTCCAGGTGCCGGTCGTGTTCGCCGGTATGAGCGTGCGCGAGAATGTGATGGTGGGTGCGTTCCTGCGCCACCCGGCAAGGCACAGGGCCGCGGAGAAGGCGGACGAGGTGCTGGAGTTCACCGGGCTCGCGGCGCAGGCCGAGACGCCGGCGAGCGCGCTCGGCACGGCGGGGCGCAAGCGGCTTGGGATCGCGCGGGCGCTGGCGACGGAGCCGCTTCTGCTGCTGCTCGACGAGGCGCTGGCGGGGCTGACCTCCGCCGAGGTGGAGGGCGCGATCGAGCTCGTGAGCCGGATCCATGCGCGCGGGATCACGCTGGTGGTGGTGGAGCACATCATGGAGGTGATCCATCGGCTGACGCAGCGCGTGCTGGTGTTCAACCAGGGGCGCGTGATCGCGGAAGGAACGCCGGCGGAGGTGACGGCCGATGCGGCGGTGATCGAGGCCTATCTCGGGCGGCGTGCGCGGAGGCTCGCGAGATGAGCGAGGCGCTGCTTCGAGTTTCGCAGCTTGCCGTGCGCTACGGCGATCTTGTCGGTGTGGCCGATGTTTCCTTCGCGGTCGGCGAGGGCGAGGTGGTGGCGCTGCTCGGCGCGAACGGCGCGGGCAAGACGACGACGCTGAACGCGCTCGCGGGGCTGGTGCGGCCGGCCGGAGGGGAGATTTCGTGGCGCGGCGAGCGGATCGATGGCGCGCCGGCGCACGCGATCGTGGCGCGGGGGATCGCGCTCTCGCCCGAGGGCTGGCGGCTTTTCGTGCAGCAGACGGTGGAGCAGAATCTGCGGCTGGGGGCGGCGGCGCTGAAGGAGCGGGCGCGCTTCGGGCCGCTGCTCGAGCGGGTTTTTTCGCTCTTTCCGCGGCTGGCGGAGCGCAGGCGGCAGAATGCGGGCACGCTTTCGGGCGGCGAGCGGCAGATGCTCGCGGTGGGACGCGCGCTCATGAGCGATCCAAAGCTTCTCATGCTGGACGAGCCGAGCCTCGGCCTTGCGCCGGCGGTCGTGGATGCGATGTACGAGACGCTCGGGCAGCTCCGCGCGGAGGGGCTTACGCTGCTGATCGCCGAGCAGTCGATGGAGCTCGCCCTCGAGATCGCCGACCGGGCGGCGGTGCTGCAGACGGGACGGACGGTGCTTTCGGGAACCGCAAAAGAGATCGCGGAGAATCCGGACCTGCACCGGGCCTATCTGGGAGCGGCGCTTTAGGCCGGGTCCGGAAAGCGGGGAAAAGTCTTTTTGCTTCTTTTTCTTCAGAAAAAGAAGGTTTTTCCTTTCGATGCTTCATCAGGGTGCATAACACCCTCTAGAGCGGGATGCGTTCGCTCTCGCTCACTTATCCCGCTCTAGGTCTTTGTTTTTCCCGCGTGATTCACGCCTTCGGTTCCCCCACCTCCGGCGATCACGCTCTAGCGCCGCATGCGTCCGATCGCTTCGACCAGCTCATCCACCTTGCGGCGCTGCTCGACAGCGCTGCCGGAGGTGAAGGCATCTGCCACGCAATGGCCGATGTGATCGCTCAGGATCTGTTCCTCGACCTTATGCAGCGCCGCGCGGACGGCTGCGATCTGGGTGAGCACGTCCACGCAGTAGCGGTCTTCCTCGACCATGCGCAGGAGCCCGCCGACCTGGCCCTCAATCCGTTTCAGACGCGCGCCGACGGCGTCCCTGGTTGCCTCGTGCATGGAAGGGTTGCCTTCCTTGATACTTTACCCCGGTGGGGTATATGACCTCCCAAGATGGCGCTGGCAAGGGCGTGGCCTCGCCAGCTCCGGGCATGTTCGGGATGGAGAGATGGTGATGAGCGGGCAGCGGGATTTGGCCGGGGAGCATCATCATCACCCGCATCATCGTCATGGGGGAGGTGCGGAGAGCGGGGCGGGCGCGATCGATCCGGTTTGCGGCATGTCGGTCGATCCGGAACATTCGAGGCACCGGTTCCACTATGAAGGAAACGTTTTTTATTTTTGCAGCACGGGCTGCCGGGAAAAATTTGCCGCGGATCCGGGGCGATATCTGAAGCCGAAAGTCGCGGCGAAGGAGGAGGCGTCGCCGGGCGCGATCTATACCTGCCCGATGCACCCGGAAGTGCGCCAGGACCATCCGGGCGCCTGCCCGATCTGCGGAATGGCGCTCGAGCCGCTGGCGCCGACGGCGGAAGCCGGCGAGAACGAAGAGCTTCGCGATATGCGGAGGCGTCTTTGGACGGCGCTTGCGCTCGCCGTGCCGGTGGTGGTGCTGGCGATGGGCATGTATGTGCCGGGGCTCGGGCCCGCGCTCGAACGCGCTCTGCCGCGGATGCTCTCGAACTGGATTCAGTTGGTCCTGACGACGCCGATCGTGGCCTGGGCGGGCTCGGTGTTCTTCGTTCGCGGCTGGCGCTCGATCGTCAATCGCAGCCTCAACATGTTCACGCTGATCGCCCTCGGCACCGGCACGGCCTATCTCTACAGCGTCGTCGCGACTGTTTTGCCGGGCATCTTCCCTGCCGGATTCCGCGGTGCCGACGGGACCGTGGGCACGTATTTCGAGGCGGCTTCGGTGATCACCGTGCTGGTGCTGGTTGGCCAGGTGCTCGAGCTCGGGGCACGCGAGCAGACCGGCGGCGCGATTCGCGCCCTGCTTCATCTGGCGCCGAAGACGACACGGAGGCTGCGCGGGGACGGGACGGACGAGGAGATCACGCTCGATCAGGTGCAGGTGGGCGACCGGCTCAGGGTTCGTCCGGGCGATGCCGTGCCGGTCGATGGCGTGGTGCTGGAGGGAAGCAGTTCCGTTGATGAATCGATGATGAGCGGCGAATCGATGCCGGTGCCGAAGCAGGGCGGCGATGCGCTGATCGGCGGCACGGTGAACGGCACCGGGTCACTTTTGATGCGCGCGGAGAAAGTGGGCGCGGATACCGTGCTCGCGCGCATCGTCGCCATGGTGAGCGAGGCGCAGCGCTCGCGCGCACCGATCCAGCGCCTGGCCGACCTTGTTGCCGGTTGGTTCGTGCCGGCGGTGATCGCGGTTGCGGTGCTGTCTTTTGTTCTGTGGGCGGTCTGGGGGTCGGCGCCGGGGCACCCCGGCGCGCTTGCCTACGGGCTGCTGGCGGCGGTTTCGGTGCTCATTATTGCCTGCCCCTGCGCGCTGGGCCTGGCGACGCCGATGTCGATCCAGGTGGGGGTCGGCAAGGGAGCGGCCGCGGGCGTGCTGATCAAGTCCGCCGAGGCGCTCGAGCGGATGGAGAAGGTCGATACGCTGGTCGCCGATAAGACCGGAACGCTGACCGAAGGCAAGCCGAATGTGACGCGTGTCGTGCCCGCGGCAGGCTTTGCCGAGGAAGAGGTGCTGCGGATTGCCGCGAGCCTCGAGCGCGCGAGCGAGCATCCGCTGGCGGCGGCGATCGTGCGCGCGGCGGATGAGCGGAAAATTGCTCTGACGGAGGCTGCGGATTTCCGGTCTGTGACCGGGCAAGGCGTGCGCGGGCGGATCGAGGGGCGCGACGTCGCGCTCGGCAATGCGGCGCTGATGGAGGCCGGGAGTGTCGCGGTCGGGGCGCTGGGTGCTGCCGCCGACGAGTTGCGCTCGGGCGGTGCGACGGCGCTTTTCGTCGCCGTGGACGGCAAGCCGGCCGGGGTTGTGGCGATTGCCGATCCGATCAAGCAGAGCGCGCGGGCGGCGCTGGACGCGTTGCGCGCGGAGGGAATGCGCATCGTCATGCTGACGGGGGACAATCGGCGGACGGCGGAGGCGGTGGCGCGCGCGCTCGGCATCGACAGTATCGAGGCCGATGTTCTGCCCGACCAGAAGCATGAGGTGGTGCGCCGGCTGCGCGCGGAGGGGCGGGTGGTCGCGATGGCCGGCGATGGGGTGAATGATGCGCCGGCGCTCGCCGCGGCGGATATCGGCATCGCCATGGGTACCGGCACCGATGTGGCGATGCAGAGCGCGGGCGTGACGCTGGTGAAGGGCGATCTCGCCGGCGTGGTGCGTGCGCGGCGGCTGAGCCGGGCGACGATGCGCAATATCCGGCAGAATCTTTTCTTTGCGTTCATCTACAACGCTGTGGGCGTGCCCGTGGCCGCAGGCGTGCTTTACCCGTGGTTCGGCATTCTGCTGAGCCCGGTGATCGCGGCGCTGGCAATGTCTTTGAGCTCGGTCTCGGTGGTGATGAACGCGCTGCGCCTGCGCGGGCTGGATCTCGATTCAAAGCCTTAAGTTTTTTAAGGCGGCGGGCCAGGCCTGGGCGCCGGAAGGCCCGCCCCGGCATTCGTGAGCGACATGGTGTGATGCGGGCCGCGAGGCTGGAAGGCCCGTGCCTGTGGTCCACATCAGCCGCGCCGGTCATCGCGAGCGGCCGTCCGAGAAAACGGTCTTTCAGGGCACCTGTCGCGCCGCGGCATTCCCTTGGTGCGCGTTTTTGGAGAGATGGCCATGAAGAGACATGTTGTCATGGCGACCCTCTTGGTCGCGCTCGGCGCCGGTGGAGTGGCGGTCTGGCGCGTGCACGGGGCGGAACCGCCGCCAGCATCGCCGGCGCCGTTGCCGGCCGTGCCGGTGGTCGCGGCCAAGGTCGCGGTTTCCGATGTGCCGATCGAGATGACGGGCATCGGGACCGTGGTGGCGTACAACGTCGTGCACGTGAATGCGCGGGTGACGGGGACGATCGAGCGGATCGGATTCGTTGAGGGCCAGACCGTGCATCCGGGCAGCCTGATCGCCCAACTCGACCCGCGACCTTTCCAGGCTGCGCTCAAGGAGGCCGAGGCGAACCTGGCCCGCGACCAGGCTGCGCTTGCCAATGCCGAGATCAATCTCAATCGGTACATCCCGCTGCTGAAGCCGGGATATGCATCCGCTCAACAGGTTGCCAACCAGCAATCGACGGTGAGTGAGCTGGTGGCGCAGATCGCCGCCGACAAGGCGGCAGTCTTCAACGCCAAGACGCAGCTCAGCTACACGAGGATCACGTCGCCGATCGACGGGGTGAGCGGGATTCTCAACGTCGATGTCGGAAATATCGTCCAGCCGGGCGGCGCGATGCCGATCGTCACGATCACGCAGATCCAGCCGATCTCCATCATCTTCACGCTGCCGCAAGCCGATCTGCCCGCGGTGCAGGCGGCGATGGCAGAGGGACCGCTGACGGCGATCGCCTACGGGCAGGATGACCAGAAGGAACTCGGCAAGGGAACCCTTCTGCTGGTGAACAACACCATCAATCAGAGCTCGGGGACGATGCAGCTCAAGGCGACCTTCCCCAACGCCAATCGCGCATTGTGGCCTGGAGAGTTCGTCAATGTCCGCTTGGTGACCGCGATCCGGCATGATGGCGTCACGGTGCCGATGAGCGCCGTGCAGCAGGGACAGAGCGGCCCGTTCGTCTTCGTGGTCGGGCCGGCTGACACGGTACGAGAGCGCCCGGTAAGCATCGTCGAGACGATCGATGGCCGAGTCCTGATCGAAAAGGGGCTGCGAGCGGGCGAGACCGTCGTAACGCAAGGCCAGTATCGCCTCGCCGACGGCGCGAAAGTGGCGGAGGTCGGGGCGGGCAATCCCCAGGTGCAGAACGTTACCGAAGCCAGCGCGGGAATGCTCTGATGAGCCTCTCGGCACCATTCATCAGGAGGCCGGTGGCGACAGCGCTGTTGATGGTGGCAATCGTCCTGCTCGGCGCCGTGGCTTACAACCTTTTGCCCGTCGCCTCGCTGCCGGATGTCTCCTTCCCGACAATCCAGGTCTCGGCGCAGCTGCCGGGTGCGGACCCGCAGACAATGGCATCCTCGGTGGCGACTCCGCTCGAGAAGCAGTTTGGAGAGATCCCTTATCTGACGCAGATGACGTCCACGAGCTCGCTTGGCTATACCAGCATTACGCTGCAATTCGCGCTGAGCGACAATATCAATGCCGCGGCCCAGCTCGTGCAGACGGCGATCAATGCTGCGGCGGGGCAGCTGCCGAAGAACATGCCGACGCCGCCGACCTATCACGAGGTCAATCCGGCGGATGCTCCTATTCTCGTGCTGGGCGTCACCTCGCATGTTTTGCCGATAACGACCGTGGACGACTACGCCGAAAGCATCGTTGTGCAGAAGATCTCGCAGGTGCCCGGAGTCGGACTTGTCAATGTCGGCGGTGAGCAGCATCCGGCGGTGAGGCTGCAGTTCAACCCCGCGCAGCTCGCGGCCGACGGCCTCGATCTCGAGGATGTGCGGAACGCGCTCACCGATGCGAGCGTCGATCAGCCGAAGGGAAGCCTTTACGGCACGGCGCAGTCCTATACGCTGCAGACGAACGATCAGATCCTGAGCCGGCAGGAATGGGATCATCAGATCATCGCCTACCGCAATGGCGGGCCGATCACGGTCGCGGATGTCGGCCGAGCCGTCATCGGGCCGCAGGACATCACGCTCAAGGGCTGGGTCAATCGCCATCCCGGCATCATCCTGCTGGTCGAGCAGCTCCCCGGCGCCAACGTGATCAGCACTGTGCAGGCGGTGAAGAAGGCGCTGCCGCAGATCCAGGCTTCGCTGCCGCCGACGATCAAGATCTCGATTCTGTCCGATCGCACGACCAGCATTCGCGCCTCCGTCTCGGATGTCGAGTTCACGCTGATCCTGACGGTTGCGCTCGTCGTGGGGGTGATCTTTCTTTTTCTGCGCAGCCTCTGGCCGACGGTGATTCCGGCGGTTGCCGTTCCGGTTTCGATCATTGGCACGTTCGGCGCGATGTATGCGTTCGGCTACAGCCTCGACAATCTTTCGCTGATGGGGCTTTCGATCGCGGTCGGCTTCGTCGTGGACGATGCGATCGTGATGGTCGAGAACATCGCCCGGCACATCGAGATGGGCAAGGCGCCAATGCAGGCGGCACTCGATGGCGCGGGCGAAATCGGGTTCACGATCGTCTCGATGTCGATTTCTCTGGTCGCCGTGTTCATTCCGCTGTTGCTGATGAGCGGGATGGTAGGGCGGATGTTTCAGGAGTTCGCTGTGACCGTGGCGGTGACCATCGCATTTTCTTTGGTGGTCTCCCTGACGCTGACGCCGGCGATGGCCGCGCGGTTGCTGCGCAACGAGCATTCCGAGGATCGGGGGCGATTATCGCGCGGGCTCGAATGGTGCTTCGATGCGCTGCTTGGCGCGTACGACCGTGCCCTGGTGGTGGCGTTGCGGCATCGCTTCATCACCTTGATGGTGATGCTGGCAACGGTGGCGGCGACGGCCTGGCTTTTCATCGTTATCCCGAAGGGGTTTTTCCCGGAGCAGGATACGGGCCTGATCCTCGGCGTGACCGAGGCGGCGGAGGATATCTCCCCCACAGGGATGGCGGCGCTGCAGCGGGAGGTGATCGCGGCAGTGATGAAGGACCACGCGGTCGCCTCGATTGCCGCCGCGATCGGCGCCGGGGGCGCAACCTCGACGGAGAACCAGGGGCGCGTGTTCATCGCGCTCAAGCCACGGAACGAGCGCCCGCCGATCGAGCAGGTGATGGCGAGGCTCGATCGAGAGACGCGCGGAATTCCGGGGCTCAGGCTCTTCATGCAGGCAGTGCAGGATATCAATATCGGCGGCCGGCTGACCGCGACGCAGTATCAGTACACGTTGACGGATGTGGATTACAGCGAGCTGAACCAATGGGCGCCGGTTGTGGAGAGCGCACTTGCGAAGCTGCCGCAGCTCATCGACGTGACGAGCGATCAGCAATCTTCGGCACCCCAGCTGACGCTTGAGATCAACCGTAGCGTCGCTTCCCGGCTCGGGATCAATCCCGCCGATATCGACGCGGTGCTGTACGATGCCTTCGGACAACGGCCGATCGCTCAGCTCTATACCCGGCTCAATCAGTATTGGGTCATCATGGAGGTCAATCCCAAGTTCCAGCTTGGGCCCAATGCGCTGCAGCGGATCTATGTCCGCTCGCAGACGGCGGGCATGGTGCCGCTGAGCGAGCTCGTGACGCTGGAACACACGGTGGGGCCGCTCTCGGTCAACCACCAGGGCCAGTTTCCTTCGGTGACCATAAGCTTCAATCTCCGGCCCAATGCTTCGCTTGGACCGGCCGTGACGGCCATCAGGAAGGCCGTGGCGGCGCTCGAGCTGCCCCCGACGATCAGTGCCACCTTCCAGGGCAATGCGCAGGCATTCCAGTCATCGCTCGCGAGCACGCCGATCCTGATCGTGGCGGCGCTGATCGCTGTCTACATCATTCTCGGCATGCTCTACGAGAACATGATCCACCCGCTGACGATCATCTCGACGCTGCCGGCCGCGGGGCTCGGCGCGCTGCTCACCCTCTACATATTCGGCCTTGGGCTCGACGTGATGGGGATGATCGGCATCATCCTGCTGATCGGTATCGTCAAGAAGAACGGGATCATGCTGGTGGACTTTGCGCTCGAAGCAGAGAGGAACCGTGGATTGAGCCCCGAAGAATCGATTCACGAGGCCTGCCGGCTGCGCTTTCGTCCGATCTTGATGACGACGATGTGCGCCCTTCTCGGTGGTGTGCCGCTGATGCTGAGCACGGGCACGGGGGCGGCGCTGCGCCATCCGCTCGGCTATTCGATCGTGGGCGGGCTCGCGGTGTCGCAGCTGCTGACCTTGTTCACGACGCCGGTTGTCTATCTCTACATGGAGAGGTTGGGACGCCTGGGCGTACGGAAGCGTGACGGAATGCGGGCGCCCACGGTGCAGCCCGCAGAGTGAGATCGCGAAAGAAATATTTCGCTAACGTACCGTTGCGTTATGCGGTCTGGACGCCACTCCGATTCGCTCTATGCAATGTGTGCATGGCCGAATGACGCCGAGCGTGATGGCGAACCGGCGATGCGAGCCCTAGCTCAACTCATGACGCAAGTGCGAAGAGGCCCGCCATTATAGGCCAGGGCAATCGCTTCGATAGAAAAGGAGTTGTTCCGATGAAGATCTTCCTTGGTGCGGCGCTGGCAGCGCTTGTACTTTCGGCCCCGGTGCTCGCGACCGCTGCGACGATGGGGAGTGCCTCGAACCAGCCGACGATGGTCGCGGCAAACGATAGTGGCGCCTCACATCCGTACGCAGTGCTGGACTACCAGGACGGGACGCATCTGATGCCGACCGCCCCGGTGAGCCGGAATGCCCAGATCCCGTACGACCATACAATGGTGCTGGTCAACAGGACCGGTGGGGAGCGCTGAAATTCCGCGGCCCGGATTGCAAATCCGCGCTGATCGCCGCTTCGTGGCGAAGGGACGGGGTGCGGACAACGGTCTGCGCCCCGACCCGTGTACGGGGTTTTGTGGGCTGAGGCTATTCGATGTCGCCTCGCGACAGAAGCCGTTCGCCATAGGCGAGGACCGCGTCGCCGAGCTGACGTGCCGGGGGGCGGAGGCTGCGGCCCGCGGCGCGGAGGACGAATTCCACCTCGCCGAGGTTGGGCAGCCTCGTGGCGGACAGCTCCTCCAGCCCATGTGGGATTAGACCACGGGCGACGGCCAGCACGCCGAGACCAGCCAGTGCCGCAGCGCGCAGCCCGGTCAGGCTGCCGCTGGTGCAGGCCACCCGCCAAGGCTGCGACGCCTGCTCGAGCGACTGCAGCACGCGCATGCGTGTGATGCTGGGCGGAGGGTAAAGGATCAGCGGCAGTGGCTGGCGCGGGTCAAGCTCGGCACCGGGCGCGCCGACCCAGACCAGCCGATCGCGCCAGACGAGACGTCCGCGTTCGTCACCTTCCGGGCGCTTGGCCAGCACCAAATCAACTTCGCCTTCCTCGAGCCTTGCATTGAGCCAGCCGCTGAGGCCGACGGTGAGCTCCAGATCCACGAGCGGGTGGAGGCGTGTAAAAGCGCGGAGTACTTCGGGCAGCCGGGAGAAGACAAAATCCTCGGAAGTGCCGAAGCGCAGCCGGCCCCGCAACTGCGCGCCCGCGAAATAGCGCTCAGCGCGGTCGTTTGCCGCGAGGATGTTTTCAGCGAACGCGGTCATGGCTTCGCCGTCCGGGGTCATTCGGACCGAATGGGTATCGCGCACGAAAAGGCGCCGGCCGAGATGCCGCTCGAGGCGGCGGATGTGCTGGCTGACCGCGGGTTGGCCGAGCCGGAGGCTGCGTGCGGCCTGGCTGAAACTGCGGCTCTGTGCGACCGCGAGGAAGCTCTTGAGTAGCAAAGGATCGAGCATCGGGCTGCTTATCACGAACCGAGATAACAATAAGTGAAGGCGGATGCGTTCACAAGCGCCCGGCCTGCGCCCAAACCAGATGGCGAAGGCTAGAAGGGTGAGTGAGGTGCCGCATGTCCGTTCGCAACCCGTTCGTGAGCCGCGTGCTCCGCCGGATGCCACTCGATCCCTACCTGGTCGCGATCGTCTCGATGGCTGCGTTGGCTTCTCTCTTTCCTTGCCGCGGCGAGGTCGCCACCGGTTTCGACCGCGGCACCATGGTGGTCATCGGGCTGCTGTTCTTTCTTTATGGCGCGCGACTCTCCCGTCAGGCGGCGTGGGAAGGGCTGTCGCACTGGCGCCTGCAGGGGCTGATTCTGGCAAGCACCTTCGGGGTGTCTCCGCTGTTCGGACTCGCTGCGCACGCGCTGGTGCCGCGCATCCTTTCGCCCAGCCTCTATCCCGGTGTGCTCTTTCTCACCATGCTGCCTTCGACGGTGCAGTCCTCTATCGCTTTCACCTCGATCGCGCGCGGCAACGTTGCGGGAGCCGTCTGTGCTGCCTCAGCATCCAGTCTGGTCGGCATTTTCGCCACGCCACTGCTGGTAGGGATGCTGATGGGCGCGCAGGGGGGCATTTCCGTGCACAGTATCGAGGGAATCCTGCTCCAGCTGCTGGCGCCGTTCATCGCCGGCCAGATTGCCCGGCGATGGATCGGGGAATGGCTCAGCCGGCATAAATGGGTCACCGGAATGGTCGATCGCGGCTCGATCCTGCTGATCGTCTATACCGCGTTCAGCGAAGGCGTCGTGGACGGTATCTGGCATCGCCTCGACCTCCTCAGCCTTGGAAGCGTGGTAATGGTCAATATCCTTTTGCTGGGCGCGGTTCTGGTGACGACGACATGTCTCAGCCGAAGCCTGGGCTTCTCGCGAGAGGATGAGATCGCGATTGTCTTCTGCGGCTCAAAGAAGAGCCTCGCCAGCGGTATCCCGATGATCAACGTGCTATTTCCGGCGCCGATGGTCGGGTTGATGGTGCTGCCGTTGATCTTCTTCCATCAGATCCAGCTCATGGTCTGTGCCATGCTGGCGCGGCGCTATGCCCGATGCGGGGAGTTGTGCGGTGTCCGCCCTGCCGGCTTTGCCGAGGCGAGAAAGACGGCATCCGCCGCGAAGAAACTCGAGCCCGTGCCGTGATTCTTTTGTCTGCGATTCTTTTGTCTGCTCCGGGACCATTCGGAACGCGTATCGGCTGCTGTGAAAAGTTAATTTGCGGCCTTTGCTGGTGGACCAAATCTCTCTGGTAAGACCAGCACGGGAGAAAAGGGTAAGATCATGGATCCGCTTTCTCGTCGCAATATGCTTGTGCTCAGCGCGGCAGGAGCCACGGCGGCGGCAACGACCGCGCACGCGGCGAGCTATGGCAACCCTGATGAGCCGGCTCAGGGTGCGATCAATGCTAGTACTGGAGCCCGGCGCGATCCGGGACCGCAGAACTCCATGTTGGTCTCGGAATTTCCCGATGCGTTCAGTCCGCCACCAACCGATGTCGGCGGCATGGCGCAGATCTGGTCCTCGTTCAACAATGCGCCGAGACGCATCCAGGCTGGAGGCTGGGCGCGCCAGGTGACGGAGGCCGATTTCCCCATGTCCGAAGCCGTTTCCGGCGTCAATATGCGGCTTTCTGCGGGTGGGATTCGCGAGCTGCATTGGCACCAAGCAGCGGAGTGGGGCTTCATGACCTATGGCGGATGCCGGGTGACCGTGCTGGACGAAAAAGGGCGGGCCTATGTGCAGGATATCGGGGTGGGAGACCTTTGGTATTTTCCGGCCGGTTTCCCGCACTCTCTGCAAGGCCTCGGGCCGGATGGATGCGAGTTTCTGCTCATCTTCGACAACGGCCGCGCCAGCGAGTTCAACACACTGCTGGTGACAGACTGGTTTGCCCATACGCCGCCCGAGGTTCTCGCCCTCAATTTCGGCATGCCAAGCGACGCATTCAGAGCGATTCCTCCGCACGATCTCTGGATCTTTCAGGGAAAGAGTCCAGGGCCACTTCCCGCCGCTCAGGCGGCCGTGGATTCCGGCGGTGTGCCGCCGCACCCCTTCACCTTTTCGCTCGGCGGCATGACGCCACGGCGCAGCAACCGGAGCGGTAACGTGCGAATCGCCGACAGCACGGTGTTCAAGGTGTCGAAGAGTATCGCGGCGGCGTTGGAAACGATAAGGCCGGGCGGCATCAGGGAGATGCACTGGCATCCGAACGCCGATGAATGGCAGTACTACGTCAAGGGGCAGGGCCGCATGACGGTCTTCAATGCAGGGCCTCAGGCGCAGACAATGGATTTCCGCCCTGGCGATATCGGCGTCGTCAAGCGCAACTATGGTCACTATCTCCAGAACACCGGGACGAGCGATCTCGTGATGGTGGCTGTGTTCAAGACCGACCAATATGCCGAGATCTCGCTTTCGGACTGGCTGACGCACACGCCTCCGGAAATGGTGGCGCAGACGCTGAACATCGACCCGGCGTTGGTGCGGCGGTTCCCAAGCGATTCGCCGGGATTCCTCCCGACATGACCGGCGGCGAGGCGCGGGCAGGAAGCCCAGGCGATAGGCCGGACGACGCGATGCGCTTTGCGTCCTACGCCGCTCCGGCAGGCGGTTGGGGTGCGGCGCGGGCGACGACGAAGGCATTGCGTGAGCAGCTGATCGCGCTCAAGGGCTCGAAGGCGTTGCTGTCAATGAATCAGCCGGGTGGTTTCGACTGTCCCGGCTGTGCGTGGCCGGAACCGCGGCCGACTCACAAGCTCGAGTTTTGCGAGAACGGCGCCAAGGCGTTGGCTTTCGAGCTGACGAGGCGGCGCGTATCCCGCGAATTCTTTGCGACCCACACCGTCCGCGAGCTGGAGCGGGGGAGTGATTACTGGCTTGAGGAGCAGGGACGGTTAACCGAGCCGATGCGCTACGATCGCGCGAGCGACCGCTATGTGCCGATTGGCTGGGATGAAGCCTTCGCGCTGATCGGCCGGGAGCTGAGCACGCTGGCTGACCCCAATGAGGCCGAATTCTATACTTCGGGGCGCACCTCGAACGAGGCGGCGTTTCTCTACCAGCTTCTCGCCCGACGCTTGGGGACGAACAATTTTCCCGACTGCTCCAACATGTGTCATGAGCCGACCAGCATCGGCCTCCCCGAAAGCATCGGCATCGGCAAGGGGACCGTGGTGCTGGAGGATTTTACCCATACGGACGCGGTCTTTATCATCGGCCAGAATCCGGGCACCAACAGCCCGCGGATGATGACCGATCTCCGTACCCTCTCCCGTCGCGGCGTGCCGATTGTGGTGTTCAATCCGCTGCGCGAACGCGCGCTCGAGCGCTTCACTGCGCCGCAGGATCCGGTCGAGATGGCGACGTTCGGTGAGACGAGGATTGCGAGCGAATATTGCCAGGTGCGGATCGGCGGCGACGTTGCGGCGCTCAAGGGCGTGATGAAGCGTGTGCTGGAGCGGCACGACGAGGCGGTTCATGGCGGCCAGGAACCGGTGCTCGACCTCGCCTTCATCGCCGAGCACACGCACGGTTTCGACGCTTTCGCCGAAGATCTCCGCGCCATCGGCTGGGACGAGATCGTCAACGCCTCCGGGCTGACACGAGAGCAGATCGCACGGGTGGCCGAGATCTATCTCCGGGCGCGGGCAGTGATCGCCTGCTACGGCATGGGCATCACCCAGCACCGGTGCGGCACGGCGAATGTCCAGCAAATCGTGAACCTTCTGCTTCTGCGCGGCAATATCGGCCGGCAAGGCGCGGGGATATGTCCGGTTCGCGGGCACTCGAACGTGCAGGGTGACCGCACAGTGGGCATCGATGAGAGGCCGAAGTCTGAGTTCCTCGACCGACTCGGCGCGGTGTTCGAATTCGCGCCGCCGCGGGCGCGCGGGCACAATGTCGTGGACGCGGTCAAGGCGATGGAGGAGGGGCGCGCGAAAGTCTTCATCGGCCTCGGCGGCAACTTCATCCGGGCAGTGCCGGATTGGACCACGGCCGAAGCGGCGATGCGGCGGATGCGTCTCACGGTCGGGATCAGCACGAAGCTCAACCGGGGGCACCTCATTCACGGCGAAGAGGCATTGATTCTTCCCTGCCTCGCCAGAAGCGATATCGATATCCAAGCGGGCGGGCGGCAGTCGATCACCGTGGAGGACAGCATGTCGATGGTCCATGCATCCACCGGACTCGCGCTGCCACCGAGCGCGGCGCTGAGATCGGAGGTTGCCATCGTCGCGGGAATGGCGCGGGCGACGCTGCCGAATTGCGGGATCGACTGGGATTTCTTCGTTGCGGATTACGATCGGATCCGCGACAAGATCGAAGCGGTATTCCCACACCTCTTCGCACGGTTCAACGATCGGATCCGCGAGCCGGGAGGCTTTCACCTGTCCAATCCGCCGCGCGAGCGGGTGTGGAACACGCGGACGGGGCGTGCCAATTTCCTGATTTTTCCGGGTGTGGAGGAGGATCCTGAGATCGCGGCACATCCGGACGTGCTCCGGCTGGCGACGCTCAGGAGCCATGATCAGTACAACACAACGATCTATGGCCTCGACGACCGCTATCGCGGGGTGTTCGGTGGTCGGATGGTGGTGTTCATGAACGAGACGGACATGATGGCGCGAGGCATCGCAGCCGGCGATCGGGTGGAGATGGAATCGCTTTCCGGCGATGGAAAGAAACGCATCGTGCGTGGTTTCCGGGCCAAGCCTCACAACATCCCGGAGGGCTCGGTCGGCGCCTATTATCCCGAGACAAACCCGCTCTTGGCACTCTCTCATCATGACCCAGAGAGCGGAACACCTGCTGCGAAATCGATTCCAGTTCTGGTTCGCCTGCAAGAGGGAACAGGCGATACCACACCACAATGATTTGCCAGGGCAGCAATTGGGCTTGATGGCAGGGTTGCACCGCTCACGAGACGGCGATTTCGGGCGGCATAAGTCGAGCATCGAGACAAGGACCACGTTGCGGGAATTGTCTGAAAAGTTGCACGGATGCAATCCGTTACGATCCAGAGGTCGGGTTCAGCTATACCAAAGAGAATCCGAGCGGGCCGGCTGAATCATCCGAGTTCAAGGGGTGAGGGTGGCTGGTCGGGCCGATAGCCGATGAAGCGGTGGAGGCCCTCCATGGCGGGCTGTTACGTTATGCAATAAATACGTGGCTGGCCCAATTTCATGCATTTGCTGCATGTGCGAATGGCGTCAATGACGGATGGCGCAGCGGCGCGGGCGGGCCAACTGTCACCATTAGCGGGCCATGGAACGGTGTCGTGAAAGGGCCCGCCAATAAATGACATGGAGTATGTGTGATGAAGACTTTCTTTGGTGTGGCGCTCTCCGCGCTGGTGCTCATGGCTCCCGCTCTTTGCGAGGCTCAGAACGCGTCGCAGGCGGCGTTGTATGCGTCCAGCTACAATAGCCAGCATCCGTACGCGGCGCTCGACAATCAGGACGGCATCCACCTGCAACCGGCTTCTCCGGTGGCCCATCACGCGAACCCTGCGGAAGCGCCGATCGACAGCTCGGCAGCGCTGGTGAACCAGACGGGCGGCAACCGCTGAGCCTGGGTTCGGGGAGAGGAAAACCGGTCTGATTAGAAGTTTATTCCAACCAGAAGTGCGAGGCGCGCGCGAATTCGCGCGCCTCGCGCTTTTGTTTTTCGGGACGGTTCGTTCGAATTCGCCGCGAACGAGCGCTGTATTCGGTGGCCATGGGGACGCGAGCTTCAAGGTGGAAGATGCATCCTCAGTATGATCGCATGAGCAGGCTGCATTGGCGGACGAGAATCGAGGTGGCGAGATTATCGGCAGCAAGCGTGCTTTAACCGCGGCGTTTCTGCCCTCCGCTGTTGGATAGGTCAGGCCGCTCGCCAGAGGAAAGGAACTGACGATGGCCTCGGTCACCTCCCCCCGCAGTCCTGATGCCAGCCTGTCGCGGTATCTCCGCGAGGTCCGCAAGTTCTCCTTGCTATCGGCTGAAGAAGAGGTGGCACTCGCCCGCCGTTGGCGCGACCATCGGGATGTCGAGGCGGTCAATCGCCTCGTCACCGCACATCTGGCACTCGTGGTGAAGATTGCCCGCGGCTATCGCGGCTACGGGCTGCCGCTCGCGGAGCTGATCAGCGAGGGCAATATCGGTATGATGCAGGCAGCGATGCGATACGACCCTGAGCGCGGATTCAGACTCGCAACTTACGCGATGTGGTGGATTCGCGCCGCTGTCCAGGAGTATGTCCTGCGTTCCTCCTCGATGGTTAGGGTCGGGAGCACGGCAGCACAAAAAAGGCTGTTCTTCAATCTGCGCCGGCTTAAGGTCCGCATGGACGTCTTCACTGACGGTGACCTCACGCCTGAGCAGGTGAGCGAGGTGGCGCAGGCGCTGGGCGTGGGGGAGCAGGAAGTGATCCGCATGAACCGGCGTCTGGCCGGACCGGACCGCAGCTTGAACGCGCCGGCGCGGACGGAGGGCGAGGAAGAATGGCAGGATTGGCTAGTGGACGAGACCGAGAGCCAGGAAATGGCGATGGCCGAACGCGAGGAGATGGACAGCCGCAAGATTCTGCTCGCCGGAGCGCTGAAGACGCTCAAGGAGCGCGAGCGGAATATTCTTTTCGCGCGGCGTCTTAAGGAGAAGCCGGCGACACTCGAGGAGCTTTCGCAACACTATCGCATCTCGCGCGAGCGCGTCCGGCAGATCGAGGTGCAGGCTTTTGGAAGGCTGCAGAAGGCGATCAAAGCAGAGGTCGCGAACCGTGAGAGCGCCAGCGGGCGCCCCCTGGCCAGGATGGGGCGCCTTGCCGGCGCGCGGCCATGAGCGGACCGGGGCGTCGGGAAGACTTCAGAGAGGCATGATGCTCATCGGCGGCTTGTCCCAAGCGGGACCATCGATGTTGGCGGCGTTCTTCGCCTCGTTGGTCGAGGGGGTCGAGGCACTGACGATTGTCCTGGCGGTGGGAAGCACGCGTGGCTGGCGCGGTGCGCTCGGCGGCAGCTTCGCGGCCCTCGTGACCCTTCTGGTAATCGTCGCGATTCTGGGCCGGGCGCTCACGCTGATCCCGCTCGATGTCATCCAGGCCGGCATCGGTGTCCTGCTCCTGCTGTTCGGCCTGCGCTGGCTGCGCAAGGCGATTCTGCGCGCAGCAGGGTCCATCCCCTTGCGCGAAGAAAATGAAGTCTTCGTCCGGCAGACGAACACACTTCGCCGCCCCGGCAGGGCTGGCTCCGGCGATGATGGTCCCTGGGGGGACCGGCTCGGCTTTGCCACCAGCTTTCAGGCGACAATGCTTGAGGGGATCGAGGTGGTATTCATCGTCGTCGCCATTGGTGCGGGAAAGAGCGGTCTACTGCTGCCGGCGGGCCTCGGGGCGGTTGCTGCACTTCTTGCCGTTATCGTCCTCGGAATAGCCGTCCGTCGCCCGCTCTCAGCTGTGCCTGAAAATACGCTCAAGTTCGTGGTCGGCTGCCTCTTATCTGCCTTCGGCACGTTCTGGGTCGGCGAGGGGATCGGGGTTCGCTGGCCGGGCGCGGACTGGGCGATGATAGGCCTTATCGTCGGCTTTCTGGCGGTTGCGTCGGTATCGGTGCGGTTCTGTCGCGAGCGGGCGCGGTCGGTGCTACGCGAAAGCGGGGATGTGTTGTCGTGAAGCAGCTTGGTGGTACCCTTTCGGAGCTCTATGGACTGTTCGTGGACGACGGCCGCTTCGCGCTTTCCATTCTCGTCTGGATCGGCATTGTGTGGTTGTTGTTGCCGCGGCTCAATCTTGGCCCCGACTGGGACGGGGTAGCGCTTTTTGCTGGCCTAGCCGTGATCTTGATCGAGGGCGCAGTTCGGCGCGCCTGTGGGCAACATGTCCAAGGACATCACCCGATGGGGCCTCGACAGGGTTAGCCCTGCGCAGCCTGTAGCGGTGACGGGCACCAATGAACTGGAATGCTTTCGACCTTAATCTCCTCGTTGTGTTCGATGCGGTCGTCGAGGAGAAGAACCTGACCCGCGCCGGGCGGCGGCTTGGAATGAGCCAGCCTGCTGTGAGTCATGCCTTGGCACGGCTTCGCCATATGCTCAATGACGAGCTCTTCGTGCGCTCGCCCGATGGGATGCACCCGACGCCGCGGGCGGAGCGGATGGTGGAGCCGGTGCGCACAGCGCTCCGGGAGCTCCAGGTGACGCTGGAGGCCGACGAGTTCGAGGCTGCGGAGGCCGAGCGGAGCTTCACGATCGCTGCGAACAATCATGCTGCGCGTGCGGTGATCCCGGCACTTACCCGCCGGGTGGCAAAGCTCGCGCCGTCGGTGGTTCTCGACGTGCGGCCGGTCGGACTGATCGATGTGCTCGACCAGCTTGACAGCGGCGAGGTCGAGCTTGGGTTGAGCACGCTAACCGAGGGCGGCGACCGCTTCAAATGCGTGGGCCTCCTCGAGGATGATTACGTCGCACTTCTCTGGAACGGTCATCCGGTGGTAGCGGCTGAGCGCGAACTCACGCTCGAACGGTTCGCCGGCCTGCCACATGTTAGCGTCACCTCGAGTGGCGATGACACACGCTTCATTGACGAGGCGCTGTCGCTGCATGGCCTTGCGCGGCTGATTTCGGCGAAAATGCCGCTTCATTCCCTGATATCGGTGCTGGTCGGCTCGACGGCGCTCGCCGTGGTGCCGCGGCGGGTGGCGACGGATCTCATAGCCATCTGCCCGCTCATCATGAGAGCGCTCCCATTTCCTTCGGCGCGTGTCACGCTCTCGATGATCTGGCACCGGCGGTTCGATAATCATTCCGCCCATCGCTGGCTGCGCGGCACGGTGCGGGCAACCGTTATGGGGTCGTAACCAGAGACACCGAAGCTCTGCCTCTGAGCTCTGGCAAAGGGCGCTGCCTCTTTCATGCCGCGCATGAATGAATCGCAAAGGCTCCGTCTTTGCCGGGGGCTCCTGGCGACGGAGCTCCGATATTTCATCGTGTAAGACGGTACGAGCGCGCGCCGAGCTTTGTCACAATGCCGCGGTCGAGGACGAGGTAGTCGGTACGGATGGGCACACCGTCAAACCAGCATTCGAGGATCTCGCGGGTTCCGGCTGCGGCGCGCGCTTGCGCGGCGAGCGAGCCGCCTGCAAGGGGGAGCGGGCACGTGGCGGAGGTGTCCGCAGCATAGCCGGCGAGCTGTTCCGTTTCAAGCGCGCGAGTGATGGCACTCGGGTCGCAGATTGCGTCGCGCGCGGTGTTGACGAGATAGGCGCCGCGTTTCATCCGGTCGATCATCGGCGCATCAAACAGGGACGCAGTTTCGGGGTTGAGCGGGCAATGGATCGTCACCACGTCGCAGATCGGCACCATGTCCGCCACACTCGGGTGGTAGGTGAGGCAGAGCTCCGTTTCGACAGCGAGCGGCAGTCGGCGCGGGTCGGTGTAGTGCAGGCGCACATCAAACGGTCGCAGCCGGTGGAGGACTGCGAAGCCAGCACGGCCGGCACCCACACTGCCGACGTGCATCCCCTCCACATCGTACGCGCGCCGGACCTGATCGGCGATACCCCGCCCTGACGCGCGTGTGGGCAGCGCGTTGTGGACGAGAGAGAGGATCAGCATCACTGCATACTCTGCGACGCTGATGCTTGCCGATTGGGTGACTTCCGCGACCGTGAGACAGCGCGCCGCAGCGGCCTTAAGATCGATGTGATCTGAGCCGACGCCGGCGGTGATCACGAGCTTGAGCTTGCGCGCGCGGGCGATTCGCTCCGCTGTCAGGCGCGCTGGCCAACTTGGTTGAGAGATGACGACGTCGGCGTCAGGCAATTCATGTTCAAAGAGGGAGTCCGGCCCGTTCTCGTCCGATGTGGCGATGAGCGTATGGCCGCGCGCGGTGAGGAAGCCTCGAAGCCCGAGCGCGGCGGAGAGATCCCCAACGAGCTGGCCTGGCCTGAATGCGATCGCAGCTGGCGAGGGCAAGGTCTGACCGTCCGGATACAGCTCGGTATCGGGAACCCCGTCCCTCGGGTACGCGAGCGGTTGGCCTCCGGCCGGATCATCGTAGAGGGTGCAAAGAATTCGCGCCACGCACTGGTTTCCTTCGGCAGTTCTCGGCCGCAGCGAGCGTTTCCCATTGCCTGGATATATCGTTCTCGGATGGGGTGGCGGTCATGACAAGGATGCATGTGCTGATGAAGGGACGGATGCGCGGCCAAGCGCGCGGACCTTTCAAAGGAACGGTGCGAATGCCTTTTCGACAGCGCCCGGATATTGCTCGCGAAGCGCGAGCCTGCCGACGGGAAGGCGAAGCGCGCGGATCTCTGGCAACGATGCAAGGGCCTTCTTCTTCTCCGCGGCGTGCCCTCCGAGGACCGCGGCATGTGGACGGAAGACGATCTCGACCAGCAGATGGGCGAGGAACGCGGCATAGGTCGCAGGTTGCCGGGCCTGGCGCAGGCGCGATTTCGTGCCGAAGCCAGGCAAATCCATGGAGATGGTGGCGAAACAGCGGGAGACGCGCTGTTGCAAAGAATACCTCTCGCCGCGCGTCGAGATCGAACTCATCGCCGGCAGAAGAGACACGCTCGGACCGGCATCGAGACGACGGAGTCCGGGGCGAACAGTGCTTCCTTCTCAATCCCAGTCAATCGTTTCGTCCGTTGCGCGTCCTCTGTCTGTTCAAAGGATCGCAGCAACCGGCAGACGCGACAAATGTGGCGAGCGGCCGTCGCCCTACAATTGACGCGGTATCCTCACATGAAAGCCAGAGGCGCACAGCAGTATTCGAGTCGAGAGGGGTGTCAGCCTCTCGTGCGCGATGACGAGAGACCCGGTGCGCTTCAGCGCGCTTCAGCGCTGGGATCTCGCCGATGGGCGTTTGCCCAGGCCCGGATGAGTGCCGGACCAAAAAAGGACAATCAAGGAGGATTGGAAGCAGCCATGACAATTTTGAAAAGCCTTATCGCTATTGGCGCCATAGCCTTGATAGCCGGATGCGGTCAGCAGGAGCCGGGGCGGACGAGCGGTGGTGCGGCCGCCGGCGCGGCAACAGGGGCCGGGATTGGTGCTCTTGCCGGTCCGCCTGGCATTCTCGCGGGTGCGGTGATCGGCGGCGGCGCTGGGGCTCTGAGCGGTGCGGCGACGAACCCGAACCAGCTCAATCTCGGCTCGCCGCCATGGACCAACCCCAACACGCGTGTGCCGACGCCGAACGGGCCTGTGGCGCCGGCTGGGGCGTCGGCGCCGACGGAGTCGCCGCCGTCTCCGTCATCGATTCAGGGCCAGGCGTATTAAGAGGCGCTTCCCACGGTGGCGCGTAGCCCTGCGCGTGACGGAGCCCCCGTGACCGCCTTTGCTGTATCGATGAAGGCGCGGAGCTTGGGTGCAAGCGCGGCGCGGCGCGGAAAATAAAGAAAGAGCCCGGGTTCTTCGATCGCCGCCCGCGCCAGGACCGGCGTGAGTTGGCCGGCTGCGATGTCCGCGCGGACAAGGGGCTCGAAGATATAGGCGAGGCCGATGCCGGCGAGTGCGAGCTCGCGCGCGTAAAGCGCGTCATCGACGATGATGCTGCCCGGGCTTTCGATCGCGATGTCGCGGCCGTTTTCGTGGAGCTCCCAAGCATAGAGCCCGCCCGAGCGGATTCGGCGGAGAGCGATACAGTTGTGCCTGCGGAGATCTGCGATGTTCTCCGGCCTGCCATGGGTGGCGAGATAGGCGGGTGCGGCAACGATGATCGCCTTGAAGGACGGCGTCAGGCGGACCGTGACCATATCCTCGGCAATCATCTCGCCGAGGCGGATGCCGGCATCGAAACCATCCGCGACAATGTCCGCGATTGCGTTGTCCACTGAGATCTCGACGCGCACGCTCGGAAACCGCGCAGCCATCTCGCAAACGAGCGCGGTGACGACCATCGGCAGCGCGATGCTGGGCGCGTTGATGCGAAGAAGCCCGCTGGGGCGGCCTTTGATCGCACGTACATGCTCGAGCCGCTCGGCGAGGTCCTGCAAGGCAGGGCCCGCTCCCTCGACCAGAACGCGGCCTGCCTCCGTGAGCCTAACGCTGCGAGTGGTGCGGGCGAAGAGCGGTGTGCCGAGACGCTCCTCGACCAGTCTGACGCTGTGACTGACGGACGAAGGGCTCATGCCGAGGGAGGCTGCTGCGGCCGCGAAGCCTCTGCGGCGGGCAACAGCGACGATAATGGGCAAATGGGGGAGGAGGTCGCGGTCCATTCACGCATAATATCGAATTGTACATGCAAATTGAACGTGATTATCGCAGGATTTGGTTCCTGCGATCGTGCCTCTTGCGGTAGGCGCTGTGCCTCCCGCCTAGGAGGAAGAGGACGATGAGCAGAAAAACCGGGCTTGACCGCTACGCGACGCTTGGCCGCACGGGCCTCAAGGTGAGCCCGCTCGCGCTCGGCACCATGACCTTCGGCACGGAGTGGGGATGGGGCGCGGATAAGGCCGCGGCGCGTAGGATTTTTGACGCGTACACCGAAGCCGGCGGCAATTTCTTCGATACCGCCGATCTCTACACCAATGGCACCGCCGAGACCTGGCTCGGCGAATTCATCGCCGAGCGGGGCCTGCGTCAGCGGGCCGTGATCGCGACCAAATTCAGCTACAACGCAAGCCCTGGCGACCCGAACGCGGGCGGCAATGGACGGAAGAACATTCTGCGCGCCGTCGAGGGCTCACTCCGAAGGCTCGGGATCGACGCTATCGATCTTTATATCCTGCATACCTGGGACCGCGTGACGCCGGCCGAGGAGGTCGTGCGCACGCTCGATGACCTTGTGCGCGCCGGCAAGGTCCTGCATGTCGGGCTTTCGAATGTTCCCGCCTGGTACTCCGCGCGCGCGCAGACGATCGCAGAATTTCGCGGCTATGAGCCGATCGCGGCGCTCCAGCTCGAATATTCGCTTGTCGAGCGGAACGTTGAGCACGAGTTCGTGCCGCTCAGCACCGAGCATGGCATGGGCATCATGGCCTGGAGCCCGCTCGCGAGCGGCCTGCTTTCGGGAAAATACCGGCCGAGCGCAGCAGGAGATGAAAGGGCTGGCCGGCTGACGGTGATGCGCGGGTCATCCAACCCCGGTTTTCAAAAGCTCACTCAGCGGAACTGGGCGATCGTTGCCGAGCTCGAAGCAGTCGCGCGAGAGTTGGGCCGCGGCATGGCGGAGGTCGCGGTGAACTGGGTCGCCAACCGTCCCGGTGTCGCATCCGTAATCGTCGGAGCGACGACGCCGGAGCAGATCTCCGCCACCCTCACGGCACTTTCGTTCGCAATTCCCGAGCCGCTTGCCGCGCGGCTCGATGCGGCAAGCGCGTCGGAGCGGCCCTTCCCGTATAGTTTTTTCGGTGCCGAGATCCAGGGAATGATTCATGGTGGCGCTGCGGTCGCGGCCAAGCGGCGCGGCTATTTCCCGGAGGTGGAAATTTCCGGCGCTGGCGCATCCGTTTGAGAGAAGCCGCGACCACGTTCATGCGAGCAGGGAGGAGATCCGGTTGTCGATTGCCGCGGCGTGCCGCCTCTGCGTCCTGGCGTCCTGGTCGGCGATGATGAAGCCCGGAAAGGTGGAGGGTAGATAGAACTGTCAAGCTGCTCGCCGGGAGAGATGTACGCCTGGGCGCTCGGTGGGGTGGCAGCTCGCATCGCGGATCGGGAGGATGGATGTGGCGGGGTCGGCGGTGACCTGACAGCTCGTAAGAAGCATCAAGGGCCTTCGTCTGGCTGGACCGTCGCGGTGAGCGCCTGTGAGCGCTCATCGCAGGCAATCGCCGGTTTCGAAATCGCCACGCTGAGGCGGGGCGATGGGTGTGAAAAGGCTGCGATCCGGCTTGAGATCGAGCAGTGGCGTTCCGTCAAGGCAATCGAGGCCGCGGACGAAGACAGTCGCGTCCTCGATACGGACGAGATGGGCGATCGCGGTGCCGATCGGGTTGGGCCGTACTGGCGAACGCAGCGAGAATGTGCCGCGTGCCGTACCGTCATTGGCCGGGCTTTGCTGCACAAGGTCGCGACGGGAGAGGTGCAGCCAGTAAATCACCTCGATGCGCGGGTAGCGCTCGACCCCTTCGAGCGCAGGCACCCATGGCGAAAAGATCTCGATGCGGCAAAGCGGGCCGTCGGGCCGGCCCTGGCGGGGTGCCGTGAGGCGCGATGTCCAGGGCGTATGGATACGGCCGATAAAGATCAGGCCGGCATCGGTGGCGGGCGGCGGGTCGACGGCGATCTCGCCCGGGCGGATCTCATTTTCGCGGACCATGGCTCACTGTGTCATGGCAAGACCGGTCAGGCGAGCGTGCCGCGGTTGGACGGTTTGGAAGCCGGACGAGCGAGACAACGAGGGCGGCCAGGGTGCCGATCACGATCTCCGCGACCCGCTGCATGGGAAGCTGGAAGGTAGGGCCGCTGGCGGGAGCGAGAAAGACGATGGTGAACGTGATGCATGAGAGGCGAAGCGTTTGCCAGGCGGCTGTGAGCAGGACGAGCGGCACCATGCCGGCGGCATAGAGCGGCAATGTCGGCAACCCGTGCTCGCGCCCGACGATCGCAAGCGCGCCGGTGGCCGCGCCGATCAGCGTGCCGAAAATGCGGTTGCGGCTCGCGGTCACCGTTCCCGGCAGGTCTGGCTGGGTGACGATGACCACAGTGATGAGCGACCAGTACGCTTCGGGCAGGACGAGCAACTGGGAGGTGCCGTAGGCAAGCGCGCAAGCGGCCAGCATCCGCATGGCGTGGCCGAGCTGCACCGGGCCGAAGGGGGGAAGAGTTACGCGCATCGGCGCCATCCGTTCCGGAGGTGGGTATCATGGGTGGGAACGAAGCGGAACGGCAAGGAACGAAGCTGCCTTGCCAAGGTGCCGTGTGCCGCTCAGGGTGCACCGCCCCATCCGGAAAGTGCACATGGCAGGCCCGCCGACCTTTGCCGTACCGCCGAGCTTTCTCGGCGTGACCCGGCGCAACCGGGATGCCGCGTTCGCGGTGGCCGGCATTCCGCTGGATGTCGGCACCACCAACCGCGCCGGCGCGCGCGAAGGGCCGGCGGCGATCCGCCGGGCGAGCCGCATGCTGGTGGACGGCGCGCATCCGCATTCCTGGCTGGAGCCGGCCACGCTCGATCTTGCCGATATCGGGGATTTCCATCTCGCGCTCGGCGACATTCCGGGCTCGCTCGCCGGGATCGAGGACCAGGCGGCCGGGCTTCGTCATCTGGTGGCGCTCGGCGGCGAGCACGGAATTACGCTGCCGCTGCTCCGCGCGCTCGCGCGCCGCCTCGGCGAGGCGCTCGCGCTGGTGCAATTCGACGCACACGTGGACACTTGGCCCGACAATTTCGGCCAGCGTTTCGGCCATGGGTCGGTCTTCTTCCATGCGATCGAGGAGGGGCTCGTCGTGCCCGCCCGTATGGCTCAGGTCGGGATCCGCTCGCCCGTGCAACGCGAAGTGTGGGACTGGACGATCGAGCAGGGCGTCACTGTGCTCAGCGCCGCCGAGGTGCATGAGATGGGGCCGGGAAGCGTCGCGGCGCGGATCCGCGCGGTGATCGGCGACGCACCCGCCTATCTCAGCTTCGACATCGATGCGCTCGATCCGGCCTGCGCGCCGGGAACCGGAACGCCGGAGATCGGTGGCCTCGCCTCCTGGCAGGTGCAGGCGATCCTGCGCCGGCTCGGCGGCATTTGCTTCGTCGGCGCAGACGTGGTCGAGGTGGCGCCCGCCTACGACACGGCCGAGATCACCGCCCTCGCGGCCGCCACCGTGGCCTGGGAGTATCTCGCCCTCGTGGGATCGGCGGCGCGCGTGGAATAAATCCAGTCCGGATGCAAGAAAGGTCTGGCAACTCGGAAGAATTTGCATATCTTCTTCGCGCCGGGGTGCGTATAAGCGCGCCCCCGCCCCGCTCTTACGGGCGGGAGGTTTGACGCATCGCACGTGCCGCGAGCCCCGCGCCGAAACCCGGGGCACAGCAACGACGGGAACGCGTCCTTTTCGGTCGAGCCGGCCATCCGTGGGCCGGGGTCGTTAGGGAGCCGCCTATGTTGGCTGATCGGTTGGCTGCGATGCCGAGTACTCGTAGCCGCATCTGAGCGCATCGCCCGGCGCAACCGCGCCCGGTGATTTCGCTCTCTTTCCCGCTTTCTCCGTTTCACGCGCCCGGCGCGCAGCGCGCGCCGGCGGATGCCTGCGAGGATTGCCGCGATGAATCTCTCCCGTGTCCGTGTTGCTGTCACCCCGCTCGCCCGCCGCTTCCCCGCTGCGGCGGCCCTCTTGCCCACCGTCGATGCACTGATCGCGCAGGAACGGCCCGAGGAGCCCGTGCATTGCTTTCGCCCGGAAGCGGCTGTTGCGGCGGCCCGCGGCTTCGTCGGCGCGTTCTCCGGCAAGGTGCTTTACGCCGTGAAGTGCAATCCCGAGCCGGCGATGCTGCGCGCGCTTCACGCGGGCGGCGTAGATGATTTCGATTGCGCGTCGATTACCGAGATCGCGCTGGTGCGCCAGATGTTCCCTGAAGCGGCGATCCATTTCATGCACCCGGTCAAGGCGCGCGGCGCGATCCGCTCCGCCTGGGCGCAGCACGGGGTGCGCGACTTCGCGCTCGACAGCGCCGACGAGCTTGCGAAGATCCTGGCCGAGGTCCGCGCGACGGACACGGAAGGTACGCTTGGCCTCATCGTGCGGCTGGCGCTGCCGAAAGGCGGCGCCGTGCTCGACCTTTCAGGGAAATTCGGCGCGGCGGCGGAGGAGGCCGTTTCGCTCTTGCGCGCGGCCCGGCCGCACGCGGCCCGGCTCGGGCTTTCCTTTCATGTCGGCTCGCAATGCCTCGACCCGCTCGCCTGGCGGGCCGCGCTGGCTGAGGTCGCGGAGGTGGTGCGGCGCGCAGATGTCGCGATCGAGGTGATCGATGTCGGAGGCGGCTTCCCGGTCGCCTATCCGGGCATGGAGCCGGCGCCGCTCGGCGCCTATCTCGCCGAGATCGAAGCCGGCTTCGAGCGTCTCCGCCTGCCGGAAGCGGAGCTCTGGGCCGAGCCAGGGCGCGCGCTTGCGGCTGGCGCCGGATCGGTCGTCGTGCAGGTTCTGCACCGGCGCGGCGAGGCGCTCTATATCAATGACGGCGTGTTCGGCAGCCTCGCGGACGCCGGCACGCTCGGCTTCCGCTACCCGGTGCGGCTGATCCGGCCCCAAGGGCCGGCGCCATCACGGCGGGAGATCGGTTTTTCGTTCTTCGGACCGACATGCGACAGCGCGGATGCGATGTGCGGGCCATTTTTCTTGCCTGCGGACGCGGGGGAGGGGGACTGGATCGAAATCGGCCAGCTCGGCGCCTATGGTGCCTGCCTGCGCACGGGTTTCAACGGCTTCGATCGCGCACGTCTGGTCGCGGTGCGGGACGCCCCGTTCACCGGCAGCCCAGCCTTGGCGCTCCCGACCTCTGTTGCCGCCTGACCCCCACCCGCCCCGGAAAGGAGTTCGCCCGATGGAAAAAATCCCCTTCGCCGGCCGCCTTGTCATGCTCGGCTGCGGCAGCATCGGCCAGGGCGTTTTGCCGCTGATCCTGCGCCATATCGACATGCCGCGCGAGCGCATCCACATCCTCACCGCCGATGAGCGCGGCCATGACGTTGCGAAGGAATCGGGCGTCGCGATCACGGTCAAGCCGCTCACGCGCGAGAATTACCGAGCGCTGCTCACGCCCCTGCTCGGAGCCGGGGATTTCCTGGTCAATCTCTCGGTCGATGTCTCTTCGGTCGCGCTGATCGCGCTCTGCCGCGAGCTCGGCGCGCTCTATCTCGACACCTGCATCGAGCCCTGGGCGGGTGGTTATACGGACCCGACGCTCACGCCCTCCCAGCGCTCGAACTATGCGCTGCGCGAAAGCGCCCTGGCGCTCGCCGGCGGTGCGTCCGGCGCGCCCACCGCGCTGCTCACACACGGCGCAAATCCCGGTCTCGTCTCGCATTTCGTCAAGCAGGCTCTGCTGAATATCGCCCGTGACACGGGCGTCGAAGCCGATATGCCCGCTGGCCGGGACGAATGGGCTGCGCTCGCTGAGCGGCTCGGCGTGAAGGTGATCCATATCGCCGAGCGGGACACGCAATCGGCCGATCAGGCAAAGGCACCGGGCGAGTTCGTCAACACCTGGTCGATCGACGGCTTCGCGGGCGAGGGTCGCCAGCCGGCCGAGCTCGGCTGGGGCACGCATGAGCGGACATTCCCCGCCGATGCGCGGCGCCACGAGTTCGGCTGCGGAGCCGCGATCTATCTTCTCCGTCCCGGTGCGGGCACGCGTGTTCGGACCTGGACGCCGCTCGAGGGGCCGTTCCACGGCTTCCTCGTCACCCACAACGAATCGATCTCGATCGCCGACTATTACACCCGGCGCGGCGCGAACGGGACCGTGATCTACCGCCCGACCGTGCACTATGCCTACCACCCTTGCGATGACGCGGTGCTGTCGCTGCATGAGATGGCCGGCAAGAACTGGGAGCTTCAGAAGCGCCAGCGGCTGATGATGGATGAGATCGCGCGCGGCATGGACGAGCTTGGCGTGCTGCTGATGGGCCATGCACGCAATGCCTATTGGTACGGTTCGCGCCTTACCGTCGAGGAGGCGCGGCGGCTCGCGCCATACAACAACGCGACCAGCCTGCAGGTGACGGCAGCCGTGCTCGGGGGCATCGTTTGGGTGATCGAGAATCCCCTCGCGGGCATCGTCGAGCCCGATCATATCGATCATGCGCGCGTGCTCAAAATCGCGCTGCCCTATCTTGGCGAGATGGCGGGCGCCTACAGCGACTGGACGCCGCTCGTCGGGCGCGGCGTGCTTTTCCCCGAGGAGGTGGACACGAGCTCGCCCTGGCAATTCGGGAATTTTCGGGTGTCCTGACAGGAGGCATCGCAAGCCCCAAAGGATTTTGCTCCATGAATCCGGGGGAATTGAGGGTGGCCTCGGGCAGCATCGTCGCCTATCGCCTGTTCGATATCGCCTATGCCATCGATCTGCCGGCCGCCGAAAAACTCTGGACCGAGCGCTCGCGTGCTCCCGGCACACGGGCGCGGTTGAGCGCGACGCCGCCGGAGGCGGTCGCCTTCGGCGTGCCACCCGTCGAGTTGGCGCTCGAGCCGGTTTCGCTCACGCTCGGGGCGGGGTCCGTGCGCGCCGAGATCATCGTCCGTTTTTATGATTTCGGTGTCGTGACATTCGCGGTGCGGGTGCCGGCGGGCGATCTCGCCTGGTCGGATTATGCCGAGCGGATGAACGAGGTGGACCGGACTCTCCGTGAGGACGGAGCGGACGCCGGCGTATGGAGCCGGCTTTTGGATGAGGTGCAGGGGCTTTTTGCACCCGCCTTTGTGCGGCCGGCGAAGTCGGCAGTCGAAGAGGATTATCTGATCGGAATCGTCTCCGCGTTCAACGAGACGCTGACCGCGGAGGCGGTGCAGCGCCGGATAGATTTGGCTTCGCTGCTTTCCGGGGAGCGGCGGGCGCTTTCCGAAGGAGCGCGTCAGGATCTGCTTCGGCAGCGCTTCTCCTACTACACGGACGACCTGGTGGTGCTGACCTGGGATCGAGCGTTCATCTATGAGCCCAGGCAGGATTCGGACGTGGCGGATGTGCTCGAGGTGGCGAACGCGCAGCTGGTCGAGATGCGCTATTACGACGAACTTCTCGATGCCGAGCTGCCACGAATGTACGACCTCATCGAGCAGACGCAGCGGGCGACGCGGCTGCTCGCTTCACGGCGTTTCGCCGACCTCGCCCGACGGCTCTCGGGGCTGGTGGCCGAGGTCACAGAGCTGACCGAGAGGGTCGATAACGCGCTCAAGGTGACCGAGGATGTCTATCTCGCCCGCGTCTACGCCGCCGCGCTCGATCTTCTCCGCGTCTCCGTTGTTGGCGCGGCGGTCGATCGCAAGCTCGCGATCATCCGCGAGACCTATGCTGCTCTTTACCAGGAGGCCTCGGCCGCGCGGGCGGAGCTCATGGAGGCGATTATCGTCGTGCTGATCCTCGTCGAGATCGTCCTCGCCCTGGCCAAGCTCTGATCACGCCCCTTTTGGTCATGAGCCCATTGGGTCATGAGCCCCATCAGATCATGAGCCCCATCAGATCATGAGATTGTGCGCGAGGCGAGATCGACGGTGACAACATCGTCGGGTGTCTTCGCGAAAGGACCATCGCTCGCCGGATGGTATTCGATGCGCAAGTCCGACGACGACACGATGACGCGCAGATAGCCGTAGTCCCGATCGTCGTAATTGTCGAGCACGACCTCGTCGCTGCCGTCCTCGGCGGCGCGGATGACGCGCGGAGCGCGGAGCACATTGCCGCGGCGGGAGAGGCGCGCGAGCCCGTGGCCGCCATTGCCGGCGATCAGATAGGGGATCTCCATGTTGGCGCGGCGGCGGGTGAAGCGCTGGTAGTTGTGCGCGTGGCCGGCGAGCACCGCGTGCGGCCAGACCCCGAGCTGATCGCAGATCTGGTCGATCTGCTCGCCCATCTGCGGGCTGCCGCCATGCTGGGAGTCGGCGACATAGACCGGATGGTGGTGGGCGATGATGAGCGCACCCTGGAAGTTCTCTTCCCGGACACGCTGAAGGGCCGCCTCGAGGTAGCGGAGCTGCGAATCGCCGATGCGGTCGTCGGCGATGACGCCCGGATCCTCGAGCGTGTTGGAATAGAGCCCGAGCACGCGAAGGAAGGGAGCCTCGAACGTGAAGAACACGCCTGGTGCGATCTGTGCGGTGCGCGAGAGGCCGCCCGCCTCGGGCGTGACGACAAAGTCCTTTTGGCAGAAATTCTCGAGGAAAGCAGCAAGTGTTTTCGCGCCTGACTCCGGCGCCACCATGCCGTCATGGTTGCCGGCTATGGCGATGATAGGAGCGGGGTAGTCGCGGTACGGTTCGTAGAACTGATCGTAGTAATAGGCTGCCTCACCGAAGCTGTAGACGACATCGCCGAGATGGAAGAAAAAGCGGGGTATGTCGGCCGGATCGGCCTCGTCGAAATCGCTTGTCATCTTGTCGGAGACACGGTTCTGCGTCTCCGGACCGCGCGTGCTTCCGGTATCGCCGACGGTATGGAAGACCATACGGCCGGCAGACTCGATCGCAGCGATAGTCTCCTGATCGCCGCCGAGCACGTCGGCCAGGGTGAGACGGGGCTCGACGCCGCCCCGCGGCGCCGGGAAGGACATAGGGACGAGCCTGTGCTCGCGGTTCAGCGCATCGATCTCGCGATAAGCCTGCCGGTCCGAGGCGTGCCGCACGGCGAAGCGGGTCGGATCCGACGTCGGCTCTGGCTGCGCGAAGACGGGGCCGCCGACCGCGCTCGGCTCAGTCGAGCTCCTCGGCCCGGAGGGAGCGTCTTCGGCGCGCCGGTGCTCGCCGTGCCCGCGATGATGCGGCTCCCTCTCGTGCCTTCCTTCGTGATCGCGCGGTTCTCTCGCCATGCTCATCCCCACCGATTCGCGTGCGGATGATGCGACAGGGCGAATGTACCGTGTGTGACGATGGTGCTAATCTCTTCTCGATCGGTCGTTGCATCGCCGCGGGGAGAACGGGGAGGGACGCCTGGGAATGCCGGCAAGGACGCGGAAAGCGGGTGGTTTCGGAGAGCGGCCGGGAGACGAGTTCGCGGCGTTCGTGGCCGAGATGTTCGCTTCGCTCGGCGCGGTGCAGGTAGGGCGGCTCTTCAGCGGCCATGGCTTCAAGCTCGATGGCGTGCAGTTCGCCATGATTCTTCGCGGCGTTCTTTATTTGCGCGCGGATGCGGAACTGGCGGCGGAGCTTTCCGCTCTCGGCGCGGAGCCCTTCGCCTATCGGACGAAGCTCAGAACCGTCACGGTCGGGTCCTATTATGCGGTGCCGGAGGATCGGCTCGACGAGGCCGAGACCGTGCTCGAATGGGCACGCCGCGCCGTTGCGGCGGCGCGCGCGAATGCCGCGCTGACCAACCCCGGCGGCGGTCGTCGTCCGCGCAAGACCAAGTTATGAGTTTCCAAGGGCATCGTCCTTGACGGAAAGCAGGGACAGACCCCCTGCACCTTCTCTCCTTCAGAGTCGCGCCAGCCAGACATCGACGACGGCGGCGCGATTGTCCTCGCGTACGGCTCGAAAAGCATCGGCGAAGGCTGCGTCCAGCTCGTCTGGCCGGCGGACGGTCGCCGCAAAAGCGCCGCCGGCGGCGGCCGCGATGGCGGCGTAGTCCGGCGGGGGATCGAAGGAGACGCCAAGATCGTTGGCGCGGCTCGCATAGCCCGCAGGATGGATGGCGAGGGCGGAGAGCTTCGGCGATTTCCAACCGCGATTGTTGAGCACCAGGGTGAGAAAGGGCGCCTTGTACTGTCGCGCCATCCAGTGCACGGTGGATGGCACCGAGAAAAGATAGGAGCCATCGCCGGTAATCGCGACGACGGTCTTCCCGGGCCGTGCGAGCCGCGCGCCGATCGCGGCTCCGCCGTGCCAGCCGAGCGAGCCGGCGCCGCTCGAGAAGCACGCGCCGGGCGGAAGCGGGCCGAGATGGTCGTTGACAAGCGAATAGCTCGAAATCGCCTCGTTGAGGATGATCGTATCGGCATCGATATAAGAACGCAGGGAGGCGATCGCGAATTCGGGGGTGATCTCGCCTCCGGTGCGACGCTCGCGCTCGGCGAGCAATGTCGTGCGTTCGGCGTGCCGGCGCGCGAGACGGGTGCGGCGGATGGCGAGTCGGGCCTCGTAGAGCGGCTGCTTGGAGAGATTTTTGTTGATCTGGCAGAGCGCGGTCGCCGCGTCGGCGCGAAAAGCACGGCGGGCGCGAATGTACCAAAGCGGAAACCGTTCCTTCAGCGGATCGACATCGATGTGATAGATCCGCGCCTCCGCCGCCGGGCGGTTTACGGTCGGGATCCAGGGCACGTCGCTGTCGATCACCAGCACGAGGTCGGCCTCGGCGAGCGCCGGGTTCTGGCGCTGCTCGTTCCAATAGACACCCTGCCAGGCAGGATCGTCGCTCGGGAAATTCATTGCGCTCGGCACGGATTCGATCACGCCGATTCCAAGCCGGCGGGAAAGATCGACGAGAGCGGGCACCGCGGCGGGGTTGCGGCCGAGATAGGAGGTGACGATGAGCGGACGTTCCGCGACCAGCAGATCGGCGACGAGCGCTTCGAGATCCGGCTCCGACAAGGCCGAGGGTGAGATTAGCGGGAAGTCGGCGCGCTTTGGAGCGGGTGGAGGGATCTCCTCCTCGAGCACTTCGCGCGCAGCGGTGAGATAGACGGGCCCTTTCGGATCGCTTTGCGCGATCTGGAGCGCGCGATGGATGATCTGCCTTGCATTGCGGCCAGAGCGGATCTCGTTCTCGTACTTGACGTAGCCGCGGAGAATTCCGCGCTGATCGGGTACGTCCTGGAGCCAGTGGATGAATTCGTTGCGACTGCCGCGAAGCTCACCCTCCTGCGTGGCGGGCGAAAGGCCCGCGAAAATCAACACCGGAACACGGCCGCGAGAGACGTTGTGGACGGCGCCGGCGAGCGCCTGGGTGCCGCAATCGACATGCACCAGCACCGCCTCGGCGCGGCCGGTGAGAAGAGCTGCACCATGGGCGGCGCTGAGCGCCACCATCTCGTTCGGGCAGGTGATGACGGCGGGCACGGCCCGCCCGCTCACCCGGGCGGCGGCGAGGGCTTCGATCAGCGCCGGGTGATCGGAACCGAAATTGGCGAAGAGGAAGGAAACGCCTGCCTCCGCCAGCGTTTCGAGGAAGGCGGTGGCGGTGGTGTACACGGCGGCGTCACCTCCGTTTCCTGTTGTCGCGGTCTTCCTTTTGCTGGGCGCGAATGGGTATCTGCATGAAGGCTGCGGCGCGATAGACGCTCTGGTCGTCAGCGTCCCAGCAGTGATAGCCGCGGCAGTCCGTCGGCCGCGCGGCATAGACGGTGCAGCGGCGCCTCGCATCGAGGAACTGACAGGTCTCGAATTCCGCTTTGATGTGCTTCTTGCCCCGCCGCGTGCGCTCGACGATATGCTTCGCCTCGAATTCGCCTTTGGTGAGGCCGAGGAATTTCGCCAGACGGCGGATGTCGTACTCGCTCACCTCGACATAGCCTGCAATCTTGCAGCAGAAGGCGGGACAGCGCAGGCAGTCGAGTGGCCGCGATTCGTCGCTCATGAGCGTGAGCTTAGGCCAGCTTGGGGGCCTGCGGAAATGCCGGCGCTGCTCAGGCGCGGCGAAGGGCGCGGCCCTCGCGGCCGATATCGGGCAGCAGGATCGCGAGCAGCCCGATTGCCGGGAGGAAGGCGCAAAGCCGATAGACGAACTCAATGCTGGTCCAGTCGGCGACCGCGCCGAGCACGGCCGCGCCGAGGCCGGCAATGCCGAAGGCGAGGCCAAAGAAGAGGCCGGAGATGGCGCCGACGCGCCCGGGCATCAGCTCGGTGCCATAGACCAGGATGGCGGAGAAGGCCGAGGAGAGGATGAGGCCGATCAGGATGCTGAGCGCGATCGTCGTGCCGAGGCCGACATAGGGAAGCACGAGGGTGAAGGGCAGAACGCCCAGAATCGAGCCCCAGATCACGTATTTGCGGCCGATACGATCGCCGAGCGGTCCGCCGACGAGGGTGCCGGTGGCGACCGCAGCCAGGAAGGCGAAGAGACAGATCTGAGCCGAGGCCGTGGTGAGGTCGAAATGCTCCATCAGGTAAAAGATGTAAAAGTTGGTGATGCTCGCGAGATAGAAGAATTTCGAGAAGATGAGCGCGATCAGCACCGCGAGCGCGCGGCGGACGATCGGCAGCGGCAGGGGGGATTCGGCATGAAGCCCGCGGATGCCGCGCGGGCGTGCTTGGCCGCTTGCCTGGTACCAGCGGCCGAGGCCGGTCAGCAGCACGATCCCAAGCAGGGCGAGAGCAGCGATCCAGGCGAGGCTGCTGCGACCATGCGGGAGGATGAAGAAGGCGACGACGAGGGGCGCCAACGACTGACCGAGATTGCCGCCGACCTGGAACACCGATTGAGCGAGGCCGAAGCGTCCGCCCGAGGCGATGCGAGCAAGACGCGACGATTCCGGATGGAAGATCGATGAGCCGACGCCGATGAGAGCGGCTCCGAGGAGGAGCGGCGGGTAGCTGCCGGCCCTGGCGAGCACCAGGATGCCCGCCATGGTGAAGGTCATGCCGACGGGCAGCGAGTAGGGCTGGGGATGGCGGTCGGTGAAGCGGCCGACGAAGGGCTGCAGCAGCGATCCGGTCACCTGGAAGGCGAGCGTCAGCAGACCCAGCTGGACGAAATTGAGCGCAAGGCCACTGCGAAAGAGCGGATAAAGCGCGGGCAGCAGCGTCTGGAGCGTATCATTGAGAAGATGGCAAACGCTGATCGCGCCGAGAATGGCGAATTCTGTCTGCCCCGTGTTGGGGCGGGCACTCGCGATCGTCTGGCCCACGCTGGCCGCTCCACTTCCAATGCCGCAGGCGCAACATTAAGGGAGACCCAGTGCTCCGGCACCCCGCGAGGCGCGCATCAGCCATGCCGCGGCAAAGATCTGTACCATCTGGCCCGTTCTCGTGTTTTGTACGGAGTTAATTATCTGAAAATAAACAGTATTTTTCGTGATGTCGGGACCGGGCCGCCGCCCGGATCGGCCACAGAATGTTGCAAGCGTGCAGCCGGGACAGGCCTGGGAGCTTCCATTGGCGGGGTCTCAAACGGGCGGCGTGCTCCATGTTGGTCGGCATGACCAAGTCACTCATTGTTCTGCTGCTGCTGATGCTCTCGTCCTGCGCTCCCTCGGGCCCGGACCCAGGATATGCGGCGGCGTCCCTGCCGCCGGCAAAAGAGGCGCCGCTCCTGCCGCCCAACGCCTGCACGCGGCCCATTCCGGCCCCGCAATGCGGCAAGGGAACGCCCGGCACGCCGCTCGCCCCCGCGCTCTTCAGCAGCCCAGCCTTGGGCATGGCTCCACCCCCGTCACCATCGCTGGTTCCGGTCGGCGCGCCGGCCGCGCCGCCGCAGCCGAGCCTTCCCGCGCTCGGCTCGCCCGTGTTCGGGCCGACAGGCGTTGTGGGCACGGTCGTCAACCACGCGGGCAGCAACGCCATCGTCGCGCCCGTCGGCGGCGGCGCACCCGGGATCTACGTGCCCAACGGCAACGGCACCGCGACAATCTTCCAGCCGGGCGGCGTGCCCACCGTGGTCGCCGCCCCGGTGCCGTGAACAAGGGGGCTTTGCCCCCTTGACGGGTCCTCAACGCGTAAGCGCGTTGGGAGCCCCACCCCCAGCAAGGGGCTCTGCCCCTTGCGACCCCGGCAAAGGCGGAGCCTTTGCAATCCATTCGTTTGTATAAGAATATCTTTGAAAACCTATAAGAAAAACTATGGGGGGTCTGGGGCCTCCCATACTTGAACCTTTGGGGCCCCAGCGGGTCCAGGGCGGAGCCCTGGCGGGGTCGGGCTCCCAACGCGCGTTGCGCGTTGGGGACCCGTCCAGAGGCGGAGCCCCTGGGTCAGTCGGCGTTCGCGCCGAGCTTCGAGGCCAGCGCCGGGTAGTGCCTCGCACTCGCGGGGGCGAGCCAGCGCTGCAGCCGGTCGAGATAGAGATAGACGACGGGCGTCGTGTAGAGGGTGAGAACCTGGCTCACCGCAAGCCCGCCGACCATTGTGTAGCCGAGCGGGCGGCGCAGCTCGGAGCCGGCGCCGTGGGAGAGCATCAGCGGCAGGCCGGTGAAGATCGCGGCCATGGTCGTCATCAGGATCGGGCGGAAGCGCAGCAGGCAGGCCTCGCGGATTGCCTCGAGCGGCGGCTTGCCGTCCCGCCGTTCGGCGGTGATGGCGAAATCGACCAGCATGATGCCGTTCTTCTTGACGATGCCGATGAGCAGCAGGATGCCGATCAGAGCGATCACCGAAAGATCGTAATGCACGGCGAGCAGGATCAAGAGCGCGCCGACGCCCGCCGAGGGGATCGTGGAGAGGATCGTCAGCGGCAGGATGTAGCTCTCATAGAGGATGCCGAGGATGATGTAGACGGCGACGATCGCGGCGGCGATCAGATAGGGCTCGGATGCGAGCGAGGATTGAAAGGCAGCCGCCGTGCCCTGGAAGCTCCCGCTGAGCGAGGCGGGCGGATGGAGCGCGGCGACCGCCTTCTCGATCGCCTGTACGGCATCGCCGATGGCCGCGCCCTGCGCGAGGTTGAAGGAGAGCGTTACCGCGGGCATCTGGTTGGCGTGGTTGACCGAGAGCGGGGCGACCTTCTGCGAGTCGATATGCACGAGGTTGGAGAGCGGCACCGGCGCGCCGGTCGATGACGGCACGTAGAGCTCGTTCAGCGTCGCGAGGTCCTGCTGGAGGCGGGGCAGGACCTCAAGGATCACGTAGTAGGAATTGGTCTGGGTGAAATACTGGGTCACCTGGCGCTGGCCGAAGGCGTCGTAGAGGATATTGTCGATCGCGGCCGGCGTGATGCCGTAGCGGGCGGCGGCGTCGCGGTCGATGGTGAGCGTCGCCGAGAGGCCGGACATCTGCTGGTCGGTCGCGAGGTCGCGCAGCATCGGTACCCGGCGGAGCGCGGTGAGCACCTTCGGCGCCCATTGGTAAAGTTCCGCGAGATCGGCGTCCTGCAGCGTGTACTGATACTGGGTGCGGGAGATGATGCCACCGACATTGATGTCCTGCGCCGCCTGCATGAACATGCGCGCGCCCACCATCTGCGCGAATCTGGGCCTCAGCCGCGCGATCACCTGCTGGGCGCTCGCATTGCGCTGATTGAACGGCTTGAGGTTGATGAAGAAGCGGGCGTCGTTGCCGGTCTGGCCCGCGACGCCGGCACCGAGAACCGAGATGAACGTCGTGACCGTCGGATCGCTCTTGATGATGGCGTTGGCCTGCTCGACCAGACGTTCCATTTCCGGAAACGAGACATCCTGGTTGGCCTCGAGGATGCCGACGATGAGGCCGACATCCTGGGGCGGGAAGAAGCCCTTGGGAATGACCACGTAGAGATAGGCCGAGAGGCCCATGGTCGCGAAGAAGACCATGAGCGTGACGAAGCGGTGGCGCAGCGCCACGCCGAGCGAGCGGCGGTAGGCGCCGGCGAGAGCCTGGAAACAGTATTCGGCGGCCCGGTAGAGCGCGCCGTGCCGGGTTTCATGACGGAGGAAGCGCGAAGCCATCATCGGCGTGAGCGTGAGCGAGACGAAGGCCGAGACCGCGACCGCTATGCTCACGGTGACGGCGAACTCGCGGAAGACGCGCCCGACGATACCGCCCATGAGCAGGATGGGCAGGAAGACGGCGATCAGCGAGGCGCTGATCGAGACGATGGTGAAGCCGATTTCGCCCGCGCCCTTGAGCGCCGCCTCCATCGGCGCCATGCCCTCCTCGATGTGGCGGAAGATGTTCTCGAGCATCACGATCGCATCGTCCACCACGAAGCCGATGGCGATGGTGAGGCCCATCATCGAGAGATTGTCGATGCTGTAGTCCGCGACATACATCATCGAGAACGTGCCGATGAGCGCGATCGGAATGGTGATCGCCGGGATCACCGTCGCCCAGAGGCTGCGCAGGAAGATGAACACCACCATGACGACGAGGGCGAGGGC
>JASHRV010000413.1 GCA_030037175.1 Acetobacteraceae bacterium
ATCGGCACATGCTCGCGCAAATGCCACCGCCGGATGATGCTCAAAAACGCCATGTCCAACACTCCGTTCGTCCCCGCCACAACCCGACGGGAAAGCGTTCAAACATGGGTCAAATCTCAGTGGAAAAACCGACCCTACCCGGGTCAGTTCTCAGTGGAAATCAACATGGAGGGCGTAGAGGCAATCGTCGAGGGGTAGCAGCGTGCGCCTGCGGAACGCCACGATGATTGCCGCGTCCGCAGCCGACAGGGCCGTGGATTCGGGCCCTGTCGGTCCGGTCGGCAGGTCAGCGATCGAGCTGCGCTTCTTCCATTTCGCCACGGTCGTGGGGTTGATGCCGTAGCGCTCGGCGAAAGCCCTCAGGCTCTCTTGACTATGCTGTATCGCCCGACGGACTGCCGCTGTCGTTGTGGCGCTGCCGTGCAGAACCTGGCCCGTAGTGCTTCCTTCCACCCGCGAGAGAGGATTGCACCATCAAAACCCGGGATCAAACAACTAATCCTGTTCGGCGATGGTTTTGGCATATGTCTTTCCGTACGGGTAGAATAGTTCCTTGCGTCCCTGCTGCCATGCTGCCTTGAGCTCGGGGGTCGTTATGTCCCAATCCTGGCGGCACTTCTTCGTGACGACACGCAGATCCTGGCGCAGATCTTCCACAGTGGGGCGGCCAAAAAACCAGTAGCCGTTGTAGATCTTGTGGACGACAAGACCGGGCTCGAGGACGATCGTGTGCGGGATCATCGGATTGTGACCGGGGTCGGTGTACTCGGCGATATCGAGATCCTTCTGAATGATCCGCCTCGGATCGGAAAGGAACGGCCAGTCGGCGCCGACGCCGGTCCGAAACTCATTGGTCTCGGTGATGTTGTCGGTGCTGATGGTGACCAACCGGCAATAGCCAACCTCGAGCTCACGATGCAATTGAGCGAGCCCTTCGTGCTGGCGGCGATCCTTCGGGCAGAATCCTCCGCGGCTCAGGACCAGAACCATGGGATTCTGTCCTTGCAGCTCAGAGAGTTTCCGGTGCTTGCCGGTCTGGTCGGACAGTTCATAGTCGGGGAAAGTGGCCCCCGGAATCATGTCAGCGCGCATATGACCGTCTCCTCCTCGTTGGTCGATTGACCGGCCAAAGCAATGGCTGTCACCGGCCCGGTTCAGCTTGGATCAAAGGTCCAGTTGGACCTCGGACAAGGGTGTTGAGCAGCAGATCAATGCGTTTCCGTCCGCAGGCGGGTCGAGAGGCTCCGGGGCGTAGCGCAATTGACCATCAATGAGCGGGCATTCACAGTTATGACACACCCCCGAGCGGCAGGACCATCTCACGGGAACGGCGCACGCCTCAGCCAGTTCCAGCAAATTGTTGAACCGGGCATGCCATGGAACGACGAGACCGCTTCGCGTGAAGGTGACGTTCGGGCCCGTGCCCGGCTCGCCTGAGGGCGGGTGTGCAGGCAGGTGCTCGGTGCTGACCACTCCCGGCGTCAAGGACGGCCCGGGCCCGAAAACTTCGGTGTGGATCCGGGGCGCCGCAACGCCCCAGAACTTGAGCCCGGAGGTAAGGTCCGCAAGAAATCCGGTCGGACCACAGAGATAGAAATCGGCGCTCCGCGGCACGCGAAGCTGCTGGAGAAGGGGAAGATCAAGACGCCCCTTGCCATCATACTGCTGTCCGAGTTGATCGTCGGCGCCCGGCCGGCTGTAGATGCTGCGTGAGTTACCCGATTTCAGAGACCGAAGAAGTTTGCGCGCCTCATTTGCAAAGGAATCGTGTCTCCCATCGCGCGCACCGCGAATCCACCAGACTTCCCGGGCGGAGAGTGCGTCGGCCGTGGCCAATGCATGGAGCATGGCAAGCAGCGGCGTGACGCCGATGCCGGCGCTCAGCAGAACCACCGGTGTGGTTCCCGGGACGAGCGTGAATGTTCCCCGCGGCGCGCTCGCTTCCAATATGTCCCCCACTTGCGTGTGCGCATGGAGGTATCCGCTTGCAACACCCCCGGCTTCGCGCTTGACGCCGATACGGTAGGTGCCGACAGCTTGCGGCCCGCAGAGGGAGTAGTTTCGGGTCAGAGGCGGTAGGTCCGGCTTCGGCCGCAATTTGCTAACGATGTACTGCCCCGGGAGAGCATCGGGCAAACGCGATCCATCGGCGGCTTCGAGGACAAAGGAGCGGACATCTTCGCTCTCCTGCGACGCCGAGATAACCTTCAGCGGGCGGAAGCCTCGCCAAGCGGGAGGTGAGGCTGGTGGCGAAGACAGGCCGGCATTCCCGAAATGCCTGCCTTCCGCAGCTTCTGCGAGAAGGGCTCGCAGGGAACCTTGCCAGCCAGGACTCAGTGCCGGGATGCGCAAGGCGCGCTCAAGCATTTCGAAAGGATGATCGGGGAGATAGAGGAGAGAATTGACCTCCGCGACGGTCATCTGCTCAGGCCCATCGGCTATCTTCGAGATCTCGTCCCCGGCGCCGATCTCTCCCTCTTGTATGACTCGGAGATAAAATCCCGGTCGGTGATGGGAGACGAGTAAGGCGGGCATTTCCGCGTGGTTCATCCGTATGCCCACCCGGTAGCACGTAACCCGCGGCTGGGTAACCTCGAACACCGCGCCACCAATGCGGAAGCGGTCGCCGATGCAGACTTCACTGTCTGCGAGACCGTCCACGGTGAGATTCTCCCCAAACTGGCCATGAACGAAGTCGGATCGTTGGAGGTAATGTTCCCAGTAGCGGTAGGAGTCCAGCTGATACACCATTACGGAGCGCTGCTCACCGCCATGGCCGAGAAGGTCTCCTTGCCCATCGCCGACGAGATTGAATCGGCGTGCCATCACGCGCCCCACTGCGGGGTGCTTCCAAATGGCGGTTCGCACCGTTTTGCCTTGCCACCGGACGTCACGTGGGAGCCCGACGTTTACGGAGATCACTGTGCTCACTTGGACGTCTCCTGAGAGGCTGTCTCGGAACGCTAGCGGCATGACATGGTAAGAGAGAGCAGCCGGGGCAAATCGTGATTCGTCAGGGTTGCAACACACCAGACGAGCCCATGATGTGGACCCCGACCACCCGGCGGCAGCATAGCCGTGCCGGGCTACGCTATGGAAGCGACCTGACCGACGCTGAATGGACACTGCTCGCCCCGTTTTTGCCTGCGCAAGCCGGCTGTGGCCGCAAACGCGCCTGGCTGATGCACGAGATCGTCAACGCGATCTGCTACGTCCTGCGCGGCGGAGTGGCATGGCGACTGTTGCCGTCGGGCTTTCCGCCCTGGCGCACGATCTATCGTTGGTTCTCCCGCTTCCGCGATGACGGCACCGAGGAAACGGTCAACCATCACCTGGCGATGCGCGACCGCGAGCGAGTAGGCCGCGAGGCCAGTCCGACGGCCGCGGTGATCGACAGCCAGAGCGTCAAGAGCACCGAAAGCGGTGGCGTGCGGGGCTTCATGCCGGCAAGAAGATCAAGGGCCGCAAGCGCCACGCCTTGGTCGATACTGACGGCCGGGCACTCAAGTTGCACGCACACGCACCCGACATCCAGGACCGCGACGGAGCTCGGCCACTGCTGCGGGCTTCGCACCCCACTGGGCGTTCGTGAAGCTGGCCTTCGCGGACGCGGGCTATCAGGGGCCCCGGGCCGCGAAGGCAAGCCGCATCCGCCCCGAGATCGTGCGCAAACCCAAGGATCAGGTGGGCTTTGCCGTCCTGCCTCGGCGCTGGGTGGTCGAGCGGTTCTTTGCCTGGATCAACCGCGACCGCCGGCTCGCCAAGGATTTCGAAGCCACCGTCAAATCCACCGAGACGTTCCTCTACACCGCGTCAGCCATCCCGCTTCTGCGCCGGCTCGCTCGTTGACAGTCCGATTCGAGACAGACTCCGAGCCGCGCGTCGAAGCCGCCGAATGAAGCTGTTCTTTCTTGAAAGAAAGAACCAAAGAACTTTTTCCCGTTTTCCGGACCCGGTCCTGACACTCACGCAATCGCGCCAAGCTCCGGATAGCGCTCGCAAACTTCCTCGAAAGCCTCCCGCACGATCGGACGATTTTCCCCCTCGCGACCCGCCGTTCCCGCCATCCGTTCGAACAGCTTCGTCTTGACAAAAAAACGCCAATGTATCGGCAGGCCGGCAAGAATCTCCGTCAGCGCCGCGTAATTCTCGTCCGTCCATACCGCCTCGTGGCGCTCGCGCTCGGGTCCGAAAGCAAAATGACCGTTGCCGCGCCCCACCCGCATCACGGCGCGCCGCACCTCGGTCGCCGTCTCATCCACGACAAGCGCGCCCGCGCCCTCGCGCAGCACCACGCCATACTCCGCCTCGGCCGCCGCAATCGAGACATAGCCCCGCTCGACATCGAGCCGCACGCGCTCCGCATCCCGCTCGAGCGGGCTGCCCCGCCCGCCGCCGCCCGGCGAATGGATGTGCAGCACATCGCCCGGATCGCAGCTCACCGTGTCGATATTTCCAAGCCGCACCGCGCGCTCCGTCCCCGGATTCAGGACGAAATCCGAAGGCTTTCCTGCCTGCCCACCGAGTATCCCCCATGGCCGGAAGCGCGAGCGGTCGCGGTTCCGCGCCGTGATCCGCGTATTGGGCGCGAACACCTTGAAATCGAGCGCGGTCGCAAGTCCGCCGCGATGCGCGCCCGCCCCGCCCGAATCCGGAAGCAGGCCATAACGCAGAATCTGCACCGGCACCTCGGCCTCGGTGATCTCCACCGGCGTGTTCTTCAAATAGGCCCCGTCCGCGCCCGAGCCATTGGTCCCGTCACGGTGCGGCATCCCGCCCGCGCCGCCCACGATGGGGTTGATCGCCGCAAGCACCGTCCGGTGCGTGCGGTTGTCCGTCGTCATCACATTGAGGATCGAGCTCGATCCCGCCGGCGCAGCCGGCATCCGTTCCGGAACCGCAAGCCCGAAAGCGCCGAAAATCACGCTCCTGAGCCGCGCGCAGGTGAGGCTCCGCATCCCCACCGCCGCCGGAAACTTCGGGTTCAGAACCGTGCCTTCGGGGCAGATGCAGGTGAAGGGCCGCGTCAAACCGCCGTTCAGAACGAGCGCCGGATTCAGCGTATAAAGAACGTAATAAATTCCCACCAGCAGCAGCGTGTGGTGCGGATCTCCGCCAGTCGGCACATTGAGCGCGGAGGTCAGCTGCGGGTCGCTCCCCGTGAAATCCAGAACGGCGCCATCCCCCTCGATCACCAGCCGCAGCGCCAGCCGGCACGGGTTGCCGTTGGCTCCGTCCTCGTCGGCATAATCGGCGAAGAAATACTCCCCGTCTGGAATCCCACGCAGAATTTCGCGCGCCTGGTGCTCGGCATAATCGAGCAGCGCCGCAAG
>JASHRV010000414.1 GCA_030037175.1 Acetobacteraceae bacterium
AAGGAAAGGACAGAAGAGGAGAAGGTTTTTTGGGTTTTCTTTTTGTTTTCTTCTTTTTCTGAAGAAAAAGAAGCAAAGAGACTTTTTTCCGTTTTCCGGACCACCGCCGCGCCTCGGGACTCTGAACGAAAAACGGATAGAAGTTCTTTGGTTCTTTCTTTCAAGAAAGAACGGAATTCCCTGAGTGCTTGCCTGCAACGGCCCGAGCGAGGCTGGCGGAACGGAGCGGGCCGCGTTACGGCGATGATTTGCGGCCGCAGGTCTGGTCGAGGAGCTCTTCCGCGAAGCCTGAGTTGCCGGCGTGGGTGAAGCTGTCCGCGAGGTAGTAGAGGCCTTGGGTCTGTGATCCGATGACGGCGATGCTTTGATCCGCCATGTGGTCCCGCGCGCCGGGAATTTGCCTGACCAGGGTGAAGGGGCTGCTTGCGCCGGAAAGGCTCGTGAGCTTCAGCACCTCGTAGCGATCGCCGTGCGGGCCGAGCGGGATGGCAAGCGGCTTCGCCGGATCGGAGCCGATCTTCCGCTCGTTCGCGGCCAGGGTCTGCGCGACGGCGCCGGAGACGCAGGAGATGTGGATGTGCAGCTGGTTCTGGTCACGCCCGTGCAACGAATTGATCGCGAGCCCCGTGACGGCGGCAGGCTCGTTCAGGTAGCGGCGCGAGGCGTTCCATGCGTACTGCCAGAGATCGACGTAAGGTGCTGCAAAAATCTTCGGGTCCTCGACCCCGGTCACCTTCGTTGACGGAACGATCAGGTAGGCCGCCGGCTTCTTCCTGCCATTGTCCTTGATGATCACGTATTTGTCCGCGGCGTTGTAGCTCCTGCAGTCCGGGCTGCTCCTGAGATCGGCCACGCAGCATTGCATGAGCGAGAAGAGCGTGTCCGGCTTTGCCTTGAGGACGCATTTCGCGGCGGTGGGCTGGGCGGCGGCGGCTGGTTGCGCAGCCGCCGCGTGAAGGAAGAGGAAGAGCGATGCCGAGGCGAGGAAGGCGCCGCCGAGAGCGCGCCCGATGCGGGGGCTGGCGTGGCGCCGGGCCATGGAAAAACCGATGCCGGCGAGCGCGATTGGCATGGGGCCGGTCAGTGGTGGTGCCCGGCGTTGGCGCAGGCGTTGCCCTGTTCGAGAAGCTCCTCCGCCTGCCCCGGATCGGTTTTTCCGTTCGGGAGCTCGTGATAATAGGTGACCGCCATGTAGTAGGTGCCCGAGCTGCTCGAGCCGATGATGGCGATGGCCTGGTCCGCCATGTCGCTTCCGCTGACGCCGGGAAACTGCTTGATCAGCAGAAAGGGGCTGCTCGCGCCGGTGAGGGAGGTGAGCTTCACCACCTCGTAGGGGTTGCCGTGAGTCCCGAGGGTCATCGAGAACGGTTTTTTCGGATCGGTGCCGATCTTTTTATCGGCGGCGGAAAGAGCCGAGGCGACGGACGGCAGGACGCAGGAGAGGTGGATGTGGAGCTGATCCTGGTCCCGCCCGGGCTTCGAGTTGATGGCAAGGGCGGTGTTCTTCGCCTGCTTCTTCAGAAAGCTTTTCGTCGCCTCGTTCCATCCGTGCTGCCAGAAATCCACGACCGGCGCGGCATCGGTGTGCTTCGTGTCCTCGATCCCGGTCACGGCGAATGTCGGGATGATGAGGAATCCCCAGGGCTTGTTGGGATCGGCGTCCTTCACGACGACGTATTGGTCCGCGGTGCTGATATATTTGCAGCTGCTGCTGGTTCCCGGCGGCTTCGCGCAGCATTTCGTTGCGAGATCGAGAAGTATGTCGCGGCTGGGCGGAGCCGGGAGCTTGCATGAATCCGAGGATTGGTAGCGGCCGGCATATGCCGCTTTCTGCGCGCCTTGCGAGGAAGAAACGAACGGGATGAGGAACGCGGCGGCGAGGGCGAGGAGCAGCGCCGTTCCGGCGGCGCGCGGGCGATGGCCGGATAGCGAGCCGGACATGATCCGCGTGAACGGGAAACGTGCCCGGCCGTTCATTGCCCCCTCCGCCGCCGTTTTTCTTTTCACATAGCCGCTTCAGTACGCATTGGCAATCATGTTCCCGGGCAAAAGGCGGCGGATGCGAGGCCGGCGATGATCATTTCGTGTTCGTGCCGTTGAAATGCTTGCGGGGCCGTTTCGGATAACGGACTATCGGGAACCGCAACGAGGATGTTGGGAAGCGCCGGTCAGGCCGCGATCGCGGTGGGGCGGGGCGGATCGGGCGCGGGGCGTTCGGCGAGGGGGGCGAGATGTCTGATCGGTGGGCGGCGAAATGCCGGCTGGCCATCGCCTTGGCCGTGCCGATGCTGCTGGGGCCGGCGGGCGGCGCGATTGCGGCGGCGAGCCGCAACGCAACGCACGGCGCGGGCGGAAGGCGTTCGGCGGCCAACGGGGAGACGATCGTGTTCTTCCGGCACGGCGAGAAGCCGGCCAACGGGCTGGGGCAGCTCGATTGCCAGGGGCTCAATCGCGCGCTTCAGCTTCCGGCGGTGCTCGAGAAGAAATTCGGCAAGCCGTATATTATTTTCGCGCCCGACCCGGCGGACAAGGTCTCCGATGGCGGCAAGGATTATTACTATGTGCGTCCGCTCGCCACGATCGAGCCGACGGCGATCAAGTTCGGCATGCCGGTGGATACGGCATTCGGCTACAGCCAGATCGCGAAGCTGCAAAGCGAGCTTCTGAACAGCAAATATCAGAGCGACCTCATCTTCGTGGTCTGGGAGCACAAGAAGATGATCGAGCTCGTGCAGGACATCGTCAAGCAGGGAGGCGGCGATCCCTCGAAGCTGCCGGCCTGGCCCGACAGCGAGTTCGACATGATCCTCGTCGTGCACGTCACTCAGAACGGTGCCACGTTCAAGGCGACGTGGGACAAGGAAGCGGAGGGGCTGAACGGACAGTCCACGCAGTGCCCCTCGAAATGAGCGGGCGGACGGGCATGTTCCGGAGAGGGAATGGTTCGTCCGGGCGCAGCCTTGCGGGTGCCGTGGATTCGGCACGACGGCGGCAGGGGGTTGGCGAACAGGCCGGCAGGCTGAAGCGGAGATTCGCACCGGGCTTCTGCACCAAGCGCGCCATTGAGGAAGGTTGGGCCCGGCACGTGGAGCAGATTTCTTGATTTTCGCGCGTCCGGTTGCACGCCGACCGGGCTTGGACGATCGTGAGCCGTGCAGGAACCGGCCGACCGCATCATCGATCATTACGAGCGTCACGCCCGCGCGTGGGACGCGGATCGGCGCAGGGCCGCGTGGAACGATAAACCCTGGCACGACCGCTTCCTGGCCGCGCTGCCGAGCGCCGCGCGGATCCTTGATTTGGGTTGCGGTTCGGGTTCTCCCGTCGCGCGGTATATGGTCGAACGCGGATTCCAGGTGACAGGCGTTGATTCGTCGCCGACCCTCATTTCCTTGTGCCGCCAACGCCTGCCCGGTCAGGAATGGACGGTGGCGGACATGCGGTCGCTACAGCTGTCCCGCCGATTCGACGGCGTGCTTGCCTGGGACAGCTTCTTTCACCTCAGGCCGGATGACCAGCGCCGCATGTTCGCCGTGTTCGCCCGGCACGCCGCACCCTCAGCCGTGCTGATGTTCAACAGCGGGCCAGCCCCGGGCGAAGCCGTGGGAGAGTATCGGGGCGACCCGCTCTATCACGCCAGCCTGAGCGCCGATGAATACAGAGCGCTGATCGGCGGTATCGGGTTCGAGATCATTGCCCACGCGGTTGAGGATTGGCGAACCGGAGGCGGCCGCACCGTCTGGCTGACCCAAGCGCGCCCGGCTTGCGGGTAAATCACGATTCCTGCACGCGCCTTTCGAGAAGGATTCATCAATCTCCCATGGCGGGGCTCGTGCCCATGAATTCGGGATCGATGGCGTGGAGCTCCACGTCGCGGGTTTCGGGGCCCATCAGCGCGCCTGCAACCATCAGCACGCCGGCGAGGGCGATCAGCACCACGGGCGTGAATGCGTAGGGCATGAAGTTCCTGAGCACGAGCAGATAGGCGCCGGCGAATGCCGGGATGACCACGGCCAGGCTGTAGCCGATGCCGTAGCCCGAGGCGCGCACGTGGGTGGGGAATCGCTCGCAGATATAGGTCGTCACGATGCCCCAGGGCGAGATGACGAGCAGGTAGCAGAGGCAGGCGATGAAGGTCGTCATGACCAGCCCGCCGCCGGCCAGCGCGTGCGTGACCGCCGCCGCATAGAGGCCGCAGCCGGCGATCAGGACCATGATGCCGCTGAGCACGATGGCGAGCCGCCGGCCGATCGCCTGGCCGAGCAGGCCGAAGGCGACGAAGGCGAAGAACTGGATGAAGCTCGTGATCAGGAGCCCGTTGGTGAGGAGCTTGCCCGGAACATGGAGCTGGTGGATGAGGATTCCGGGCATCACCCCGATCACCGACTGGGCGGCGAACCAGAAGCCGAGCATCATGACGAGGATCTGGACGAGGTTCCTGAGGTGCGGGCCCGACACCACGTCCTTCAGCGGGGCCTTGCTCTTCTCGGCTGCGAGCCAGAGCGAGGATTCGGAAACGCTGAGGTAGTAGGCGAGGAAAAGGAAAGCGAGGATGGCGCCGAGGACAAAGGGGATGCGCCAGCCCCAGGCGAAATACTGCGCCGGCGTGGTGAGGCTCAGCATGATGCTGGTCACCACGGAGACGAAGAAGAAGCCGATCGGGTAGGCGCCTTGCAGGATGCCGCCCACGAATCCGCGCCGCTCCTTCGGCACCATCTCCATCGCGAGCGTGTTGTTCGAGGTGTATTCGCCGCCCATGAAGATGCCGCCGATGAAGCGGATGACGATGAGAAGCACGAGCGACCAGATGCCGATCGCGGCATAGCCCGGCAGGAGCGCGATCAAGAGGGTGAAGATGCCGAAGCCGAGGATGGTGATGATGGTGGTCCGGCGGCGGCCGATCCGGTCCGCCCAGTGGCCGAAGATCACCGCGCCGCACGGCCGCCCGAGGAGGGTGGCGGCGAAGATGAAGAAGTAGATCGTGGTGCTGGCGGTGGCGCTGAGCCCGGGCGGCTGGAAATAGCGGGTGACGGAGGCGAGTGCGAGGATGGGCAGGTAGATATCGAAGAAATCGACGGCGAAGCCGATGCATCCGGCCACGAGGGCGCGGCGGGCGGCCGGCGAGAGAGGTTCCGAAGCGATCAGACCGGTTTTCATGGACGTGCTCCCGACTGGCCGCGCCTTGGATTTTTGGGCGGCCTCTGTTTTCTGGACGGGGATTCAGTAGCTCAATCGGGCGCGCGAGGGGGCGGGGACGGGCTGTTCGTTAAGGTGAATTCACGCTGCCGACAGAAGGCCTCCATCTTTCTTTGTCGTCAATCGGCGGCGCCCAAACGTGATCGCGTTGGGTGGCGAAGTCACTGAGCGGGGGGGCACGCGACGAAGGGGGTAGGGACACGCGGGCGGGCGATGCGACGGTGGTTTCGAAGAAGATTCGCTTTGATATCGATATAATGGAAAATATTATCACGTGTTGTAAGACATGTTCAAGCTGCAAGCTGGTGCCTCTCAAGGGAGCACGTCAACTTTTCCCGTAGAACTGTCTATTGCAAGATGAGTTTTCACGCTCATAGCCGAAGTTAAGTTAGGCCGAATACCTTAGAGAGTTCCGTTGCCCCTGCACCCCGGCGCTCCCTGCCGACCATGTTCATGAACCCTGGAACACAGATAGCCCGGAGATATTTAGTTTCGCGCTTATTCAGGAGCCCATCGTTTCTCTGAAGGGCAGCGCCTATCATTAACCGCTCAAGGAAGCCGACATCCGTGTGCCCGCGCTTGCTTGGCTTCGAAAATTTGCCTTGGGGCGTGCGCTTGGCGATAAAATATAGAACTGGTTTAGCCTTTCGCTTTGATTTTAGAGCGACGTCATAATGATCGAGTTTATGTTTGTTCCACACCTCCAGATCAAATCGCAGTTTCTCGGTTTTACCAACATACCAGGGTATCTTTCCGAGTGCAAAGACATAGCACCCAACAGCACCTGAAAGACCTTCGCATGCATTTTCAAGGGATCTGCAAAGCGAGTCTTTCCCGCCCTTTCTGTCTACTTTCTTTCGATACTTCCCTTTCCTTCGCCCACTTTGGTATCTCAATCGGCGCAGTTCGATAGGGCCAAAGGTATCGAACTTTAGCTGCGAAATGTTTTTCCGAGGCATTGCTCAATCTCGCCTAGAAAACAGAGCCTCGTTTGGCTGTACGAACAAGGTAGACACTTGAGACCATATCAGGCGAAATTGGTCGCCGCCGAGTGGAATTAGCTCGAACGCTGGGGGATTTCATTTCGGATAAGGTATTAATCCGTTTCTGTGAGGCCATTGAGCGATCTGCCTGCCGCGAAAGTCCGGGCAGTCGCGCCAGAATCTAGGTGATAGAGTGAATTCGAAGACCGTTCCGTCAATTTCCACTCCTACACTCGATAACGAACGGAAATAGCGATCACGATTCACTTTGCCGACACGAATGCCCAAGATTCGGTTTCCAGACCGGGTTTTTACTCTCATCGCTGCTCTCCTCCTCTCAGCTTTAACCTTTCATTTCATTTGTCTTGAGTTGATCTAATCATGCTGATAGCTACGAAATCGTACCATCGCTGACTTTGCAGCTGCGGATGGTCTCGTTCGTCGCCACGCCAGTCTCGATGTCGGTGGATAGCTTTCTCGATCAGGCTTGGCATCGGATTTGACTTGCGGCCGAGCTTGACGTCGCGGGGTGCCGTTCGCCAGTGGGCGTCGACCGTCAGGGCTCGGACCGGCGCCGCGCGAGCTTGGCAGATTGGGAGCGGTGAACACTAGGCGACCGTGCGGGTGCGTGGTGTTGGCGATAAAGACAGGGTGTGTTGCGTCGGATTTCATCCGGTGCGCTTGGGTTTTGGCGGTTCAGTGGGATTCCGGTTTGGGGTGCGGAGGGGGAAGGTGCGTTAGCGCCGAATATTAGCGGATTCCGGACTTATGGGCCAGGATCTCGTAGGTAGCTTGGGCGAGTTGATCCAGGTGGGTTTGCCGCGGAGAGATGAGCGCGTCGATCCAGGGAGCGTGGGTCAGCGAGTAATGCGGGGAGGGAGAGAGGGGTTGGGTTCAAGCGCAGGCGAAAAATGGGAAGCTGGCGGTTGGCGGCGCGGACAAGCCGATGGGTGATTTCTGATAACTCGATGGCGTTCCTGGAAAAGATCAAGATCGCCGCCGTGCTTTGGTCGATGGATGCGGTGAGGGAACGAGCCCGGGAAGCACCACGTTCGATGTCGCGCAACGCGATCCAGCACGGGAGGCCCGACATAGTGCCGAGTCCGGAAAGTGGGAAAAAGTCTTTTTGGTTCTTTTTCTTCAGAAAAAGAAGGTTTTTCCTTTCCTTTTCGTTGTTTGATCGGGGCCCAGGCCGCGTCGGCCGTTGGCCTATCCTGGCGCTCGGCGTTCAGCCGGGGTCGGGGACGCGTGCGGTGAGCAGCTGGAGGAGATCGGGCACGACGAATCGGGAGTCCGTGAGGTCGAGGCCGGCTTCGGGGATGTGGGCTTCGATGTTGCGGTCGAGGTGCGCGCCGTAGGCCCAGCTCGTCCAGGGAGCCCAGAGAGCGGTGCTGAGGCGGCGGAGTTTTCCGCGCGGGCGGACATAGTCGAGGAGGCGGATCGTGCCGCCGGGGCGGACGACGCGGCGCAGCTCGCGGAGCGCGGGGAGCTGCGCGGATTCGGGGAGGACGCAGAAGAGGAAGGTGGCGACGGCGGCATCGAAGGAGACGGGCGGAAAGTCGAGCTTTTCGATGTTCATTTGCAAGAGCGTGACGGTTGCGGGCGAGCGGGCCGCGCGGGGCGCGGCGCGGGCGAGCATGGCGGGGCTGAGATCGATGCCGGTGACATGCGCGCCGGGCGGGTAGAAGGGCGCGCTGCGGCCGGTGCCGATGCCGGCGTCGAGGATGCGGCCCGAGAGGCCGGCGAAGAGGAGCGGGCGGATGTGGCGGTAGCGCGCGCGCTCGAACGGCAGATCGAGCAGGTCGTAGAGCGGGGCGATGCGCTGGTAGCGCTGCAGGAGGCTGGTCATGCGCGGGCGGACCGCCAGCGGCGGAGTGCCACGATGGACCACACCGCCTCGACCAGGCCGAAGGGCCATGCGCCTTGGAGGAAGCCGTAGGCCGAGCCCAAGGCGCATGAGGCGGCGAAGGCGAGGATGAACCAGGGGCTGCGGTTTTCGAGCGCGTAGCAGACCAGCATCGCGGTGACGGCGAAGAGGCCGAAGGCGGTGAGCGCGCTCATCGCCGGGAGCGTAGGGAAGATTGCGGGCGGGCGAAATCGGCGGGGGCGGGCGTGCTTTCCGCGCGGAAAGCACGCCCGGGAACAGAGGAGATCAGGCGGGGGCGTGGACGTTGAGGCGGTCGAGCACCGGGAGCAGCTCCGAGGGGTCGGGGCGCTGGGTGTAGTCCGGGTTGACCTCCGCGTAGGCGATGATGCCGTCCGTGCCGATGACGAAGCGGGCGGGCATCGGCAGCACCCAGGCGGGATCGTCGTTGAAGGCGGGCAGGTCGTTCTTGAAGCTCCTGTAGAGCTCGACGAGGTAGTCCGGCA
>JASHRV010000415.1 GCA_030037175.1 Acetobacteraceae bacterium
GCGCCGCACCGCACCGCACCGCACCGCACCGACGGACCGAGAGATCGCAGGGCGCAGGAGAGCAAGAGCGCCCTCACCGGCCCGCCCGATCTTTCCCGCGATTAGGTGCAAACAGAGAAGTGAAGCCGGTACGGCGCCTCGCCCGTATGCAGCGCCTCACGGCTCCGGCCGCGACGCTGCACCAGGGCAGATCGCGATCGGGCGATATCGGCTGATCGCGTGAACCGGTTCCGCAGAACAGCCAGAGAAATGGCTTCCGGGAATCAGGGCAAATGGAAACCGTTCTAGAGGTGAAAGCATTACGCCACGCAGCCTCTGCCCATCCTTATCCGGCTCGTTCCGCTAAGCTGGGCCCGTCAGAGGATTGCCCGATGATCGCCGAGCGACTTGGTCCGCAGACGCATCGAGGCTCCGGCCAATCCAAGACGGAATGGGTCGGCGGTGTCGAAGAATGCCCCGGGGGCCCAAAGTTCCACGAGAACGGCTTAGACCGTCAGAAGTCATGGTCGGCCCCCCCTCAGCGGGCACACCAGCCGCCTCGCCACGCTCAAGGTGTTCTTGCTTTGTTTGATCGACACACGTCGATCAAACTCTGCCCAGCCGTCAGCTGTGGGCGCGCGCGTACAAGAATTCGTCATAATCTCCTGCCCATAAAAACAGGCCGGTTGAAAGGGCCATGGATTGGTTCCATGAAGGCCCTTGACGGCGGTCGGGACCGGAGCGGCCCCGGTCTCGTGCGGCCGCGCAGGCAGTGTCGATGTCAGTTTCCTCGGACCAGACGGAGCCGGCAGCAGAGGCGGGGCTGCAGCCGAGATCCGAGCAGAGGGTCGCCGGCCCTCTTCGGCATCTCGGCGAGATCGTCGTGCATGCACCGCAGACGTTGCGCGCGCTGGTTCGCGCCGACGAACTCTGGCTCGTGGCGCTCGCGGCCGTGGTCGGAGCTCTTGCCGGGTGCACCGTCGTGCTGATGGAGACGATCGCCCAGTTCATGCACCAGGTGCTGTTCCGCCTCCCGCCGGACATGCGCCTCTCCGCCATGAACACCATCCCGACCGCGAGCGCTCTCCTCGTGCCCACCCTCGGAGGCCTGGCCTTCGGGCTGATCAGCCTTCTCATTACCCGCTACCGGCCGAACCGCGTCATCGACCCGATCGAGGCGAACGCGCTCTATGGCGGGCGGATGTCCTCGACCGACAGCACGATCCTCGCCGGCCAGACAATCATCTCCAACGGGGTCGGGGCCTCGGTTGGAATGGAGTCCGGCTACTCGCAGATCGGAGCGGCGATCGGCTCGCGCCTCGGCCGGGTCTTCCGGGTGAGACGCGGCGACCTCAGGCTGCTCGTGGGCTGCGGCGCCGGAGCAGCGATCGGCGGCGCGTTCAATGCCCCGCTCACCGGCGCCTTCTACGGCTTCGAGCTGATCATCGGCACCTATTCGATCCCGACGCTGGCGCCGGTGATGGCAGCCTCCGTGGTCGGCGTGCTCGTCGAGCGCGGCCTCACCGGCGGCAAGCCGCCGCTCAACGTCCAGGTGCCCGCGGACATCCCGGCGATCGACTACCTGCCAATTCTGGCGCTCGGCATGCTCTGCGCGCTGATCGGCATCCTGGTCATGCGCGGCGCGACGCTCATCGAGACGCTGTTCCGCAAGAGCGGCGTACCCGGCTGGCTACGTCCGACCATCGGCGGGCTGATGGTCGGCGGCTGCGGCGTTGTCACGCCGCACGTGATCTCCTCGGGGCATGCAGCATTGCCGCTCGTGTTCACGGTGCCGTTCACCCTCTCCTTTCTCGGCCTGATGGTTCTGCTCAAGGCGATGGCCACCTCGATCTCGATCGGCGCGGGCTTCCGCGGCGGCCTTTTCTTCGCCTCCCTCTTTCTCGGCGCCATCCTCGGCCGTGTGTTCGCCGGCGCATTGGCGCTGGTGACGCCGCACGTCGTCATGCCGGAAGTGGTGGGCACGGTGGTCGGCATGAGCGCGCTTGCGACGACGATCGTGGGTGGGCCGCTGACGATGTCCTTTCTGGCGCTGGAAACCACCGGCAGCCTGCCGATGACGGCGGCGGTGCTCGCCGCTTCGGTCGTCGCGGCCCTGACCACGCGCCGAACCTTCGGCTACAATTTCGCGACCTGGCGCTTCCACCTGCGTGGCGAGGCGATCAGGAGCGCCGTCGATATAGGCTGGATGCGCAACCTGACCGTCGGGCGAATGATGCGGCGGGACGTCCGCACGGTGCGGGCGGAAATGACGCTCGCCGCCTTCCGCCGTGACTTTCCCCTCGGCACCGCTCAGACGGTGGTGGCGGTGGACAGCACGGACCGCTATGCGGGGATCGTGGTCCTGGCCGAGGCGCATGCGGCGCCCGAGGAGGTCGAGCGGCTCTCCGAGATCCTCCATTCTCCGGATACCGTCCTGCTGCCGCAGATGACGGTGAAGGAAGCGGCGAGCATCTTCGAGCAGGCGGAGAGCGATGTGCTCGCGGTGGTGGATAGTCTCGACGCCAGACGCGTGATCGGCACGCTCACCGAGCAGTACGCGCTGCGCCGCTACAGCGAAGAGCTGGACCGAAGGCGGCGGGAGCTTTCGGGCGAGTAGGGCGGCGGGAGCGACGCCCCCGGCTCTTTTTCCTCAGGCGGCGCGCGCGCGCCGCGCCGCGGCGGTCGTGTCGCCGGCGAAAAGCCTGAGATGCGCCTCGACCACGCTCTCGACCGTGGGCACGCCGGGGCTGGCAGCACTGAGCCGATCCCACAGCCCTTCCTCGGTGATCGCGCGATGGAAGATGTCGGCAAGCTCGCTCGCATCGCCGGCGTCGAAAAGGAGTCCGTTCTTCTCGTTCTTCACCCGCTCGGCGAGACCGCCGATGCGGCTCACGATCGGCGGACGGCGGAACATGAACGCCTCCGAGAGCACGAGGCCGAAGATCTCCCACCAGATCGACGGCACCAGCACCCAATCGATCCGCGCCATGCGCGAAGGCAGGTCGGTCATCGCGTAGCTGCCGTTGTAGGCGATCTTGATCCGCTCCGGCAGGCCGTGCTTGCCACTCACGAAATCGTCGAACTGATTGCGAAATTTCTCGGAGGCAAACTTCAGGTTCGACCCGTTGATCTCGAAGGTCAGCTCCTCCTCGTAGCGCTTGGCAAAGATGTCGAGCGCCTCGAAGACGACGCCGAGCCCCTTCACATCCACGAGCTGGCCGAAGAAGCCGAAGCGGTTGTAGCGGCGGATTCGGTCGGCTGGCGGAGGCGGCCGGTGCTTCCAGGATTGAAGCTCGGAGTAATCGCTCTGGGCGTTGGTGATGACGTGGATCCGCCGCGGCGGCAGGCCCCAGGCGGCATAACGGTCGCGAACGAAGGAAGTCGGCGCGATGAAGCCATCGAAGACGCCGAGCGCCTGCTTGATCCAGTCCTCGCGGAGGCTGAACAACTCCGGCGTGGTCTCGGGGAAGCACTGGTGGCAGCGCACCGGGGAGGCCTCGGTGCAGAGGGTCTTGTCGAAGGTGCGGAGCATGTGGCCGTCCGCGCGGCAGATCGCCAGGAACTCGTGCAAGGTGAGGAACAGCCTGGCCTTCGGGAGCGTGCGGCGGGCGATGAGGAAGAGCTCGAGCCCGAAGGTGAGGAAATGATGGAAATGCACCACGTCCGGCTGGCGGTCGCGCAGGAACTCCTCGAACCATTTGAGGGCCCGGATGTTGAGATTGCGCATCCAGACATGATCGAAGGCATCGGATAGAAAGAGGAACTCGTTCGGCCGCCCGTCGAAGCCGGTGATGATGGCGCCGGGCTTGAAGAGCGCCTTGGGTCCCGAGAGGTCGGCGGAAGCGAGCAGCGTTACGTCGCGCCCGGCCCGCTTGAGGCCGAGGAAGAGCTCATAGGCCGCCTGCTGCGCTCCGCCGCGGACCAACTCCGGATGGAAGAGGCTGATCTCCAGGATCTTCATGCTTCATGACTTCCCGGAGAGACGGGCCTGCCATTTGCGGGAGAAGTGCCACCGATTGATATGGAGCGCGCCCGCATGCTCCGGCCGCTTGATCGAGCCGCGGCCCTCGTAGTGCCAGAAGGTGAGAGCGCCGTCATAGAGCACCTTCCAGCCATGCTCGGCGAAGCGGAGGCAAAGATCGGCGTCCTCGTAATGGCCGTAGACGAAGCGCTCGTCGAAGCCGCCGATCTCTTCATAGTCGGCGCGGTCGAACACCATCAGCGCCCCGCTGACCGCCTGCACAGGCGCCGTCGCGCGCCCGCCGAGGTCGGGGAAACCCTTGCGCAGATGCTCGACGGTCCACACCTTGGTCCGCGCGAGCGCCGAGAGTCTCGGGTCGGCGACGAAATACATCCCTTCGTGCATCACCGTGCCGTCGGCATAGAAAAGCTTGCCGCCGGTGATGGCATGGCGCGCCTTGCCTGCGGCGAGGCGGTTGAGCGCGCCGATGCTCGCCTTGTCGTAGGGAAAGACATCCGGGTTGATGACGCAAATGGTCCGCGCCCGGGCGCGGGCGATGCCGACATTGTTGGCATGGGAGAAGCCGGTGTTCTGATTGAGCGAGATGATGCTGACCGAGGTCCCGAACACGGCGGCCGCAAGCTCGGCGTCGCGGTGGAGCACCTCCTCGAGCTCGGGCGTGTTGTTGACATAGATGAATTCGAACCGCTCGAGGCTCGTGTAGCGCGCGAACTGCGCCACCTGGAGGAAGAGAAAATCGGGGATGCCGTAGATGCAGCAGACGAACGAGATCAGCGGCCGCGCCGGCCTCCGGCCGTAGCTGCCCTCGCTCGCTATCTCGCGGGTGGCGCGTATGGCGTCATGCAGATGCTCGACGGTCGCGGCCAGTCCGGCATCGAGCTCCGCGAAGGAGCGGGCGACCTGGCTGCCGATGAGCTGGCGCCGGCCATAGAAGCCGAGAAAAGTCTCGAGATGCTCGCGCGGGGAGAGCCGGGCAGGGCTGCCGGGGTCGAGCGGGACCGAATGGCCGGAGGCGAGGGTGAGGCGAAGCCTGCTGGGCCGCGCTGCGATCTCGGGCGGAACCTCGAAGAGCTGCCAGAAGCCCGCCTCGAAAGGTGAGGAGACCTGGAGATGCTGCTCGACATCCTGGCGCCGATGGCGACCGGGCGCGGAGGCGATCAGGGACGGGCGGCCGGTCGGGCCAAGCCCGATGCTGACGAGCCGGTCGAAGCGGTCGTCGATCCAGCCATCGACGAAGAGAAAACCCTGCGTCAGCAGAACTGCATCGAGATTGTGCGGAACCGTGGGGGCTTCCGGTTCCGGGACCTCCGCGACCGGCTCCTCCGCAGACGAGACGGAAACCTCCGCCGCCGGCCCGAGCCAGACCCGCCCCTCGAAGCGGCCATAATTGAGAAAATGCTCGAGCGCCGAGGTGACGGTTCCCGTCTTGATCGCGCCCGCGACATCCGGATAGCGCCTGAGATAGGCGAGCTCTGCGTCGAGGACGCTATCCATCAACGCCCCCCCGAGGGCGCAAGCTTATGCGGCACCGGCTTATGCGGCATCCGCGAGATCGGCGAACCGCCAGCCGCGCCACGGCAGACGTCCCTCGCGAAAGCCGAAGGTCTCGAAATGCCACTGGGGCGAGGCGATCCGGCCTTCGGCGATCGCGGTGCCGATGTCCGGATACTCGTTCGCGTAGAATTCCTCATCGACCCGAACGAAGCAGGGCAGGCGATGCTCGAAGAACCCGAACTCACGGTAATGAGCCTTGAGGTCGGTCAAGGTTCCGGCGCGATACGCGGCGGCAATGTCGGGATAGGCCGATTGATACCATTGCGCATCGAATCGCAAGGCCTCGAACATCGGGCGCAGCAGAGCAATCAAAAGCGGTCGAGAGATCCCGAACTGGCTGGTATCGGACCCGCCGGTGAGCTTGCTCTCGAAGACGAGCTCAGCAAATGACGCGGCAAACGGTTTCCCGCTCGTCCCGTCCATGTCGGCCGCGGCCTCGGGGATGTCGACGGCGGCGCCCTTCCCGTTCCTTTGGGCCTCGCGCAGCCGGGGCTTTCGTTTCGAAACAGCAATTGCGTCCATCTTCACCTGCCGGCCACCCAGAATTGTTACGTTAACAATTAAGAGTGTAATATCCGTACACAATCTCTGTCGAGAATTTATCTTTCCCCGGCCGCGCGCTTCGCGAAGAATTCATATCATTTGCAGCCACGCCCGGGTGTGCCTCAGCCAGGGCGACAATTGATCGCTTTTTGTTCAGAATCGCGCCGGTTGCTCTCGCATCGGTTGTCGCGAAGGGCCACGTTTGCCCGGGAGCCGGATCGTCCCCTCTCCCCGCCTCCCCGCCGCGCCGTGAAGCAGGGACCATCCCCTGGCGGGCGCGTGCCGCCGACTGTAACGTCCGGCCGCGCAACCGAGGGATTCCCGTGGCCTACGCCCACCGCCATCTGCTCGCGATCGAAGGTCTCGAGCCGCCGGAGATCGCGCACCTGCTCGATCTTGCCGAGAGCTATGTGCTGCTCAACCGCTCCGGCAAGACGGCCCGCGACATGCTGCGCGGGAAAACCCTCATCAACCTCTTTTTCGAGGATTCGACCCGTACCCGCACCAGCTTCGAGCTCGCCGGCAAGCGGCTGGGCGCGGACGTGATCAATATGTCCGTCGGTTCGTCGAGCGTGAACAAGGGTGAGACCCTGCTTGACACCGCGGCCACTCTCAATGCGATGCAATGCGATCTCCTCGTGGTGCGGCACGACCAGTCCGGCGCGCCGAACCTCCTCGCCCAGAAGGTGGACGCCGCCGTGATCAATGCCGGGGACGGGATGCACGAGCACCCGACCCAGGCGCTGCTCGATGCGCTCACCATCCGTCGCCGCAAAGGAAGGCTCGCGGGGCTCACGGTCGCCATTTGCGGCGACATCGCCCATTCCCGCGTCGCCCGCTCCAACATCCATCTGCTCACCGCCATGGGCAGCCGCGTGCGCGTGGTCGGCCCGCCGACCCTCATTCCCGCCGCGGTCGAGGAGCTTGGCGTGGCCATGTTCCACGACATGCGGGCGGGGCTCGCGGACGCGGATATCGTCATGATGCTTCGCCTGCAGAAGGAGCGGATGGAAGGCGGCCTGATCCCCAGCTCCCGCGAGTTTTTCCGCTTCTACGGGCTGGATGCGGACAAGCTCGCTGCCGCCCGTCCGGATGCGCTGGTGATGCATCCGGGGCCGATGAATCGCGGGGTCGAGATCGAGAGCCGGGTCGCCGACGATCCGGCGCGCAGCGTCATCCGCGAGCAGGTCGAGATGGGGGTGGCGGTGCGAATGGCGGTGCTGGACACGCTCGCCCACGGACCGCGGCGCAATGATTGAACCCGCCGGCCGCGACCTCCTGTTCCGGAATGTCCGCCTGCTCGATCCGGCGAGCGGCCTCGACAAGCCGGGCGCGCTCCTCGTCCGTGCCGGCCGGATCGCCGATCTCGGGCCCGATCCCGGCGAGCCGGAGGACACGTCCATCGTCGATGGCGCGGGTGCGGTGCTCTGCCCGGGCCTCGTCGATATGCGGGCGAGCCTCGGCGAACCCGGCTTCGAATACCGGGAAACGATCGCGACCGCGGCCGAGGCGGCCGCCGCCGGCGGCATCACCACCCTCGCGGCACTCCCGGACAGCGAACCGGCGATCGACGATCCCGCCCTGGTCCGCCTGCTCTCAACCCGCGGCGAGGAGACCGGCAGCCTCACCATCCTGCCCTATGGTGCGGTGACGCGCGGCTGCCGCGGCGAGGCTTTGGCCGAGCTCGGCCTGCTCGCCGCCGCCGGCGCGGTCGCCTTCGGCGACGGGGCGCACACGATCGGGCCGGCGCGGCTGATGCGCCAGGCTCTTGCCTATGCGCGCGGCTTCGGGGCGATGGTGGTGCAGCATCCCGAGGAGCCGACGCTCGCCGCCGGCGGCGCGGCGACCGAGGGCCCGCTCGCCACCCGGCTTGGCCTCCCCGCAATCCCCGCCGCCGCCGAGGCAATCCAGATCGCGCGCGATATCCGCCTCGCCCGCCTCACCGCCGGCGCGGTTCACTTCGCGCATGTCTCGACCGGAGAGGCGCTGGCACTGATCCGTGCCGCCAAGGACGAGGGCCTTGCCGTCACCTGCGACACCGCGCCGCCCTATTTCGACCTCAACGAGACGGCGATCGGGGAATTCCGCACCTATGCCAAGCTCTCCCCGCCGCTCCGTCCGGAGGCGGACCGGCTCGCGGTCTGCGCCGCCCTCGCCGACGGCACGATCGACGCCATCGCCTCCGATCACCAGCCGCGCGACGCCGACGACAAGCGCCTGCCGTTCGCCCAGGCCGCGCCTGGCGGCGCCGGCCTCGCGACATTGCTGGCCGTGACCCTCGTCCTGGTCCATAACGGCACCCTTCCTCTCGCCCGCGCGATCGGGCTTCTCACTGCCCAGCCCGCCCAATTGCTCGGCCAGGAGACCGGCCGGCTCGCCCCGGGCCTGCCGGCAGATCTCTGCCTCTTCCATCCTGACCGCGCCTGGAGGGTCGAAGCCGGACGCCTGCCGGGCAAGGCACAGAACACGCCCTTCGACGGACGCGCGCTCGAAGGACGCGTGCTCGGCACCTGGAAGGCAGGGCAACGGGTGTTCGGGTGATCGGACCTCTCGTTATCGCCCTGCTCCTCGGCTATCTGGTCGGCTCGATCCCCTTCGGCCTGCTGCTCATCCGCGCGGCCGGCCTCGGCGATATCCGCGCCATCGGCTCGGGCAATATCGGCGCCACCAACGTGCTCCGCACCGGGCGGAAGGAACTGGCGGCGGCGACCCTCGTCCTCGATGCCGCCAAGGGCGCCTTGCCGGTCATCCTCGCCTCCCGCCTTCTCATCCCGCCCGCCGCCCTGCTGGCCGGCTTCGCGGCCCTGCTCGGCCATGTGGCGCCGGTCTGGCTTCGCTTCCGCGGCGGCAAGGGCGTCGCGACCGGGCTCGGCGTGCTGCTTGCCGCCGCCTGGCCCGTCGGGCTCGTCTCCGTCCTCGCCTGGATCGCGCTCGCCGCCCTCTGCCGCATCTCCTCCCTCGCCGCGCTCGCCGCCTTCGCGGCCGCCCCCGTCACCGCCGCCTTCCTCGGCCAGACCCGCATCGCGCTCCTGGCACTCGCCCTCGCCGTCATCGTCTTTCTCCGCCACCACGAGAATATCCGCCGCCTCCTCGCCGGCACCGAGCCCCGGATCGGTGCCGGCAAGTGAAAGACGAGGAGCTTCTCGACAGGGTCCGCCTCGCCCGGACCGACGGCATCGGCTCGATCATCTGGCAACGGCTCATCGCCCGCT
>JASHRV010000416.1 GCA_030037175.1 Acetobacteraceae bacterium
TACATCCCGGGCAGGTGTTGATGCGCTGCGATCATCCGTCCGAACGGCGCTACTCCGAGCACGGTGCCGATTTGCCGCATCGAGTTTACGATGCCGGAGCGGATGCCTGAACGCGATTTCTCGACGCTTCCGAGCAGCGTCGAGGTCAGCGGCAGCACGAGCAGACCGAGGCCTCCGCCCAAGGCTATGAACTGCGCGATGAGGCCGACATAAGGCCTATCCTGTCTGATCCCAAATGGTGCTGAGCAGGAGCGCGCCATCAAGACTGGCCCGGCTGCAACCATGATCGCCGGACCAATGACAGGACTGATGCGCAGCACGACGAGGTTCGCAACCAATACCGCACCGACCATGGGCGCGAAGGCCAGTCGTGTCCACAATGGCGACCAATGGTTGGTTTGCTGGAAGTAAGAGGCTGAACACGAAGATTAGCTTGTAGAGCGCCACGTTGACCATCAGGCCAACAAACGATGGGGCGCTGAACACCCTGTCGTGCAAAGGCGTCAACGGCATTATCGGGTCCGCTATTCTGCGCTTGATGGCAATGAACGAAGCGGCTGATACCAGAGCGAGCAGGAAACCATTGATCTTCCTCGGGATCAAGTTCCCGGCGGGCCTTTCCCGGTTCCGATATTGACAGGACTGCCATGCCGTCATTAAGGTAACCCTATCAATCAGATATGGATATGTTAGAGTAATGGGCATGGCTCCAGCATCGGTGGAAGGTTCCATAGAGAAAGTTCGTGTCATCCGAGCCGATTTCAGGCAGCGTACGACGGCGAACCGCACAGTAATCCTCGATCGGGTGTTCGGGCGGGATCTCTACATTCTCCCGCTTTGCCTTCCGGCGAACGCGCCTGCTTCGAATGAGTGGTCGGCCGGGCCATACAGGCCGCAATCGATCGCGCCATCGGATTACCCCGCTTGTGGAACGCGGACCCGGTCAGACGGGCGACGGCGCACCGCCTGCGTGCACATCCCGCACGACGCAATGTGCTGGAGATCGAACGTCATCGGCGGACGAGTGCCAAATGGCAAAGCGCCGCCAAGCCACGGGCTTGTCTGAGGTCAGAAATGGACACGTCGCTCCCGGCAACTGGTTTTGGAGAGCCGCCGGCCCCAGGGAGCTTTCCCGAAAGCCCTCTCTGCCGCGCCTTTCGCCAGAAGCTGATGCTGGGTCTGTTCCTGCCCATTCAAGCCGGGGGATGGACGGCCTCTCGCCTGAAGCGGACGACGGACTGGAGCTTCGATTACAACGCCGCTCTCGCGCTTAAGGCAGAGGCGCTCGGTTTCGACCTCCTGTTCGGCCTGGCCCAGTGGCTGCCGAAGGGCGGCTATAACGAGGTGCAGAATGGCGAAGCGCTTGACAGCTTCATGGCCATCGCAGCGTTGGCGCCGATCACGACGGGCATCCTGCTCATCTCCACCGTGCACGTGCTCTATGGGCCATGGCACCCGGTCCATTTCGCGAAGTTCGGCGCCACCCTGGATCACATTTCGGGCGGTCGCTGGGGTGTGAATGTCGTCACCGGCCATCGCGCTGTCGAGCACGAGATGTTCGGTTGGTCGCGTATCGATCATGATCGACGCTACGAGCTCGCGGATGAGTTTCTGTCGGTGGTGAAACAGCTCTGGCAGGCCGACGAGAATTTTTCCTACGTAGGCGAGCGCTGGCGGATGCGCGATGCCTTTATCACGCCGAAGCCGCGCTACGGCCGACCGATTTTGGTAAACGCCACTGGTTCGGAGGCGGGCATTGGATTCGCAGCGCGGCATTCCGATATCGTCTTCGTGAGCAGTCCGACCGGCACTGCCTTCGAAACGGCGATCACGGCTCTGCCTGCGCATATCGCGCGCGTGAAGCGGGCGGCGGAGGCAGCCGACCGGAGCGTGCGTACGCTGATCAACCCGATGGTCATCTGCCGGCCGACTGACGCGGAGGCCGAAGATTACGCGGACGCCATCGTCGCCGCTTCCGAGCCCACCGGGTTCACAGCCGGGAAGTTCGACAGCGATGCCCATGCCTGGCGCGGCCGCCGGGAGCATGACAGTGCCCGCGAGCGCGGGCTCGGCGGCGGTAACTTGCAGATCGTGGGCTCGCCCGAGCGGGTGGCGGAAAACCTCGCCCGTCTCCAGGATGCGGGAATCGACGGCGTTCAGCTCAGCTTCTACGACTTCCAGCCGGATCTTGCCTATTTCGGCGAAGCCGTTCTGCCGCTGCTCGTCGCAGCGGGGCTTCGCGAATGAGCCATCATCTCGCGAGCCTGATGGTCGCGGGGGGGCTCGATGCGCTCACCTACTCGAGTCTCGCCTTCCTGATCGCTTCGGGCCTCACGGTTGTGTTTGGCATGCTCGGCTTCCTCAATGTCGCACACACCTCCTTCTACATGTTGGCGGGATATATCGGGTTCTCGATCGCCAGCCGCACGGGCAGCTTCTGGCTAGCATTGCTGCTTGCCCCTCCGGTCACGGTGGCGCTCGGGCTTGCGGCCGAGCGGCTACTCTTCCGCCGTCTCTATGCCGCCGGGCATACGCCGCAACTACTCCTCACAATCGGCCTTGCCTACGTGATCGCAGAAACGACCAAGATGATCTGGGGAGACGATTCCTTAGCGCTCGCGCCGCCAACCGGACTCGGCGGCCATGTCGTCATTCTCGGCGCGACTCTGCCAGTCTATCATCTCTTCGTCATCGTCATCACGATGGCCCTTGTCGGCCTGCTTGCTCTGCTGATCGGCTGGACCCGGCTCGGCATGGTCGTGCGCGCGGCCGCGATACATCCGCAGATGGTGGACGCACTCGGATTCAAGCTGAGCGCAGTGCACACGTTCGTTTTCCTGGTGGGTCTCTATCTCGCCGCGGTAGCCGGAGTGGTAATGGCGCCGATGCTCGGCATCTATCCCGGTATGGCGGACGATGCGCTCGTGCAGTCCTTCATCGTCGTCGTGGCGGGCGGGCTCGGCAGCCTTCCGGGCGCCTTTGTCGTGGCCGGGTTGCTCGGGCTGGTGCAGGGGTTCGGGAGCGTCTTCCTCTCCGATTACGCGCTCTACTTTCCGTTCGTCGTGCTCGCCGGCGTGCTGCTGGTCCGCCCGCTCGGCCTCTTCGGCAGAGGGGGCGCATGACCATCCCCGGCCGTCTGGGCCCCGCGCTTTCAGTGTTGAAAGCGGAGCGCGGCCGTCGCGACCTCGGCGGCGCGCTCGCTACGCTTGCCCTGCTCGCCGCGGTGGCGGCTGCGCCCTGGCTCGTTCCCGTGGCGGCGCTCAACGATCTCGGCCAGGCGGTCCTGCTCGGGCTCTTTGCAATCGGCTTCAACATCGTCTTCAAATACTCAGGCCTGCTCTCCTTCGGGCATGCCGCTTTCTTCGGGGTAGCCGCGTATGCAGAGGCGCTGCTGCTGAGGGCGTTCCCCGCCGTCCCGGTGCCGCTGCTCATCCTCGGCGCGGCAGCCGGGGCGGGGCTGCTCGGCCTCCTGCTCGGACATGTCTGCGTACGCCGCACGGGGGCCTATTTCTCGATGACGACGCTCGCGGTCGGCGCCTTCCTCTACACGATCGCCTTCAAGTGGCATGCAGTGACCGGCGGCACGGACGGGCTTGACGAGTTCATGCCTGCCGCGCTCGTGCTGCTGCCGGGATGGCGCCTCACCAATCCCTCGATCACGGAAATCTATGAGCTCTCAGCTGCGTTTCTGATCCCGTTCACGCTTGCCACCTGGCTGATCCTCGAACACACGCCCTTTGGCAATGCCGTTCAGCTTGTCCGCCAGAACGAGGAGCGCGCGGCCTTCCTCGGCTACGACACGCACCGAGTGAAGCTCACCAATTACGGCCTCGCCGCATTCGTCGCGGGGATTGCCGGCGCGCTCTGGGCCATCTCCAACGGCTTCGTCTCCACCGACAGCATCGACCTCACCCTTTCCACGACCGTCATCATCATGGCGTTCATCGGCGGCACCGCGTGGTTCTGGGGACCGCTGCTCGGCAGCGCGATCTACATTTTCGGCTCCGATCGGCTCTCCGCCGTCACCCAGCACTGGCAGCTATGGATGGGCCTCGCCTTCATCGCGCTCGTGTTGGCTTTTCCTCGCGGCATCGCCGGGCTAGCCTCTCTGCTGGCTTCCCGCCTGGTCCGCCCGCGCGATGGTTGACGCTCCGCTGCTTGCCCTGCACGGTATCTCCCGGAGCTTCGGCGCCGGGCCTGTGCTCGATGGGCTCTCGCTCAGCATCAGCGCCGGCGAGCGGCGCGGTTTGATCGGGCCCAACGGCGCCGGCAAGACGACGCTCATCAACCTTATCACCGGCAAACTCCGCCCCGATTCGGGCCGCGTCCTTTATCGCGGTCTCGACATCACGGACCTGCCGCCGCACCGGCGAGCCCGCCTCGGGATCGGCCGGTCCTTCCAGATCCTGAGCCTGTTCGGCGAGGCGAGCGTGGGCGAGAACATCCGTGGCGCGCTGCTTGCCAAACACGGCATCGGCACCACGGTGGCACGACGCCTCAGCAGCCTCGAGCCGATCTTTGCCGAGAGCGAGCAGATCGCGGCGTTGGCCGGGTTGCTGCCCTTCCTCGGCGAGCGGGTCGATACGCTTCCATACGGATTACAGCGCCGGCTCGATATCGCCCTGGTGACGGCCCAGGAGCCGGAGCTCGTCATCCTCGACGAGCCTGCCGCCGGCCTTTCGGCGGCCGAAACGCGGGACCTAATCGACCTGCTCGAGGCGATCATTCGCGGCTGCACGCTGATCCTCGTGGAGCACGACATGGACGTGGTCTATGCGCTCTCGGACCGGATCACTGTGCTGGACTACGGGTGCGTGCTGACCGAGGGTACGCCAGCGGAAGTGAACGCCGACCCTGCGGTGCGGCGCGTCTATCTTGGCGAGGAGACGGGCTGAGATGCTGGCGATCCGTTCACTTGCCGCGCGCTACGGGCGGAGCCAGGTCCTCCACGACGTGACGCTCGCCTGCGGGCCGGGCGAGGTGGTCTGCCTGCTCGGCCGCAACGGCGTGGGCAAGAGCACGACGCTCAAGTCCGTCATGGGGATGGTCGGCGCGGCGGGCGGGGAGATCCGTTTCGATAATGAACCAATCTCCTGCCTTCCACCCCACGCGATTGCCCGGCGCGGCATCGGTTACGTCCCTGAGGAGCGTCTGATCTTCCCGGACCTCACGGTCGCCGAGAACCTTTCCATGGGGGTCTGGCGCGGGCTCCGCCAGCCGGCGCGCGCCACCTTCGAGCGTGTGCTGGCGATGTTTCCGCGCCTGGCCGGCAGGATGCGCCAGAGCGGGCGCACTCTCTCGGGCGGAGAGCAGCAGATGCTCGCGATCGGACGTGCGCTGATGGGAGAGCCCAAGCTGCTGCTCGTCGATGAGCCGACCGAAGGTCTTGCCCCGGTGATCGTGCAGGCGCTTGAGCACGCGCTGCGGGCGCTCGCTGGAGACGGCCTTGCTGTGCTGGTCGTCGAATCTAAGCTCGCGGTCGCCGGGCGCATCGCCGACCGGATCACAGTGATGGCCAAGGGCAGGTCCGTGTTCGAGGGAACGCCCGCCGCGCTCGCGGCCGCCACCGGGATCAGGCGCCAGTATCTCGAAGTCTAGACCGGATTTTTTTTACCACTCACGGGGAGACCAAGCATGACGACACGATGGCTCACGGGCTTCGCAACTGCGCTCCTCGGCGCGACGGCGCTCACTGGCGCCGTCCGTCCTGCTACCGCGCAGACCGGCAAGGCGCCGATCACCTTCCTCGCCGCCATCATCGAATCAGGCCCCTTCAAAGTGACCGACGGACAGAACCTGGCCGGGATCCGCTTCGCCGTCGATCAGATCAACGCCAAGGGCGGCATCAACGGCCATCCCGTGAAGCTCGACGTGATCGACACTGAGCTCAATGCTGGCGTAACCCGACGCAAGACAGTGGATGCCGTGCTGCAGGACCATGTGAGCGCGATCATCGGTGCCTCGGGCTCCGACATCCTGAACGTTCTGGTTGCGGTTGGCCAACGATACCATGTGCCGGTGATCGCCTTTGCCGGCGAAGCCGACGAGCTCACCGGCGCACAGTTCCGGCCCGCGCTGTTCCGCGTCGCCTCCAATACGACAATGCATGCTGCTGCGCTCGTCTATGCCCTCAAGCGCGACTATCCCGCCGTGAAGAAGGTATTCCTGCTGAACGAGGACTATTCCTTTGGCCATCAGTCCGAGGCCGGCTTCCGTAAGGCGCTGGCGACGCTCGATCCGAGTGTGCAGATCGTGGGAGACATCTTTCACCCCCGCGGGGTGGCCGATTTCTCGCCCTATCTGCAGCAGATCCAGGCCTCCGGTGCGGATTTCGTACTGACCGCCGATTGGGGGGCGGACCTCGTGCAGTTGCTCAACCAGGCGGAGGGCTTCGGTCTCAAGCCGCGGATCGGCGGCACCTTCCTCGCCGATCCTGACATCCTGAAGGGCGTGGGTAAGGCGGCGATCGGCGATATCGGGGCGGATGTCTATCTGCTGACGATCGACAGTCCGGAGAACAAGGCCTTCGTCGCAGCATGGCATGCGGCCCATGCAAATACCGACCTTCCCTGGCCCACCGCGTCCGTTGCCAAGTCCTATATCGCGACGGAGCTCGCAGCGCTCGGGATCGCCCGCGCCGGTTCGACCGATTTCAACAAGGTCGTGGCGGCTCTGGAAGGACTCCGCTACAGCTCGATCGCCGGGCCACTCACCATTCGGGCCTGCGACCACCAAGTGCAGATCGGCCAGGCGACCGGAGAGGTCGAGCCGGCAACGGGCACGTTCTACAAGTTCCCATTCGTCGGTACGGCGCTCATTGCGCCGATCAGCGTCATTGCCGTGCCGCCAGCGCAGACCGGCAACCCACGCTGCACGGCCAAAGGCAACGGCTGAAATAGGGCAGGGGGTAGAGCCAGAACCCCCCTGGTCTTTCCTAGCGGACGCGAGGCAGGATCTCGCGCGCGAAGCGTTGCATCTCCGCCTCGAAGGGCTGGAATTGGAGCATGAAGAGTTCGATCCCAGCGCCGTGGAAGGCCAGGATGCGTTTTGCGACGTCCTCGTAGCTGCCCACGAGGCCGGCCGCTGTACCACCGTTGGTTCCTATGCGTGGGGTCTGTGCCGCATGGGTATGCTTCATAACCACGGCGGGATCGGTATTCGCGGCCTGGCGCGTGCGTATGGCTGCGTCTTTCTCGGCGAGCACCGCGAGATGCGCGTAGGCAGCGGAGGCTTCGGCCGCGGTTTCGCGCGCGATCACGAAGGCAGAGAGCCCGAAGCGGAGAGGATCTCCGCTGCGCGGATGTGCGCGGACGCTAGCGATCAGCCGAGAGACCTCGGCGAGAGGTTGGCCGTTGATAAACCAGATGTCCCCGTAGGAAGCGACGAGAACCTGCGCGGGCGCAGACTCGCCCCCGACATATATCGTGGGCCGTGCACGGAAGTGATCGGCAGGCCTCAACTGATAGTCCGTCACCTGGAAATACTTGCCCTTGAAACGGACGCGCTCGCCGCGCAGGAGTGGTTCGACCACGCCGATCCATTCGTTCCCGTAGGCATAGCGCTCGTCGTGCTCGGCGAAAGGGATCCCGGCTTTCTCGTATTCTGGCCGGTTCCACGCATTCACGAGATTGATGCCGAAGCGACCACGCGCGATATGCTGGATCTGCAGCGCCATCTTTGCGAGCACCACCGGATGGTAGAGCGGCGGCTTGATGGCGGCGATGATCTCGATGCGCTCGCTCAGGGCCGCCAGCGCGGCGGCGGCGGTCCAGGCCTCCAGTTCGTCCCATTCGTCGTCGTACGGGTTGGCGGTGTGCTGAGCGATCAGCGTGGAATCGAACCCGAGCGCCTCGGCCGCGAGCACGAGGCGCTTGTTGCGCTCCCAAGAGGCATCGAACGGCTCCTCCGGGTCCTGCAAGGCGCCGCGGCTGCCGTGCACGAGCGCCCAGATGCCGAAGCGAGGCCGGCCGTTCAAGCCGTCTGCCTTGACCGGATTACATCCTCGTGCCGCACCTTGAGCTCCTCCTCGGCTATCAGCTCTCGAACGAGGGGAATGAGCCGCTCGCCATAATCGATCGCATCTTCCATTGGGTCAAAGCCACGGATCAGGAAAGTCGAGATACCGAGGCGCCAATAGTCGAGCATGGCATCGGCGACTTGAGCGGGGGTTCCGACCAACGCGGTTGTATTGCCGCGCGCACCGGTCAGCGCCGCTGCGCCGGTCCAGAGGCACTTGTCTACCCGATCGCCGAGCGCAGCGGCGGCGAGGAGCCGCCGCGAACCCTCGTTCGCGGGCGCGCCCGTATTCGGCCCGAGCCAAGCTTGACCGCCGGTGCGGAGAATCGTCTCGCGAATATGTTCGACTCGCGCCCATGCGTCCTCTTCAGTGTCAGCGAGGATCGGCCGCAAGGAGAGGCTGAACCGCACCCGCCGGCCCACGGCGGAGGCTGCCGCACCGACCTGACCGGTGATATCGGCGACCTGGGCATAGGTCTCGCCCCAGAGAGCAAAGACATCGGCATGGCGAGCGGCGACGCGGATCGCAGCCGCTGAGGCGCCGCCGAAATAGATCGGGATCCGCGGCCGCTGCACGGTCTGCACCGCAGGCGAGGCGTCCGTGAACCGGTAGTACGGCCCCTGATGCGAAACCTGCCGGTTTGCCTCCCAGATTGTCTTCAGGATCTGGACATATTCCTCGGTACGCGCGTAACGTGCCTCCTTGTCGAGAAAATCGCCGTCACGTTGCTG
>JASHRV010000417.1 GCA_030037175.1 Acetobacteraceae bacterium
AGGGCTAAGCCGACGGGGGCGAAGGGCACCTATCTCAGGAAGGCGGCTTTGTCTTCCACCATGGGACCAGGCGTGCATCTTGATCTGCCGAGTCTCGCGTCATGAAACAAATTTGGCTCTGGGTGGCCCTGGGTACGTCCAATTTGTCCATCGCTCGCGTCAAAGCCTTTGGAGTCTCTCGATGAACCGGGTTGAGAAGCAGGCCTTCGTGGACTCGCTTGCGGCGGTGTTCGCGGCGACTGAAATGGTGGTCGTCACCCGCAACAATGGCCTCACCGTCGCCGAGGCCTCCGACCTTCGCCGCCGCATGCGCTCCGCCGGCGCGACCTACCGCGTCGCCAAGAATCGCCTGGCCCGCCGCGCCCTGGCCGGCACCCGCTTCACGGCGATCGAGCCACTTCTCAAGGGCCCGACCGCGCTCGCCTGGTCTCCCGATCCGGTGGCGGTGGCCAAGGCCGCGGTGGATTTCGCCAAGACCAACGACCGCTTCGTCGTCGTCGGCGGCGCGCTCGGCCTTCGCCCGCTCGATGCCGGCGGCGTCGAGGCCCTGGCCGCGCTTCCCTCGCTCGACGTGCTCCGCGCCCAGCTCGCCGGGCTGATCCGGATGCCCGCCCAGCGCCTCGTTTCCATGCTCAACGCGCCGGCCGGCGGACTCGCCCGCGTCTTCGGCGCCTATGCCCGGGGCGAGCAGGCCCTTGCAACCTAGCATCCAACGCTTAATCTAACAGGACACGCAAACATGGCAGACTTGGCGAAGCTGGCTGACGAGCTCTCCGGCCTTACGGTTCTGGAGGCCGCGGAGCTCACGAAGCTCTTGGAAGAGAAGTGGGGCGTCTCGGCCGCCGCACCGGTGGCGGTTGCCGCCGCTCCGGGCGCCGCACCCGCGGCTGCGGCCGCTCCGGTCGAGGAGCAGACCGAGTTTACGGTCGTTCTGACCAAGATCGGCGAAAAGAAGATCAACGTGATCAAGGAAATCCGGACGATCACGGGCCTTGGCCTGAAAGAGGCCAAGGATCTGGTCGAGGGGGCCCCGAAGACCGTGAAGGAAGGGGTGAACAAGGAAGAGGCGGAGAAGATCCGGAAGGTGCTGGAAGAGCAGGGCGCCGCTGTCGAGATCAAGTAGGTCTCCGATCCGGACTGCCGGTGCGCTGGAAAGCGCGCCGGAACGGGATGGGCGGGAATCGGTTGGATTCCCGCCCCGTTGGCCGTTGGCGCGCGACGTCGCGCCCCGGCGCGCCCCGGCACGATGGGGCATGGGCTTTTCAGGGCAGCAGGGCAGAGTATGAACGCGGTCCTCCAATCGTTCACGGGTAAGAAGCGTATTCGCCGCAGCTTCGGGCGTATTCCCGAGGTGGCGCCGATGCCGAACCTGATCGACGTGCAGCGTGCGTCGTACGAGGCGTTCCTGCAAATGCACGTGGCGCCCGATTCGCGCCTGCACGCCGGTCTGCAGGAGGTGTTCAAGTCCGTCTTCCCGATCGACGATTTCGCCGGCCGCGGGCGTCTGGAGTTCGTCTATTACGAGCTCGAGGAGCCGAAATACGACGTCGAGGAATGCATCCAGCGGGGCATGACCTATGCCGCGCCGCTCAAGGTGATCCTCCGACTGATCGTCTGGGACGTCGATGAGGACACCGGCGCCCGCTCGATCCGCGACATCAAGGAACAGCCCGTCTACATGGGTGACATGCCGCTGATGACGGACAACGGGACCTTCATCATCAATGGCACGGAACGCGTCATTGTCAGCCAGATGCATCGCAGCCCGGGCGTGTTCTTCGATCACGACAAGGGCAAGACCCACGCATCCGGCAAGTACCTCTTCGCTGCACGGGTGATCCCCTACCGCGGTTCCTGGCTCGATTTCGAGTTCGACGCCAAGGACCTGCTCTATGTGCGGATCGACCGCAAGCGCAAGCTGCCGGTGACCACGCTTCTCTATGCGCTCGACAGCGCCGAGACCGGGAAGGTCAGGGAGGAGCGCGCAGCCAAAGGCGAGACGCTCGATCCGAGCGAGATCCGCGGCATGGATGCCGAGGAGATCCTCAATTATTTCTACCGCCAGGTGGTGTTCACGCTGCTTCCGAAAGGCTGGGCCCGGCCGTTCGATCCTGAGGCGTTCCGCGGCGTCAAGCTGCTCGAACCGCTGATCGACGCGGAGACCGGAGAGGTCGTTGCCGATCCGGAGACCAAGCTCACCCAGCGGACGGCGCGCAAGATCGCCGAGAACACCAAGGAAGTGCTGGTTGGCCGCGCCGATGTCCTCGGCCGGTTCGTGGCCGAGGATCTGGTCAATCTCGAGACGGGTGAGATCCATGCGGAGGCCGGCGAGGAGCTGACCGAGGCCAAGCTTGCCGCCCTCGAGGCTGCCGGGCTCGACCGTCTGCCCACGCTGGCCGTCGACCAGTCGAACGGGCCTTGGATCCGCAACACGCTCACGATCGACAAGAACACGAACCGCGAGGATGCGCTGATCGACATCTACCGGCTGATGCGGCCAGGCGAGCCGCCCACGCCGGAGACGGCCGAGGCCTTGTTCCGCGGCCTCTTCTTCGATCCCGACCGTTACGATCTTTCCGCGGTCGGGCGCGTGAAGATGAACAAGCGGCTGGAGCTCGAAACCGATGATTCGGTGCGCGTGCTCCGCAAGATCGACATCCTGCGCACCGTGAAGACGCTCTGCAGCCTCAAGGATGGCCGCGGCAGCATCGACGATATCGACAATCTCGGCAATCGCCGGGTGCGCTCGGTCGGCGAGCTGATGGAGAACCAGTACCGCATCGGGCTTCTGCGCATGGAGCGGGCGATCCGCGAGCGCATGGGTAGCGTCGATATCGACACCGTGATGCCGCACGACCTGATCAATGCCAAGCCGGCGGCGGCGGCCGTGCGCGAGTTCTTCGGCTCCTCGCAGCTCTCGCAGTTCATGGACCAGACCAATCCGCTGTCGGAGATCACCCATAAGAGGCGGCTCTCGGCGCTCGGGCCCGGCGGGCTCACGCGTGAGCGCGCCGGCTTCGAGGTGCGCGACGTGCACCCGACCCATTACGGCCGCATCTGTCCGATCGAGACGCCGGAAGGGCCGAATATCGGCCTGATCAATTCGCTCGCGACCTACGCGCGGGTGAACAAATACGGCTTCGTCGAGACACCGTATCGCAAGGTCAAGGACGGCCGCGTCACCGACGAGGTGATCTATCTCTCCGCCATGGAGGAAGGCCGCTACACCGTCGCCCAGGCGAACTCCGCCATCGACGGGCGTGGTCGCTTCACCGACGATCTCGTCGTCGTGCGCCACGCCGGCGACGTCCAGCTCATTCCGCCCGACAAAGTGGATTTCATGGACGTGTCGCCGAAGCAGCTGGTTTCGGTGGCGGCCGCGCTTATTCCGTTCCTGGAAAAC
>JASHRV010000418.1 GCA_030037175.1 Acetobacteraceae bacterium
AGCTCACCGCGTCTTTCTCGGCCGCGGGCATTTCAATCGATACCCGCACGCTCCGCCCGGACGATCTCTTCGTGGCGCTGGCGGGCGAGCATCGTGACGGCCATGAATTCGTCGCGGACGCGCTCGCCCGCGCCGCCGCCGGCGCGCTCGTGAGCCGCATCCCCGCCGGACTCTCCGACGCGGCGCCCCTCCTCATCGTGCCGGATACGCTCGCTGGCCTCGCCGCCCTCGGCGCCCATGCCCGCGCCCGCGCAACCGCGCGCGTGGCCGCCATCACCGGCAGCGTCGGCAAGACCACCACGAAGGAGATGCTGCGCCGGATCCTCTCCGATGTCGACCCTACCCATGCCGCTCGCGCCTCCTACAACAATCAGTGGGGCGTGCCGCTCACGCTGGCCGAGCTGCCGCCGGACGCCGCCTTCGCCGTGCTCGAGATCGGCACCAACCACGCGGGCGAAATCCTTCCCCTCGCCGCGCTGGCCCGCCCGCATGTCGCTGTGATCACCGCCATCGCCAGCGCCCATATCGGCTATTTCGGCAGCCTCGAGGCGATCGCGGAGGAGAAAGCCTCGCTCCTCTCCGCCCTGGAGCCGGGCGGCATCGCCATCCTTCCCGCCAATTCGCCCTTCCTGCCGCGCCTTGCCGCGCATGTCCCCGAAGGCTGCCGCATCCTGACCTTCGGCGAGGGGCCGGACGCCGACGCCCGCCTTCTTTCCGCGGCTCCAGACGCCACCGGCACAAACGTCGCCGCCATCCTGTTCGGCGAAGCCATCCAGCTCCGCCTCGCCGCCACCGGAAGGCACATGGCGGAGGACGCGCTCGCGGCCCTCGCCGCCGCCGTCGCACTCGGCCTCGCTCCGCGCGAAGCCGCCGCTTCGCTCGAAGGCTTCGCCGCACTCGCCGGCCGCGGCGCGCGCACGCATCTTCAGCTTCCCGGCGGGGAGGCGATCCTGCTCGATGAGAGCTACAACGCCTCGCCTGCGGCCGTCGCCGCCGCCCTCTCCGTCCTCGCCCTCGGCGCCGATGGGTGCGGCGGCCGCCGTCTCGCCGTCCTGGGCGACATGCTGGAGCTCGGCGAGGAGGCCGCCGCCGCGCACGAAAACCTCGCTGCCTCGCTCCCGCAATCGGCCGATCTTCTCTTCGCTTGCGGCCCGATGATGCGCCGCCTCTTCGAGCGCACACCCGTGCATCTGCGTGGCGCCTATGCCGAAAACTCGGAATCGCTCGCCCCAGTCGTTGCCGCCGCCATCGCCCCTGGCGATGTCGTGCTCGTTAAAGGCAGCCTCGGCAGCCGGATGAGGCACGTCGTCGCGGCGCTCGAAAAAATACAGCGTCCGGAAAGCGGGGAGGGCGCCTGATGCTCTACCTCCTCACCCGGCCCTACACGCACCAGGTCCTCTTCTTCAACCTGCTGCACTACCTCACCTTCCGCTCCGGCGCAGCCTGCCTCACCTCGCTCGTAGTGAGCTTCGTCCTCGGCCCGAGCCTCATCCGCCGCCTCCGCCAGGTGCAGAAGAACGGCCAGCCGATCCGCGCCCTCGGCCCCGAGCGCCATCTGATCGAGAAGATCGGCACGCCCACCATGGGCGGGCTCCTGATCCTCATCGCCCTCACCACCTCCACCCTCCTCTGGGCGGATCTCGAAAACGTCTATGTCTGGGCGGTGCTCGCGGTCACGCTCGGCTACGGGCTGCTCGGCGCCGCCGACGATTACCGCAAGCTCGTCCGCCGCAACCATCACGGCGTCTCGCCCCGCATCAAGCTCGCGGCGCAGGCCGCGCTCGGCCTCGTCGCATCTTACGTCATCGCGCGCACCACAGGCGGCGCGCTCGGCACCGGAATCGCCATCCCTCTTCTGAAGCACGTGCTGATTCCGCTTGGGCCCGCCTTCCCCATCTTCGGCACGCTGGTGATGATGGGGGCCTCGAACGCGGTCAATCTTACCGACGGGCTCGACGGGCTCGCGATCGTGCCTACGATCATCGTCGCCTCGGTCTTCGTGTTCATCGCCTATCTCGTCGGCAACCGCATCTTCGCCGACTATCTGGAGCTCGATAACGTTCCCGGCGTCGGCGAGCTCGCCGTCTTCTGCGCCGCGCTGATCGGCTCGGGCCTCGGCTTCCTGTGGTTCAACACCTGGCCCGCCACCGTCTTCATGGGGGATACGGGCTCGCTCGCGCTTGGCGGCGCGCTCGGCGCCGTCGCGGTCGCGACGAAGAGCGAGATCGTGCTCGCGATCACCGGCGGGCTTTTCGTCCTCGAAACGGTCTCCGTCATCGTCCAGGTCTTCTGGTACAAGCGCACCGGCCGCCGCGTCTTCCTCATGGCCCCGCTCCATCACCATTTCGAGAAGAAAGGCTGGGCGGAACCGACCATCGTCATCCGCTTCTGGATCATCTCCGTGATCCTGGCCCTCGTCGGCCTTGCCACGCTGAAGATCCGATGAGCGCGGCTTTCCCTCCCGTCTTCGCCGGCCGCCGCTTCGCCGTCATGGGGCTCGGCCGCAACGGCTTTCCCGCCGCTCTCGCCCTTGCTTCCATGGGCGCCGAAGTCACTGCCTGGGACGACGATCCGGCCGCCCGCGCCGCCGCCCACTCCGTCCAGCTCTCGGAATCCCTCGAGGGCGCGGAGGCGCTCATCCTCTCGCCCGGAATTCCCCACACCTTTCCTTCACCCCATGCCGTTGCCGCCCGCGCCCTTGCGCTCGGCATCCCCATCCTCTCGGATGCCGAGCTTCTTTACCGCGCCGTGCGCGCGTCGGGCTCGAAGGCGCGCTTCATCGGCGTCACCGGCACCAACGGCAAATCCACCACCACCGCGCTGATCGCGCACATCCTGAAATCATCCGGCCTTCCCGCCGCCGCCGGCGGCAACCTCGGCCCCGCTGCGCTCGCGCTGCCTCTGCTGCCCGACGATGGATATTACGTTATCGAAATGTCATCGTACATGCTGGAGCGCATCGCCGATCTCCGCTTCAACATCGCCATCCTCCTCAATCTCTCGCCCGATCATCTCGATCGTCACGGCGGCATGGAAGGCTATATCGCCGCCAAGCAGCGCATTTTCGTCCACCGCACCGATCGGGGAATCGCTATCGTCGGGATCGACGATCCTCATTCCCGTGCCGTCGCCGCCTCGCTCGCCCCGCATCTCATTCGTATCTCGGGTGAAAAAACGGCGGAAGTCTGGTGCGAATCGGGGACGCTCTGCAATCGTGGTGATTCCATTCTCACCATGAACGAGGCCGCCGCGTTGCCTGGCACGCACAACGCCCAGAACGCCGCCGCCGCCGCCGCCGCGGCGCTCGCGATCGGCCTTGCGCGCCCGCAAATCGCGGCCGGCATCCGCTCCTTCCCCGGCCTGCCGCACCGGATGCAGTTCATCTGCCACGCGGACGGCATCGCCTTCGTCAACGACAGCAAGGCCACCAACGCCGATTCGGTCGCGCGCGCTCTCGCCTGCTACCCGCGCGTCGTGTGGATCGCCGGCGGCATCGCCAAGGAAGGCGGCATCGAGCCGCTTGCACCCTTCTTCCCCCGCATCGCGGAGGCGCTGCTCATCGGCCGCGACGCGCCCCTCTTCGCCGCAACGCTCGCGCGCCACAACGTCCCGCACCGCATCGTCTTCCAGCTCGACGAAGCCGTGCCCGCTGCCCTCGCCTCGGCCCGCACCCACGCCGCCTCCGTCGTGCTCCTCTCTCCCGCCGCCGCGAGCTTCGATCAGTTCAAGGGCTTCCCGGAACGCGGCGAACGCTTTGCCCGTCTCGCCCGCGCTCTCACCTGCTCACCACCGGCAGGGAAGGCCGCCTGATGCCCGCGCCCTCCCGCGCCGATACCTCCGTTCTCGGCCGCTGGTGGTGGACGGTCGATCGCTGGACGCTGATCGCCGTCACCACGCTGCTCGGCTTCGGCTATGTCATGGTGCTCTCGGCGAGCCCTTCGGTCGCCGTGCGCATCGGCGATCCGCGCGACCTCCTCATCATCAAGCAGATCATCTTCCTCGCCCTCTCCGGGCTCGAGATCGTCGCCGTCTCCCTCCTCGCACCCGCCACCATCCGCCGCATCGCCCTCCTCGGCGGACTCGCCGCCCTCCTCCTCACCGCCTTCACCCTCGTCCACGGAGTCGAGATCAAAGGCGCGCGGCGCTGGATCGATTTCTTCGGATTCTCCGTCCAACCCAGCGAATTCCTGAAGGTCTGCTTCATCGTCGTCACCGCCTGGCTCCTCTCCGAGCAGCGGCGCACGCCGCGCCTGCCCGGCACGGCCATCGCGCTCGGACTCTTCGTCGTCGTCATCCTGCTGCTGAAATCACAGCCCGACGTCGGCATGATGGGCCTCATCAGCGCCGTCTTCCTCGCCCAGCTTTTCCTCAACGGACTCAACGTGATCTGGGTGGGACTCGGCGGCGCGCTCATCGCGGCCGGCGGCGCCGCCTCGTACGCGCTCTTCCAGCACGTGCGCGAACGCGTCACCGACTTCCTCCACCCGAACGCGGTCGGCGCCTACCAGGTGCACACCGCGCTCGAAGCCTTCGGCAACGGCGGCCTCTTCGGCACCGGCCCGGGCGAAGGCCGCGTCAAGGATATCCTGCCGGACGCACACGCAGATTTCGTCTTCGCCGTCGCGGGTGAGGAATTCGGCCTTCTCATCTGCCTGCTCATCATCGGCATCTTCGCCTTCATCGTGCTCCGCGGACTGCTCCGCCTGCTCGCCGAACACGATCTCTTCACCCTCCTCGCCGCCGGCGGCCTCCTGATGAGCTTCGGCCTCGAAGCATTCATCAACATGGCCACCTCGCTCTCCCTCATCCCGGCCAAAGGCATGACCCTGCCGTTCATCTCCTACGGCGGCTCATCCATGCTCGCGATCGGACTCGAAATCGGAATGCTGCTGGCCCTGACCCGCCGGCGGCATCACGCCGACTCATGACCAGCATGCTGACCCGCTCAAAGACCAGGGGGCTTCGCCCCCTGGACCCCCACCAGGGCCTGGGGCCCTGGACCCCATCCGTTTGGCGGCGGCAGAGGGCGGTTTGGACACTGAGCGAGCGCTCAGTGTCCAAACCGCCCTCTGCCGCCGCCAACGAATGGGTTCCAAGGGCTCAGCCCTTGGCGGGGTTCCAAGGGGCAGAGCCCCTTGGTCTTCGAACGGTCGTCATCGCGGCCGGCGGCACGGCGGGGCACGTGTTTCCCGCGGAAGCTCTCGTGGAGGTTTTGCGCGCGAGGGGATGGCGGGCGGTCGTTTTGACCGACAAGCGTGCGGCTGGGCGTGGCTTCGGCGGTGCGGAGCGCCACGTGCTTGCCGGCGCGGGCATTGCCGGGCGTGGCGTACGGCGCGGCGTGGCGGCGGTGGGTGCGATGGCTGCGGGTGTGTTGGCCGCGCGGCGGATGATGGCTCGTCTGAAGCCCAGGGTTGTCGTTGGATTTGGCGGCTATCCTTCGGTGGCGCCGGTGCTGGGCGCGCGCCTGATGCGGCACCGGCCCCGGATTCTTCTGCACGAGCAGAATGCCGTTCTGGGCCGCGCGAATCGCGTGCTTGCAAAAATGGCTGATCGCGTGGCGCTGAGCTTCGCCGTCACGCGCCATGCGCCGCGGTCGGCCGTGGTTGTCGGCAATCCGGTGCGTGCGGAAGTGCGGCCCGCGCCGTATGCGTTGCCGGGGGAGGGGCCGTTCGGGATTCTCGTCTTCGGCGGCTCG
>JASHRV010000052.1 GCA_030037175.1 Acetobacteraceae bacterium
TGGCCGGCCTGGCCGTCGGCGCCTTCCAACCCCACAAAAATATCATGTTATTTCAATCGTTTAACTCTGTCCGAACCCCCTCCGCCGTCCAAATTGTCCAATTTTTTTATGCCGCATCAACCAGCACGATCTCCGAATCCTCGATCGCGGTGATCGAAAGCCTGGCCTCGTCCTCGATCGCAGCACCGTCGCGCGCACCGAGCGCCACGCCGTTCACCGTGACGCGGCCGCTCGCGGCCACGAGATAGGCATGCCGGCCGGCGCCGAGCGCGTATTCCGTGCTCTGGCCCGCTTTCAGCGTTGCCCCGAGCACACGCGCGTCGCTGCGGATCGGCAGCGCATCCTCGTCGCCCGGAAAGCCGCTCGCGAGGGTGACGAAGCGGCCCGCGCGGTCGGATTTCGGAAAGGGCTTCTGACCCCGGGCGGGCGGGCCGCCGCGCTCGGTGGGGTGGATCCAGATCTGGAAGATCCGCGTCGTCTCGGGCTCGAGATTGTATTCCGCGTGGCGGATGCCCGTGCCCGCGCTCATCACCTGCACATCGCCCGCCGCCGTGCGGCCTTCATTGCCGAGGCTGTCCTTGTGGGTGATCGCGCCCTCGCGGACATAGGTGATGATCTCCATGTTCGCGTGCGGGTGCAGCGGGAAACCGCTCTTGGGCGCGATCTCGTCGTCGTTCCAAACCCGCACCGTGCCCCAGCCCATGCGTGCCGGATCGTGATAGGCGTCGAAGGAGAAATGATGCCGCGTGTCGAGCCAGCCATGGTTGGCTCCGCCAAGGCTTTCATAGGGGCGAACGTCGATCATGCCTGCCTCCTCGATAGGGTTCCGATGGGGCGAAGATTGGGCTGGCGCCGGTAATCAGGAAGAGAAACAATAGAAGCGGATCGTTTCCGCATGAGCATAACCCGCCTGCCCGACCTCGAGGCCTGGGTCGCCTTCGCCCGCCTCGCCGAGACCGGCCGCCTCTCCGCTTCGGCGGCCCCGCTCTGCTCGCCGGCCTCGGCCTTGCCGTGCAGTCGCAATTCCTGATCTGGCGCGAGCTTGAGGTTGGCCGGCTGGAAGCGGTGATGACGGACTGGTCGCCGCCGCCGATCGCGCTCACCATCGTGGCACCACCCGGGCGGCTCCGGCCCGCGCGGGTGAGCGCCGTGATCGACTTCCTGGCCGAGCATCTTGCCGCGGCCCCATGGGCATTGGCCGCGGCGATCACCGGAGCGAGGCCCCCATGACCACCAGGCGGCCGACGATCGGCCTCACCCTCGATGCCGAACCGCCGGGCGGCTACTCGACCTATCCGTGGTATGCCGTCCGTCAGAATTACACCGCGGCGATCGCGGGCGCAGGGGGCCTGCCCGTGGCCCTGCCGCACCACGCAGATCTGGCCGCGGACTATCTCGACCGCATCGCTGGTCTCGTCATCACGGGTGGGGCGTTCGACGTCGATCCGGCGCTCTATGGGGCCTCCGGCCGGCACGCGAGCGTCCGACTCAAGGAAGCGCGGACGGAAACGGAGCTTGCGCTTCTCCGGGGCGCGCTTGCGCGTGGGATGCCGGTGCTGGGCATCTGCGGGGGCGCGCAGCTGCTGGCGGTGGCGCTCGGTGGTCGGCTGATCCAGCACATCCCCGACGAGGTGCCCAAGGCGCTCGCCCACCAGCAGACCGATACCCGCCACAAAGCCGCGCACGAAATCGCGCTCGCGCCGGGCACATTGCTTGCGCGCATCGCGGGCGCGGCGCGCATGGCCGTGAACACGTCGCATCATCAGGCCATCGCGGAACCGGGCGCAGCCGTGGTGAACGCGCGAGCGCCCGATGGCGTGATCGAGGGGATCGAGGACGTGCGGCAGAAATTCTGCCTCGGCGTGCAGTGGCATCCCGAGTTCTCCGTCGATGACGGGGACAGGCGCATCTTCGCGGCGTTCGTCGCTTCGTGCCGGCCGTGAATGAAAGGGGCATGAGGATCGCCCATTTCCTCGCCGCGTCCGGCGTCGCCAGCCGGCGCGGGGCGGAAGCAATCGTCGCATCGGGCCGGGTCATGCTGAACGGCGCGGCGGTGACACATCCGGCGACGTTCGTCTCGGCGGGCGATGTCGTGCATGTGGATGGCCGGGTGGTGGCCGAGCGGGACCGCCCGCGCCTCTGGCGGTACCACAAGCCGCCCGGGCTCGTGACCACGCACAGCGATCCCCAGGGAAGGCCGACCGTCTTCGCCAATCTTCCCCCGGGTCTCGGGCGGGTGATCAGTGTCGGCCGGCTTGATCTTGCGAGCGAGGGGCTGCTGCTGCTGACGAATGACGGGGCATTGGCGCGCAAGCTCGAATTGCCGGCCACGGGCTGGAAGCGGCGCTATCGGGTGCGCGTGCATGGCATCGTGGATGAACGCGCGCTCGTCGCCCTGAAGAAGGGCGTCACCGTTGCCGGCGTCCGCTATGGCCCGATCGAGGCCGGGCTCGATGTGCGCAAGGGCGCCAATGCCTGGCTCAGCGTCAGCCTCTCGGAAGGGAAGAACCGCGAGGTGCGGCGCGTGCTCGCCCATCTCGGGCTCGTCGTGACGCGGCTTATCCGGGTGGCATACGGGCCGTTCCAGCTCGGCCTGCTCGCGCGTGGAGCGGTGGAGGAGGTGCCGGCGAAAGTGCTGCGGGAGCAGATTCCCCGGGAGCGGAAGACCGGATGAGGATCATCGGCGGGGATCTTCGCGGCCGGCGCCTTGCCGTGCCGCCAGGAAAAGCGACACGCCCGACCGCCGATCGCGTCCGCCAGGCCCTCTTCGATATGCTCCTCCACGCGCCTTGGGCAGGAGAGGATGCGGTGAAGGGCGCCCGGGTGCTTGACGCGTTCGCCGGCACCGGCGCCCTCGGGCTCGAAGCGCTTTCGCGCGGCGCGGCTGAGGCGGTCTTCTTCGAGACCGACGCGCGGTCGCGGCGGGTCCTTGCTGCCAATATCGCCGCCTGCGGGCTTGGCGACCGCGCCCAAGTGTTGGCGGCGGACGCGACGCGTCCGCCCCCTGGTGCGCCCTGCACATTGCTCCTGTGCGATCCGCCCTATGCCGACGAATATCTTCCTGCCCGCGCGATCGCAGCGCTCGCCGCCGCCGGCTGGATCGCGCCCGGAGCGCTGATTGCGCTCGAGGCCGGGTCGAGGCTTGCCCCCCCGATGCTCGGCACGCCGCTGGCGGAGCGGCGTCACGGCGCGGCGCAGCTTCTCTTCTTTCGTGCAGAGCCCTCGACATCGGCAAGGAAAGCGGCGAGCGGCCCGATCGGCGAGAGCAAGGACCAGGCCCGGTAGGCGAAACCGAAAAATGTCCAAGGCCCTGCCGACTTGTGCCGCAGGACATGACTTAGAGCGGGATGCGTTCGCTCTCGCTCACTTATCCCGCTTTCGCTCTTTGTCTTTCCCGCGTGATTCACGCCTTCGGTGATTCCACCTCCGGCGATCACGCTTTAGGGCAGAGCCGGCGGGGGCGGGACGCCGAGCTTCAGAGGGGTTTTCCCAAAGGCTCAGCCCTTGGCGGGGGAACAGAGCCCCCGGGCTTTTCAGTTCGCGCGAGCAGATCGAGCACTTCGCGGTCTTCGAGCTGGGCGAAGTTGCGATAGAACTGACCGACGGCGAAGAACGGGCGCGGCTGTTCGAGGCACACGATCTCGTCGGCTTCCCCGCGCAGCTCCTCGATCGAGTCGGACGGCGCGACCGGAACGGCCAGCACGAGGCTGGCGGGCCCGCGTTTGCGCGTCACACGAAGAGCCGCGCGCATGGTTGCCCCTGTGGCAATGCCATCATCGACCAGGATCGCGGTACAGCCGGCGATCGGCACCGGCGGCCGATCGCCGAGATAGAGTTTCCTCCGTCGTTCGATTTCCTCGCGGGCGCGCGCAATGATCGCTGCGAGCTCGGAATCAGAAACCCCGAGCGCGGTCAGAAAATGCCGGTCGGTAACGACATCCGCTTCGCCGCCAAGCGCCAGCGCGCCGATGGCGAGTTCCGATTGGCCGGGCGCGCCGAGCTTGCGCACCAACATAAGGTCGAGCGGAGCTCTGAGCGCGCGGGCGATCTCGTAGCCGACCGGAACACCGCCGCGCGGCAAGGCGAGCACAACGGGCCGGTAATCCTTGAACCGGCGCAGCTTTTCCGCAAGCAGCCGCCCGGCCTCGTGCCTGTCGGCGAAAATCATGGCGCTGTTCTAGCGCGTTTTCCGCCCCTCGCGTAACGCAGCCGGCCCTCTTGCAGTGCAGCACGAGGCCGGGCATGATTTCTGAGGTTTGACGGGCCTCGGCGGCCCGGCTCGCCGAATTGGAGCGGGAAGCAGGAGGACTGTCCAAATGACCGGGATCACCCGCCGGGCGGCTATGCTCGGCACAACGGCGGCGCTTGCCGCCCCCGCCATCATAGCCAGGGCCGCGGACACGATCCGCATCGGCGTTACCTCGCCGGAAACCGGCGCCGCCGCAGAATCAGGCCAGTACATGCGTGACGGC
>JASHRV010000419.1 GCA_030037175.1 Acetobacteraceae bacterium
GCGGTTTATGAGCGGGCGGGAATTGAGGCAGAGACGGCTTCGTTTTTCGCCGATGTGCCGGAGAGATTGGCGGCGGCCCACCTCGTGATCGCGCGCGCCGGCGCCTCCTCCATTGCCGAGATCGCGGTGTGCGGACGACCTTCCGTGCTCATTCCGCTGCCCGGCGCGATCGACGATCACCAGCGCGCGAATGCCGCAGCACTCGCCGCGTCCGGCGCCGCGATCGTGCTGGATCAGGACGGCCTCACCGCTGAGAGGCTGCGTGTGGCGATTGCGGCGCTGCTCGGGGATCCCGGGCGGCTCGCTTCGATGGCGGAGGCCGCGTCGCGGTTCGCGCGCGCGGATGCGGGCGAGAGGCTCGCCGATCTTGTCGAATCCCTGGGGGGCGGACAATGAGGGCGCTGCCGCTTTCCATCGGCACGATTCACTTCGTCGGCATCGGCGGCATCGGCATGTCCGGCATTGCCGAGGTTTTGCACAATCTCGGTTATTCGGTGCAGGGCAGCGACATTTCCGAAAGCGCCAATGTCATGCGCCTGCGTGCGGCCGGAATTCCGGTCTCGATCGGCCATGCCGCAGGAAATCTCGGCCGCGCCCAGGTGGTGGTGGTTTCGAGCGCCGTCCGCCGCGACAACGAGGAGGTCGCCGCCGCCCGCGCCCGCTTCATCCCCATCGTCCGCCGCGCGGAGATGCTCGCCGAATTGATGCGCCTGCGCTGGTCGATCGCGATCGGCGGCACCCACGGCAAGACCACGACCACGAGCCTCATCGCCGCCGTGCTGGAGGCCGCTGCTCTCGATCCCACCGTCATCAATGGCGGGATCATCAATGCTTACGGCACCAACACGCGCCTCGGCGCCGGCGAGTGGATGGTCGCCGAAGCCGATGAGAGCGACGGCAGCTTTCTCCGCCTGCCCGCCGTGATCGCGGTCGTCACCAACATGGACCCCGAGCATCTCGACCACTGGGGCAGCAACGAGGCGATGCTGGAAGGCTATCGCCAGTTCGTCGCCAACGTGCCGTTCTACGGCTTCGCCGTGCTCTGCATCGACCATCCGGCGGTGCAGCAGATGATTCCCTCGCTCTCGGATCACCGGCTCGTCACCTACGGCCTCTCCTTGCAGGCCGATGTGCGGGCCGAGCGCGTCATCAACGACAAGCTCGGCTCCACCTTCGAGGTCACGTTGACCGACCGCCAGACTCGTCGCGCCCGCCGCCTGGGGCCGTTCCGCCTGCCGATGCTCGGCAGCCACAATGTCCAGAACGCGCTCGCCGCCCTCGCGGTCGGCCTCGAGATGGAGATCCCCGAAGCCACGCTGCAGACCGCGCTCGCCGGATTCCGCGGCGTCAAGCGCCGTTTCACCAAAACAGGCGAGGTCGGCGGCATCACCGTCATCGACGATTACGGCCACCATCCGGTCGAGATCGCGGCCGTGCTCAAGGCCGCCCGCCAGGCCGGCGCGCGCGAGGTGATCGCCGTCGTCCAGCCGCACCGCTACACGCGGCTCGCCTCGCTCTTCGATCAGTTCTGCACCTGCATGAACGATGCGGGCACGGTCATCGTGGCGGATGTCTATCCCGCGGGCGAAACACCCATTCCCGGCATCACCGGCGAAGCGCTGGTCGAAGGTTTGCGCGGCCGCGGCCACAAGAGCGTGGTGCCGCTCTCCGGCCCCGAGCATCTCGGGGAAATGGTCCACGCCATCGCCCGTTCCGGCGATTACGTCGTCTGCCTCGGTGCCGGCAACATCACGCAATGGGCGAATGCCCTGCCTTCCGAGCTTGCGCTTCTGCAGGCCGCACCCCGCCGCGCCGGGGGAGGGGCCCGATGAGCGCGGCGCTGCAGATGCCCTCCGATCTCGCCTCTTCATTGCCCCCGCTGCGCGGGCGCCTCACGCCTTCCGCCCCGCTCGGCCCCGGCACCTGGTTCCGCGTCGGCGGCCCGGCCGAAATTCTCGTCCGCCCGGCGGACACCGAGGATCTCGCCGCGTTTCTTGCAAAGCTGCCGCCCGAGATTCCGGTCACCATTATCGGCGCCGCCTCCAACCTCATCATCCGCGACGGCGGAATCGCCGGCATCGTCATCCGCCTCACCGCGCGCGGCTTCGGCGCGATCACGCCCGACGAAGGCGGCCTCATCGCCGGCGCGGCCGCGCTCGATGTCACGGTCGCGGAGCATGCCGCGCAGGCGGGTCTCGCCGGCCTCGAATTCCTCTCCGGCATTCCCGGCACCATCGGCGGCGCGGTCGCGATGAATGCCGGCGCCTATGGCGGCGATGTCGCCTCCGTCCTCGACTGGGCCGAGATCGTGAGCCGCTCCGGCGAAATCCGAAAATTGTCGGCGGCTGCACTTGCGCTCGCCTATCGTCACTCCGCGCTCCCGCCCGGCGCCGTCGTCGTGCGCGCGCGCTTCTCCGCCCGCCCCGGCGATCCCGCGGAGATCGCCGGCCGCATCGGAGCGATCCGTGCCGCGCGCGAGGCCACGCAGCCCATCCGCGCCCGCACCGGCGGCTCCACCTTCCGCAACCCGCCGGGCATGAAGGCGTGGGAGCTGATCGAGGCCGCCGGCTGCCGCGGCCTCGCCCGCGGCGGTGCTGCGGTCAGCGAAAAGCACTGCAATTTCCTCATCAATACCGGAGGCGCCACGGCCGCCGAACTCGAGGCGCTGGGCGAGGAGGTGCGCGCGCGCGTGCACGCCGCGACCGGCGTTTCGCTGGAGTGGGAAATCCGCCGCCTCGGCATTCCCGCCCCAGCGGAGGGCGCGGCATGAAGCGCGTCGCGGTCCTGCAAGGCGGCGTCTCGCCCGAGCGCGAGGTAAGCCTCTCGACCGGCGCGCAGGTGGTCGCCGCACTCCGCGAGGCGGGCTTCGATGTCGTGCCGATCACGGTCACGGGCGATCTTTCCGCGCTGATCGCGGCACTCACGCCCCCGCCCGATGCGGTCTTCAACGCGCTGCACGGCCGCTTCGGGGAGGACGGCGCCATCCAAGGCGTGCTCGACTGGCTCGGCATTCCCTACACCCATTCCGGCGTCCGCGCCTCCGCGCTCGCCATGGACAAGGTCGCCGCCAAAGCCGCCTTCGCCGCCGCCGGCCTTCCGGTCGCGAAGCACGCGCTCGTCGCCATCGAGAGCCTCGCGCACGAGGAGCCGCTTCCGCGTCCCTTCGTCGTCAAGCCGCCGAACCAGGGCTCCTCGGTTGGCGTCGCCATCGTCCATCCCGGCGACAACCGGATGGCGGAGATTGTCGCGGACTGGGAATTCGGCCCGCTCGCGCTCGTGGAAGAATTCATCCCCGGCCGCGAGATCACCGTCGGCGTCATGGGCGAGGAGCCGCTCGCGGTCACGGAAATCCGTCCCACGGACGGGTTCTACGACTACGAGGCCAAATACGCGCCCGGCGGCTCGCGCCATGTCATTCCGGCATCGATCCATCCCGCCGCGTACGAACGGGCGTTGGAGCTCGCTGTCGCGGCCCACAAGGCGCTCGGCTGCCGCGGCGCCTCGCGCGCCGATTTTCGCTACGACGACACGGCGGGCGAGCCCGGCCGCCTTGTCCTGCTCGAGATCAACACCCAGCCGGGCCTCACGCCCACTTCGCTTCTGCCCGAGCAGGCCGCCCATCGCGGCATGAGCTTTCCTGCGCTCTGTGCCTGGATGGTGGAGAACGCTGCATGCCGCGCGTGAAGAAAAGCAGCACGCCGCGCACCTCCATCAAGGACCGTCCCGGCCGCTGGACGCTGCTGCTTCGCCGCCAGAAAGGCAGGCTGCGCGCGCTCGCATTCATCACCGCCGCGGCCGGCGTCGTCCTCGGCTTCTCCGCGCTTGTCCGCGCGAGCGACCCGGGCTCGAGCCTCGTCTCCTTGCGCGAACACATGGGCCAGGTCGCCGCCGTCGCGGGGCTGCGGGTCCGTCACGTCGTCATCCGGGGCCGGCACAACACGCCCGCTCCGCTGCTCCGCGAGGCCATCGGCATCACCCCAGGCGAGCCGATCCTCTCTTTCTCGCTCAGCCAGACCCGTGCGCGCATCGAAAGCCTCGCCTGGGTGCGCAGCGCCGTCGTCGAGCGCCGCCTGCCGGACACCGTCCTCATCGTGCTGACCGAAAAGCGGCCCTTCGCGCTCTGGCAGCATGACGGGCAATTCTCTGTCATCGACCGCGACGGCGACACGGTGACGGAACGCGACGTGCGCGCATTCCGCGATCTCCCCCTCGTCGTCGGCCCCGGCGCGCCTTCGCATGCGGCCGAGCTCTTCGATGCGCTGCAGAGCCTGCCCGGCATCGGCAAGCGCGTCGCCGCCGCCGTGCGCGTGGGCGAGCGGCGCTGGAATCTCGTGCTCAAGGACGGCACCACGGTCGAGCTGCCGGACGATCATGCCGCGGTCGCGCTCACCCGCCTCGCCGCGCTCGACGCGAAATACGCGCTCCTCGATCGCCCGCTCGCGGTCGTCGATATGCGCCTCGGTGATCGGCTGGTGCTGCGCCCCTGGCCCGCCCCGCCGCCATCGCCGCCCGGTTCCCCGGAGAGCAATGCGGCGCCGGCCGCCAAGGAAAAAAGTTGAGGGGGGTGCTGCGATGAACGATTTCTCGCCCCGCCGCGTCCTGCCGCCGGACGGCACCGCCGAGCCGCCGCGCCGGCTTCCCCGCGGCGGCCTTTTCGGCGTGCTCGATGTCGGCTCGACCAAGATCGCCTGCCTGATCGGCCGCGCGGAATCGGACGGCGCGCTCCGCGTCATCGGCTTCGGCTGGCAGAAGGGCCGCGGCGTGCGCGGCGGGGGCGTCACCGATCTCACGGACGCGGAGAAAGCCATCCGCGCCGCGGTCGGTCAGGCCGAGGACATGGCGGACACGAGTCTCCGCGCCGTCACCGCCAATCTCTCCTGCGGCCAGCCCGAAAGCCGGCTCTTCAACGTGCAATGGCCCGTGGGCGGCCGCGCCGTCTCGGCGGAGGATGTCCAGCGCGTCGTCTATGAGGCCCGCGCCCGCGCGCTCTCCGAGGGCCGCGAAACGATCCACGCGCTGCCGCTCTCCTTCGCCGTGGACGACACTGCCGATGTCGCCGATCCGCGCGGCCTTCACTGCGAGACGCTGACCGCACGGCTGCATATCGTCGATGCCGCCACCTCGGCTCTGCGCAATTTCGGCGTCTGCCTCGCCCGCGCCGATCTCGACATCACCGGCCTCGTCTCGGCCCCGCTCGCCGCCGGCCTTTCGGTGCTGGTCGAGGATGAGCGCGTCCTCGGTGCCACGGTCGTCGACATGGGTGGCGGCACCACCGGCATGGCGGTCTTCGGGGAGGGCCAGATCCTCCACACCGCGATGCTTCCCGTGGGCGGCCTGCACGTCACCAACGATCTTGCGCGCCTCCTTTCCACGCCCGTCGCCCATGCCGAGCGGCTCAAAACGCTTTACGGCAACGCCGAATCCTCCCCGGACGACGAGCGGGAGATGCTGCCCGTGCCGCTCGTGGGCGAGGAGGAGCACCAGATCGCGCGCGTCCCCCGCGCGATGGTGGTGAGCATCATCCGCCCGAGGCTCGAGGAAACCTTCGAAATGGTCAGGGAACGTTTGCAGGCGACCGGGCTTTCCCGCGTCGCCGGCACCCGCGTCGTGCTCACCGGCGGCGCCTCGCAGCTCGCCGGCGCGCGCGAGATGGCCGCGCGCATCCTCGGCAAGCAGATCCGCATCGGCCGCCCGCACGGCCTGCGCGGCCTGCCCGAGGCCGCCTCCGGCCCCGCCTTCGCCACGGCAGCCGGCCTGCTCGCCTGGGCGGCCGGCGCCGGCCAGACGATGCAGGACATCGACCTCACCCCCGAGGCATCACGCGGAGTCGTCGGCCGCATCATCGACTTCTTCCGCCAGCGCGTCTGATGCCTCCCTTTCCCCGCAACCCGCGCCCAGCGCTCCCGTTCTGAGAGAGAAACGCCGATGACCCTCAACCTCACGATCCCGAAGCAGGTCCACACCGACTTCAGCCCGCGCATCACGGTGATGGGCGTG
>JASHRV010000420.1 GCA_030037175.1 Acetobacteraceae bacterium
TGTCCAGGCACCCAGTACCGCGCCGGGTAATAGGCCGGCGGCGGCGCGTAGGCCACCGGCGGCGGCGGGTAATAGGCCGGCGGCGGCGCATAGACCACCGGCGGCCCGAGCACGATCGGCGGCAGCACCACACCCACATGCACGCCACCCCAGCCGCCCCAGCCGCCGGCCCACCAGGCCCGCGCTGGCACAGGTGCCAGCAGCGGCGCGGCGACGAGCCCGGCCATGGCCAGGCCGCCCGCCCACCGGGCCCAGGGTTTTCCCATGAATTTCAAAGATTTCCCGAACATCGCTGCGAACCTCCTCGCGGGATGAGGTGTCCCGCCCGCGAGTTGGGCCCGCTTCCCCGCCGCGTCAACGCCCCGCCGCCCGGCCTCACGATCAAAAGAGGCAACCGAATGTAACGCACCAGGTGCGTTTCCCCCGCCGCCCCGGCCAACTCGCCCCTTGCCACGCCTGGGGTGCTGCGGCGATCTTCCGGGGCCCGCACCGGGCGGGCGAGGCCACCAGCGGGCGTGGCGGAATTGGCAGACGCGCCGGACTCAAAATCCGGTTCTGGCAACAGAGTGTCGGTTCGACCCCGACCGCCCGCACCACGCCCTCTTAACCCTGATTGAGTGAAGCATCGGCCGGACGAGAAGGAGCTTGAGGCCAACGTGCTCCTGGCGATCACCCGCATGCGGGCCTGAGCGTCTCCTCGTCACTGGGACATGGAGTGGCGTTTCAGGAAGGCGAGGGTGGTTTCGTTGAACTGCGCGACATCCTCGTAAATAGGCGCGTGCGCGCAGTTCTCGAAAACGACTGTCTCGCTCCCCGGGATGCCGTTCTTCATGGCGCCCGAGAAGCGAGTCGAGGTGACAAGATCATGGCGCCCGAACGTGATTTGCGTCGGCGCCCTGATGCTCGCCAGCGCAGACTCCGCGTCATGCCGGATCACCGAATCGGATTGGCGGAGGAAAGCGTCCAGCGGCTGGGCTGGCCGGCCGCGCACGAACGCTGCGAGGGAATCAACATAATCCGGCTTTCCCGCGTAGAGTTCCGGGGTGAAGCACCACGGAAATATGCCCCGCACCACCATCTCGGCGACACTGCCGAGCCCCCTGGCCATGATCTGCCAGCCCTCGACCACCACCTTGAGAAACGGGTCTGTCCTGGTCCACGCGCTGTGCAGGGACAGTGACTGAATCCGCTCGGGGTGCTTGGCCGCCAGCCACATCCCGGTCGCGGCCCCCAACGACAGTCCGGATACATGGGCTCGCTCGATGCCCGCGGCCTGCATGAAGGCCGCGACGTCCTCAGCGAAAAGTTCCGTCGAATAGGTGCCTGGTGGCTTGTCGGTCTCGCCCGCTCCCCGGGGATCAATGGATATGCAGGTGAAGTGCTTGGAATATTCGGCAACCTGGAAGGCGTAGCAGGCATTATCCGCCGCCAGGTAGGGGATGAGGATCAGCGGGGCCCCCGAGCCTTGCTGCTCGTAATTCATATTGATGTCGTTGACTTTGATCCTGGGCATCCCTCTCTCCCTTCCGCTCCGCCGGCGGGGCGTTTGTTTCGCCAAGTTATCCAGATTGTATCCCCTCCGCGGTTCCACCGAAACCGTTACCGGGCAACCGTTACCGGGCAACCGTTACTGGGCCCTGGCGCGGCCCCTTCGCGGCCTCATCGCTTGCTTGCGGGCTGCTGCCGCGCACGCTCCCGAGACTCCCTCTGGCGTTGCCCTGACGGACCCTTGTCTTTGACGGAGTCGGTGAAGACTCCCCGCTCTTCATCCGCGGCAAGGCGACGGCTCAGCAATGCGTCATGCACGTCCTCGATAGCCGAGCGCAGGAGCTCCGACATCAGCGCGAATGCCTCCTGCGCCTTGCGCTCGCGGATCGTCTCCCATACGCGGCGATGCCTGCGCAACGAATATTCCGGCGTGTGCGCCGAGCCGCTCCAGCTCAGCTTGAAGGATGCCCGCAATCCCGATTCGATCAGCGCCCCGAAGGAAATCAGGAACGCGTTGCCCGTCGCCTCCAGGATCGTCTCGTGAAAGCGAAGATCGGCTTCCAGAAGATCCTCCGCCCTCCCTTGAAAACGCACCATGTCCTCATAAGCGACCGCAATACGCGCGATCGTGGGTGCTTCCGCGCGCTGCGCGGCGAGTGCGGCCGCCCAGGGCTCGATGATCCGCCTCACCTCGAAAAGATCGGTCACGAAACCATCCGTCGGCGCGGCGGCGAGATGCCAGGCGAGGACGTCAGGATCGAACATGTTCCACTCGGTCCGTGGCCGCACCACGGTGCCGACCTTGCGTTTGCTGGCGATCAGTCCTTTGCCGGCAAGCAGGCGGAATCCCTCACGCAGCGCCGAACGTGAAACGGCAAGACGAGCGCAGAGCTCGGCTTCCGTGGGCAAGACCTTCCCCGGCACGGGGTCGCCGGCCGCGATCCGCTCGCCGAGATCGCGGGCGATGCGCTGATGCAGGTTGCTGCGCACCGGGGTGCTGGGCGAAGAGGCGTCCACGAAATTCTCCGGCGGGCGGGCTTCGTCGTTTGCCGATCTCATCCTATTGTCCGACAAATAAACCGCTTGCGCAATCGCTTTCCAAGAAACATCCGCCGGATCCCGCGGCAGGCAGAAAGCCGGCATCGGGTCGAAAGACAGGCCTCAATGCAATCATCCCAGGCAAATCGGGCAGGGCAAATCGGGCAGGAAAGATAGAGACTTGTCAGACCTTTGCATCGCCTTTACCCTGTGAACCGAAGAGGCTCCCGCGGTCCGTCGGGGCAACTGCTCCGTCCTGCCTTCGTTGCTGCCGCAGACGGAACCGCGCGGCGAATATCCCCGCTCTACGCAGTACCGCCAGTGGTCCGACTTATCGAACGATTGGGAGGGAGAGACGATGCCAGGGCCCGGATCCTTTCTCTGATCAGCGCTTGTGGCGAAACCCTCGGAAACAAGGTTCTGCCGGCCTTTGCGCGAAGCAATGGAACGGCCGGGCCGCGGCTTCTTGTGAGGAGGGCGAGCTCGACGCAGAGTCCGAACTCCTGGAATCGTGGGCTGGCGCCGTTTTTCCTCGGCTGGGGAGGGTCCCATAGAACATGAGTGTCAAGACGTCGCTCCGGGCTTCGGCGCACCGCACCTACACGAACATCGTCAAGGCGGAAGGACTCTGCGTCTCCTTCGGCAAGGTCCAGGCGCTGACCGATATCGACCTCGCAATCGGCCGCAACGAGATCGTCGGTCTGATCGGGGACAACGGCGCCGGAAAATCGACGCTCATCAAGGCCCTCACCGGCGTCGTCCGCCCCAGCTCGGGCCGGCTCTATATCCGTGACGAGCTGGTCGATCTCGGTCGCTATTCGGTGCGCCGCGCGCATGCGCTGCGCTTCGAGACGGTGTACCAGGAAAAATCCCTCGGCGAAAAACAGCCGCTATGGAGAAATTTCTTCGTCGGCCGCCAGATCGTCAACCGCCTCGGCTTCATCAACGTCCGCGAGCAGCGGCGGATCGCAAACGAAATCCTCCAGAGCCATCTCGGCTTTCGCAGCCTCGGCATAGACGCCAACTCGACCGTCTCGAATCTTTCCGGCGGCGAGCGTCAGGGAATCGCCATCGGCCGCGCGATGCATTTCGATGCCGACCTCCTCGTCCTGGACGAGCCGACCACGGCGCTCGCCATCAAGGAGGTCAGGAAGGTTCTCGATTTCGTCCGCTGGATCAAGGAATCCGGCCGGGCCGCGATTTATATCGAGCACAATCTCGCCCACGTCCACGCGCTCGCCGACCGCCTCGTGGTTCTCGATCGCGGTCGCATCGTCGCCGACATCCGCCCCATGGAAATGGATCTGGAAGAGCTGGCGCGCTTTCTGATCTCGCTCCAGCATCCCCACTCGGGGATCGCCGCGTGAGCGACACACGGGTCAAGTCGGCAGGGCCGGCAAGCCCTCGCGCCATCCCTCCGCTGCTCACGGGCGGGAAGCTCGAAGGCTTGCCGATCATCCTCGTCTTCTTCGCCCTGATCGGCCTCTTCGTGGCTTTCGCCCCGCGCGTGTTCCTGCGCTGGCCGATCTACGATTCGTTCCTCGTCACCATCCCTCCGCTCCTCATCCTCTCCCTCGGCCTGACACTGGTGATCGCAGCCGGCGAGATCGATCTCTCGTTCCCGGCGGTCATCCAGTTCTCGGGCTTTCTCTTCGCCTTCTGCTCGCTCCATCTCGGCGCGCCCTGGCTCGGGCTCCTCGCCGCGCTCGGCGGCGGCGCGCTCGTCGGTCTCGTCAACGGCATCCTCGTGGCGGTGGTCGGCGTGCCCTCGATCATCATCACCATCGGCACGTCGTTCTTCTGGTCCGGCGTCGCCACGGTCCTCTGCGGCGGCCTCTCCTATGCGCTCTCCGACCTCGAGAACACACCCATCGACAACATCTTCGCCGGCACCTTCCTCTTCGTTCCGGCGGAAGCATGGTGGGCGCTCGGCATCGCCGTGCTCGCATGGTTTGTCCTCAATCGCCATCGCTTCGGCGAGCATCTGCTTTTCATCGGCGATTCGCAGACCGTCGCCGGCGTGCTCGGCATCAACGTCGCGCGCGAACGGATCAAGCTGTTCACCTTGATGGGTGCGATCGCGGGCTTCGCAAGCTTCCTGCTGACGATCCAGAACCTCAATTATTTCGCGACCCAGGGCCAGGGAACGCTGCTCTCCGCGTTGGCCGGCGTTTTCATCGGCGGTTCCTCGGTTTTCGGTGGCTCCGCCACCATCGTCGGCAGCGTCTTCGGCGCGCTCATCATCGGCATGCTCGATGCCGGCATTGTCGCCACAGGCGTCGCCGGCTTTTGGGTCGAGGTCATCGTCGGCCTCGTCTTCATCGTCGCCGTCGTCCTGCATATCGGCATCGAGAATCCGGCCCGCCTCAAGCAGCTGCGCCGGCGCTTCTTCGCCCGCGAATAGCAAATCGCCCGAACCTGAAGGAGGAAAGTCCATGAACAAAGTCCAGGGTCGCGTTTTCCTGACGGCAACCGCGCTCGGCATCGTCGCCGCGCTCTCCCCGGCAGCCCCGGCCATCGCTCAGCCTGCGCAAAAGCTCGGGAGCGGCCTTACGATGTATTTTCAGATGGGCGGCAGCCCGGGTGACGGCGCGACCCTGCCACGGGAGATCGGCGCCAAGGCCGCCGCCGATCTTTTCGGCGTGAAGATCGTCGAGCAGTTCTCGAACTGGGCCCCCGAGACGATGATCAGCCAGTTCCGCCAGGCCATGGCGGCAAGTCCCGATTGCATCGAGATCATGGGGCATCCCGGGGACGCCGCCTTCGCCCCGCTCGTCGACCAGGCCGAGAAGGCCGGCATCATGGTCACGGCGGGCAACGTGCCGCTGACCCAGATCGAATCCAAATACCGCCAGAACGGCTTCGGTTACGCCGGAACCTTCCTGTTCCAGGGCGGCGAGGAAACCGCCCAGGCCATGGTTGCCGAGGGTCATCTCAAGCCGGGCGATGAGGCGCTCGAATACGGCCTCTTCTCCGAAGGCGCACGCGGCCAGTCGGACCGCGGGCTCGCCTACGGCCTCACGAAGGCCGGCCTCAAGGTGGACGAGCTCACCATCTCGCCGCAGGTGGATGCCGATTCCGCGCTCGCAGTGCCCATCCTCGTTGCGTACATCGAGCGTCATCCGAACCTGAAGGCGATCGGCACGCAACACGGCCTGGTGACGTCCTTCATCCCGCAAGCGTTGAAGGAGGCGGGAAAGAAGCCGGGCGAGATCATCGTCGGCGGCATCGACCTCGCCCCGGCAACCGTCTCGGGGCTCGAGAGCGGCTACATCACCGTTACCCTCAATCAACAGCTCTATCTTCAGGGATTCCTGCCGGTTCTGCAGTGCGTGATGTCCAAGCGCTATTACATGCCCGGTCTCGATACCAACACCGCTGCCGGAACCGTGAACGGCGCGCTCATCAAAAAGCTCGTCCCGCTGATCAAGTCAGGCGTCGAGTAGCCTCGCTCGATCATCGATCGGGGCTCTCGTGGCCGCGCGCTCGATGAGTCAGGACAAAAAGCCGGGCCCCGCGCGCACCACATCCGTGCGTGGGCCGGGATCAAGTCGGTGCCAGGAGATCCGATAGTTTCAGACCTCGATCGTCCCGAGCGCGCATAACCGCAGCCGCGGTTGTGCGCATTCGGGACGATAGCGGTCCAACGGCCGCCCGGCCCTCGACCCCTCCGTATCGGCGAGCCCCTACCCCTCCATCCTCAGAGCGAACGCCCTGCCCAGCGCCATCCGCCCGGCCGGCGTCACCGCCACCGCCCGCGTGCCCTGCATCCTCCGCAGCCACCCCTTCGCGAAGCAGGTCTCGCACAGCACCGCGCCCACCGCGCCCGCGATGTGCGGCCGCCGCTCGCTCCAATCGAGGCACGGCCGGCAGAACACCCGCCCGCTCCCCCTCCGCGCGGACCGCGCCCTCGCCGCCTCCAGATCCACGCCCAGCCCCTGCATGAACGCCACCCCGTCCTCGGTCAGGGCCGCGCCGTCGGGCGAGAGATCGATCTGCCCCTGCTCCGCCATCCGCTCCGCCATCGCGACCGCGATCCGCCCGGCAAGATGGTCGTAGCAGGTCCGGGCCTCGCGCAACGCCTTGTCCCTCGGCCCGGTCACTGCCGGCCGCCTCCGGCGCGCCTCGCCCTCGCCGCCCAGATCCGCCGCCACGGACATGATGCTCTCCAGCATCTGCGCCACCCCAGGCGTCGCAAGCCGGTGGTATCGGTGCCTTCCCTGCCGCTCCATGGCGAGCAGCCCCGCCCGGGTCAGCTGCGCGAGATGCCCGCTCGCGGTCTGCGGCGTGATCCCCGCCGCCTGGGCCAGCTCCTTCGCGGTCAAAGCGCGGCCATCCATCAGCGCGCCAAGCATGTTGGCACGGGCCGGGTCGCCGACCAGCGCGGCGGTCTCCGCGAACATGGACGTGGAGAGCATGCCATCCTCCCTTTCGCCAAGCCCCGATCCTACCTCACCGCCCGCAAAAACGCTTCGGCCACGCCCGAACCATCGCCGCCGCGATCTCAGTGCTGTCAGGCCGAAGAGTACAACAGGCAGGCAAAGTCGTTCTTTTTTGAAAAAAGAACTTTTTTCCGTTTTCCGGACCCGGCACCGGCTCGGGACTCCGAACGAACGGACAGGATCGGATAAAAACGGAAAAAAGTTTTTTGGTTCTTTTTTTCAAAAAAGAACAGAAAAAAACAGGCTTCCTTCCCTCAACAAGCTTCCTTCCCTCAGCAGGCGCTCCCGCGCCAGAGGCAGCTCGCGCGCCATTTTGTCCAGGCGAGCATAAGCGCGTCGAGATTTTTCAAGAGCGATTCCGCATCCGCCGGAAACATCTTCCGCAGGTTCGCGGGGTCGGTCGGCAGGGCGCGCTGCCGTTCCGCCGGGATGGTTGCGAGCGCATCCTGGTTGCTCGGGCCGAAGGCGATGGTTTCGGCGAAGATCGCCTGTTGCTTCGGCGTTATCGAGAAGGCGATGAGCTTCGCCGCCTCGCCCGCGTGGAGCGCACCTTTCGGAATGGCCCAGCCTTCCCATTGGTACATGCCCTGGTTCCATTCCGGGTGAAAGCGTGCGCCGCCGGCGATCGCCGCGCAAAGACGGTCGTTCCCGCCCTGGATGAGATCGACCGCGCCCTCGCGCATCAGCCGTTCCTGCTCGGCCCCGCTCCGCCACCAGACGGCGATATGCGGCTTGATCTCGCTCATTTTCGAAAGCGCGCGCCCGATATCGAGCGGGTAGAGCTTTTCCGCCGGCACGCCGTCGGCGAGCAGCGCGAATTCGAGCGGCCCGTAGCCGATCCCGCTCATGGCGCGGCGTCCCGGGAAACGCGTGACGTCCCAGAAATCGGCCCAGCTCCTCGGGCCTTCGCCGGCAGGCCATTTCTGGGTGCTGTACGCCATGATCGAGGCATAGGCGCCGAGCCCGACCCCGTAGGTCGTCAGCGCCTCTTCGGCCATGCCGTCCGTGCTCATGCGGTCATAGTCGATCGGCTGCAGAAGCCCTGCCTTGCCGGCGCGATCGATCAGATATTCGGGGAGCACGGCCACGTCCCATCGGACGTTCCCGGCCTCTTCCATGTTGCTCAGCTGAAGGAACGGCTGGTCGGGCGGCTGCGAGCGCCGCGGCCCGAACCGGACCGGAATTCCCGTTTCCTGCTCGAACGGCGCGTAGAAGGCGGCGTTCGCGGCCGCCTGCCAGTCCCCGCCGGGATCGGCCACGACGAGGGAGGATGAGGCGGCTTCCCCGCGCGCAGGGAGCAGGCCCGTGGCGAGCGCGGCCAGGCCGAGCGAGCCGCCCTGAAGGAACGTCCGGCGCGATGGTTGATGCATCTTGGCGCGGCTTCCCCAGATCCTGGTTGAGATCCTGGTTGATTTCTTTCCTCGTAGCACCCGCCGCGATCCTTGCCCACGCCTTGCGCCGGAAATTTCGTGAAGCCTTGTCCATGGTTCTTCCGAAGCGGCGAAGCTCCGGCCGCGATCGGCGCGCGCCCTATCGAATATCGAATTGCTATTTCCGCGCCTGATCACGCCAATTGTTTTTATATGCCCTGCGCGCCACCTTCGCGCGTCATGAGGAGCCCATCATCCCTCCACCTCGCGCAACAGGCTTGCGCCGATCCGGGCGAAGCGTCCCTGAGCCGCCTGCTCGCCCCCCTCCAGACCTTCGCCCCCGCCGGCTGGCTTGCCTTGCGCTTCGCCGATCCGCCGCGCGAACGCGCCATCGCCTCTTTCGGCGCGATCGAGATTCGCCAGACGGAGCCGGGCGTTTGCGCGGAAACCTGCGTCAAGGGCGAGCCCGGGGAGGCGCGCGCAACCGCATTGCAGCGGATCGGCCGCTATCTGCGCCGCAACCGGCGCAACGGCATGAAGCTCCGCACCATGCGCCCGCTCGTGCAGACCGCGGGGGGGCCGGAACGCTGGCTGGTCCGCATCTTCCTCGCGAGCGATTCCATGCCGCCGCCCTCGCGCAAGGACAGGATCGCCGTCCGGCCCACGCCGCCCGAAACGCTCGCCGTGCTCCGGCTTTCCGGCCGCGCGGGCGAAGCCGCGATCGCGCGCGGACAGGGCGTGATCGAGAGCGCTCTCGCCGCCACGCCCTGGCACGCGTCCGGCCCGCCGATGCTGCGCCTCGCGGCACCCGTGCCGCTCCTGCCCTTCGCCGCCCATTTCGAGATCGCGCTTCCCGTCGCGCAATCCGGGCACGGGATGGCTTCGCCCGCCCTTCGCGCATCGCGCTGATCGCGCCCCGCTCCGGATTTCGGAGTCGCGCGGGAACAGCACGAGTCGCAAATGTATCCAATGCGCGAGATTTTCAGACGGATCGGCGCACGCCGGCAAATCCTTTGCCGGCATTGCGGAAATTCTCCGATGGCGCTTTCATCTCCGTGATCGGGGCCCGCCGCATGGCGCGCCGGCCCGGATTCGCGAACGGCGCCGGATCATCGGAGATGGCATTGCCTCCTTCCAGGAATTCAACCGAGCCCCCTTCGAGCGCGGCGATGCCGGATCGCACGTCAAGCCACGCGACCGAGGGTTCGACCCGGGCCGTCCTGCCGCTCCCGGCAACGGAGGTGATCCACAACATCGCACTCGCCTTGAGCTATCTCGTCCTCGCCGAGCAATGCTGGATTCACCGGAGCGCGGAGTTCGTGCTGAAGAAGCTCGGGATCGGCGCGCGGCACTGGGCGCAGCCGCACCGGCTCGAGGGCAAGCTGCTCTCGATCGAGGGCTACACCCATTCCGGCAGCACCTTTCTTCGCGGCAACATCCTTCCCGAGCTGCGCGGGAAGGTCGTCTCGCATATCCATCTTCAATGGTCGCTGCGCCGCTCCGTTCGCCGCGGCATACCGACCGTCCTTCTCGTCCGCGACCCGATTCAGGCCTGCGCGTCGAAGCATTTCCGCAGCGCCGCCCGCAACGGCTACGGGATCACGATATCGATGTTCTCGGCGCTTGCGATCTGGATCATCTATCATCGCAGCGCCTGGCGTTATCGGGACCGTCTCCGCATCGTCATGTTTCCCGATCTGGTCGGCGATTACGACAAGGTGCGAAAGCGCATCGAGGCATGTTCCGGCGTGCGGATGCTGCAAACGCCGCGCTTCGAGGATCGCAACGCGTTCGTCGGAGAACGCCCGCCGCTCAGGCTTTCCGCGCTTTCGCGGATGCTGGCGAAGATCGCGTTCCGGCAGTACCGCCGTTTCGCGCGCGCCGCGCGCGCGCAATGCGATGCCTCCCCGCCGCCCGCGCCGCATCGCACGGGCAGCGGCTGGCGCGCGCTCTGGCTCCGGCCGCGGAACGCGCTGCTGCTATGCTTCTATGTCCTCTTCGAGCTGCTCGTGGACTGGGGTTGCTCGCGCGACATCCGTCTTGCCGATCTGGCGCTGGCGGACGGCATCTTCGCGATCTTCGGCTTCGTCGTCCTGGTCGCGGCCGTCCGCCGCCTCGACTATGTC
>JASHRV010000421.1 GCA_030037175.1 Acetobacteraceae bacterium
CAACCGCTCGGGCGTGCGCCGCCTTCGTGCCGGCGCGCGCAGATCAACGAAGCGTCCGCCGCCGATCGTCCGGCTCCCCGTCGTGTCGCGCAGAACGAAACAGTCCCCCACCGAAGCCGCGATCGGCCGCTCGATCACGAGCTGAACCCACCCCGCGCCGCCGGGCACGGGCGCGCCCTCATCGAGCAGCACGACGCGGGTGCCGACCTCGCTCGCCGCGTGATGCAGCCGGACCGGCATCCATTGCTCCATCGTCTTCGCCTCGCTTGCCAAAAGGCGAAGCCGCGCATCGATGCGCTGCACAGGCGCATGCAATGCCGGGTCGAGCACCATCTGACCGCGGCGTATGCTCGCCTTGTCGATACCTTCTCCGACGAGATTGAGCGCGCAGCGCTCCCCCGCGCGGCCTACCTCCGCCGGCCGGTTATGAGCGTGAATCGCGCGCACCCGCGCCGGCCGCCCGAGCGGGCTCACAAGTACGCTTTCGCCGCGCGCGACGCGGCCGGAGAACACCGTTCCGGTGACGATCGTGCCCGCGCCGGGAAGCGAGAAGCAGCGATCCACCGCAAGCCGGAACGCGCCGCCATCGCCAGGTGCCGGAACGGCGGCGGCAACGGCGAAAAGCCGCTCGCGAAGCGCGCTGATTCCCTCGCCGGTCACGCTCGAAACCGTCACGCGCTGCGCGCCTGCAAGCACCGTCGCGGCCAAGAGGGTATCCACTTCTTCGGCCACCTCATCGCATCGCGCGGCAGAAACCAGGTCGCATTTGCTCAGCACGACAAGGCCTCGCGCCACGCCGAGCAGATCCAGAATCGCCAGATGCTCGCGCGTCTGCGGCATGATGCCGTCATCGGCCGCCACGACCAGCAGCGCGAAATCGATTCCCGCGACCCCTGCGAGCATGTTGTGGATGAAACGCTCGTGCCCTGGCACATCGACGAAGCCGATCACCGTTCCATCCGGCGCCGGCATATAGGCAAAGCCGAGATCGATCGAAATCCCGCGCGCCTTCTCCTCCTTCAGCCGGTCTGTATCGACGCCGGTCAGAGCCCGGACGAGCGCGGTCTTGCCGTGATCGACATGTCCCGCGGTGCCGATGATCATGGCAATCCCGCCGCGTCCTGCCCGAAACGCGCGAGGTTTTCGATGAAGCGCTTCTCCTCCGTGAGGCAGCGCAGATCGAGCAGCAGGCGCTGTCCGCCGATGCGGCCGACCACGGGCACGGGCAGGCGCCGCAGCGAGGCCGCGAGCGCCGTGAGCGCCCGCCCCGCATGCTTCTCGCGCAGGCTCCGTATCGAGAGCGCAACGCTGGCGATGGTCTCGACAGGCATCGCGCCCGAGCCGATCTCGCTCCGGCAGGGTGCGATCTCGACGGCGAACTCGGCACCGATGGCCGCGGCAAGAGCGGGCCGCACCCGCTCCGCGAGGTCACTGATCTCGCTCTCGGAACGAAGCAAAAGCCTGAGCGTGGGCAGACGCTCGGCGAGCCGCTCGGGATTGCGATAGAGGGCGAGCGTGGCCGCGAGTGCGGCAATCCGGATCTTGTCGAGCCGCAGCGCACGCTTGAGCGGATTTCGGTTGATCCCTTCCATCGGCGCGCGCCGGCCGACGATCATCCCCGCCTGCGGCCCGCCCAGCAGCTTGTCGCCGGAAAAGGTCACGAGGTCAGCGCCGTCGGCCACGGCTTCGGCAACCGTGGGCTCGCGCGCCAGCCCATAGCGCGCGAGATCGACCAGCACGCCCGAGCCGAGATCATGCATCAGCTTGACACCGCGCTCGCGGGCGAGCACGGCAAGCGCTGCCGCCGGCACCGAGGCCGTGAACCCTTCGATGCGATAATTCGAAGGGTGCACCTTCAGAAGCAGCGCCGTCTCCGGCCCGATCGCCGCCGCGTAGTCGGAAAGATGGGTGCGGTTCGTGGTTCCAACCTCGACCAGCCTGACCCCCGCGCGCAGCACGATGTCGGGCAGGCGGAAGGAGCCGCCGATCTCGATCAGTTCGCCGCGCGAAACAATCACCTCCCGCCCCAGCCCCAGGCTGTTGAGCGCAAGCAGCACGGCGGCCGCGTTGTTGTTGACGGCGGTCGCATCCTCGGACCCTGTAAGCGCGCAAAGAAGCCCGCGCACATGCTCATCCCGCTCGCCTCGGCTTCCGGACCCGAGATCGAACTCGAGCGTCATCGGGGCGCGCATCGCGGCAATCGCGGCTGCCACGGCCGGCTCGGCAATCAGCGCGCGTCCGAGATTGGTGTGCAGAACGGTGCCGGTGAGGTTGAAAACCGGCCTCAGCGTCGGCCGCGCGGCCTCCGCCAGATCGCGCCGCGCCGCCTCGGCCACAGCCTCAGCCTCCACGGTCGCCGCAGCCACGGCATCGACGTCAGCCTGCGCCGCAGCGCGCAGCCCGGCCAGCCTCTCGCGCACGGCATTGGTGAACGCGGTCCGCCCGAACTCGGCGATCGCTTCCGCGCCGCCCTCGCTGCGCAGCACCCTGTCCACCGAAGGAAGCCGCTCGGCCCCGTCGCCGCCCGCTTCCCGCTTTTGTTTCTTCCATGGAACGGGCGCCGTCATCCGGCCACGCGCTTCCACCCGCAATCGCACAGGGGGCAATTCCACCGGGGGCAATTCCACCGGGGGCAATTCCACCGGGGGCGCATATTGCTCTAGCCTCGATCCGATGCAACCCGGCCCTCCGATCGGGCTCGATCTCGTGCTGCTCGGCGGCGGCCATGCCCATGTCGAGGTGCTCCGCCGCTTCGCCCTCCGCCCGCTTCCCGGGCTCCGCATCACCATCGTCGCCCGCGAGCCGCTCACCCCCTATACCGGCATGCTCCCCGCGGTCATCCGCGGCGAGATCCCGCCCGCCGAGGCGCATATCGATCTCGCTCCGCTCGCCGCCGCCGCCCGCACCCGCCTCTTCATGGCGGAAGCCGAAGCGCTCGATCTCGCCGCCCGCCGCGTTCTCCTCGCCCACGGCCATCCGCCGCTCTCCTTTGACCTTCTTTCGATCGATGTCGGCGGCCTTCCCGCTGCCGCCCCCGCCGCCGCCATCCCGGTCAAGCCCATCGGCCGCTTCCTCGCCGCTCTCGCCGGGCTCGAATCCACCCTTCCGCAAGCCGCCCGCATCGCGGTCGTCGGCGGCGGGGCAGGGGGCGTGGAGCTCGCGCTGGCGCTCGCCCGCCGCTTCACCCTTCGGGCCGCGATCACCCTCGTCTCCGCCACCGCGGAGGTGCCGGCCGAAGCGCCACCTCGCGCGCGCCGCATCGCCCGCGCCGCGCTCGACGCCGCCCGCATCACCCTTGCCCTCGGCACGCCCGCCGAGGATTTCCGCAACGGCAGGCTCCACCTCCGCGATGGCACCACCATCCCGGCCGATGCAGCCCTTTGGGCCACCGGCGTCGTCGGCCCCCCGTTCCTCGCCGCCTCGGGCCTCGCCTGCGATCCTTCGGGTGCCGTCCGCGTCGCGCCCACGCTCGAAAGCCTGAGCCATCCGGGCATCTTCGCCGCCGGCGACTGCGCCGCGGTCGCAGGTTCCCCCCGCCCCAAGGCGGGCGTCTGGGCCGTGCGCGCCGGCCCGCCGCTCGCGGCCAATCTCCGCCGCGCCGCGCTGGGCGTGAAGCTCCGGCCGTGGCACCCGCAGCCCGCCGCACTCGCCATTCTGGGCCTCGGCGGCGGGCGCGCGCTCGCCTGGCGCGGCAATCGCTTCGTCCTCTCCGGCCGCGCTGTCGCGCGCTGGAAGGAATGGCTCGACCGGCGCTGGATCGCGATGTACCGCCCCGGCGCGCAATCCGGGCGCATGCGCATGCCGGCGATGGAAGAGGAGATGCGCTGCGCCGGCTGCGGCGGAAAGATCGGCGCGCAAGCCCTCACCGCCGCGCTCGCCTCGCTCGCCGCCACGTCTCACCCCGACATCATGCTCGGGCTCGCCGCCGCCGAGGATGCCGCCGTCACCCGCGTCCCGGCGGGGAAGCTCCTCGTTCAAAGCGTCGATCATTTCCGTGCCTTCCTCGACGATCCCTGGCTTTTCGGCGAGATCGCCGCCGTGCACGCGCTCTCGGATATCTACGCCATGGGCGGGCAGCCATGGACGGCGCTCGCAATCGCCGCGGTCCCGTTCATGGGCGGGGCGAAGATGGCGGAGGAGCTCGCCGCGATGATGGCGGGTGCCGCTCGCGCACTCGATGCGGCGGGCTGCGCGCTGATCGGCGGGCATTCCGCCGAAGCCGCGGAGGCCGCGCTCGGCTTCGCCGTCACCGGCCTTGCCGATCCCGACCGCCTGCTCCTCAAATCCGCACTTCGCCCTGGCGAGCGGCTGATCCTCACGAAAAAGCTCGGCACCGGCATCCTGCTTGCCGCACGCCCGCGCGGCCTGCTCGGCGCGGCCGATCTCGCTTCCGTCATCGAAATGATGAGGAAAAGCAATTGTTCCGCCGCGCGCATCCTTCTCGCCCATGGCGTGCGCGCGGCAACCGACATCACGGGCTTCGGCCTCGCCGGCCATCTCAACGAAATGCTGCGCGCCTCCAATGTCGGCGCCACGCTCGATCTCGCCGCCCTGCCCGCGCTGCCCGGAGCCCTTGATCTCGCCGCGAGCGGCATCGCGAGCACGCTCGCCGCCGCCAACCGCGCCCTGCTCGCCGCCGCCCTTGGGGGCGAGCCGCCCGCCCACCCCGCCATCGCACTCCTCATCGATCCGCAAACCTCCGGCGGAATTCTCGCCGGCATCGCACCGGAGCACGCCCAATCCTGCCTTTCCGATCTTTCCGCCGCCGGCATCCCGGCCACCCTCATCGGCACGGTCATCCCGGACCCATTCCGGCTCAGCCTCACTGCCTGAGCTTGACCTGAATCAAGGCTCCAAGGCGGCCGGTCCTCTAACCACGCAGCTCAGTCGTCCGCTCTGTCCGGCGTGCCGAAGGGTTCGGCCGCTTTCATGCCGGCCCGGGCATCACGCGAACCCGGTTGCCGGCCCGACAGAGGGCCTGCCCTTCAGAGGAGTGGATGTCATGAACGGAAAAATTCGCGGAACGGCCGCGGCCGCAGCGCTGCTCGCCGCAGTGGCGCTGACCGCGACGCCGGCCTTGGCCCAGAAGGCCGGCGTGAAAGCCGGCTTTCTCACCTGCCAGACCTCGAGCGGATGGGGCTTCGTCTTCGGCTCGTCGCGCTCTCTAAAATGCGAATATGCAACGGGTTCCGGCGCCGAGGAGCACTACGCGGGCACGATCGACAAATTCGGCATCGATATCGGCTATCTGAAGTCGGCCGTGGTGGTGTGGGCTGTTTTCGCGCCCACTTCGTCGGTGGCGCCGGGCGCGCTCGCGGGCACCTATGCCGGGCTCAGCGCCAGCGCGGCCTACGGCGTCGGCCTCGGCGCCAATGTGCTGGTCGGCGGGTCCGAAAACCACATCATGCTCCAGCCGGTGAGCATCGAGGGCGAAAGCGGCCTCAATCTCGCGGCGGGCATCGCATCGGTGCGGCTCGCCGCCGCACAGTAGATCCGGGGCATGATCGGACGCATGGCGGGGAGGGGAGCTCTCCGCCGTCGCTCCCTCCTCTCGTGACAGTCCCTTGAATGATATGTATCGATTCCATGGCGTGCGATAAAATCCATGGCATGTCCCGCTTCTTTCCCGCGCCACAGAACGCGCTGAACGCGCCCGGCATGCCCTGCAATGCATGAATTCTCCGTCTGCCGGGGATTGATCGCTTCGGTCCTGTCGGTCGCGAAGAGCCGGCAGGCCATGGTCAGCAAGGTTTACGTAAGCGTCGGTCCGCTCTCGGGGGTCGAGCCGCGCCTGCTCGCCGCCGCCTATCCGCTCGCCTCCGCGAACACCGCGGCAGCCGGATCGGAGCTCGCGATCGAGGAGACGAGCCTTCGCGTACGCTGCGAGACGTGCGGTGCGGAAACCGAAGCGACCCCCAACAAGCTGCTCTGCGCATGCTGCGGCGCGGAGCGAACACGCGTGATATCCGGCAACGAGCTGCTGCTGCTCCGCGTCGAGCTTCAACCGACGGAGTCTCCCAGCGAGACCGGCTAGGAAGAAAAGCGTGGAGAAAAGCCAGGGAGAAAAGAATGTGTGAGCATTGTGGCTGTTCGATTTCACATGTCACGGCCCGGAAACCGGAAACGGTGGAGGTGCTGGCCGGCCTGCTCGACGCCAACGACCGCACCGCCGCGCACAACCGCGCCCATCTCGACGCGCATCATATAGTTGCAATCAATCTCATGTCGGCCCCGGGCGCGGGCAAGACGAGCCTGCTCGAAGCGACGATCGACGCGCTCAAGGACGAGCTTCGCATCGCGGTCATCGAAGGCGATCTCGAGACCGACAACGATGCCCGCCGCATCCGCGCCCGCGGCGTTCCCGCGATCCAGATCACAACCGGCAATGCCTGCCACCTCGATGCGGACATGGTCCATGAGGCGCTGCACGCCCTGCCGCTCGACGCCATCGACCTTCTGTTCATCGAAAATGTCGGCAATCTCATCTGTCCGGCGAGCTTCGACCTCGGTCAGCATCGCAACGTCGTGCTGCTTTCCATGACCGAAGGCGATGACAAGCCCGCCAAATATCCCGTCATGTTCCGCGCCGCCGAGCTTGTCATCCTGACCAAGGCCGACCTCGCGCCGTTCATGACAGAGTTCGATCCCGCGCGCGCCGAGCGGGCGGTGCGCGATCTTGCGAATCCCGCGCCGGTGCTGCGACTCTCCGCGCGCCTTGGCATCGGTCTCGATCCCTGGCTCGCATGGCTGCGCCGCACCATTTCCGAAGCACATCGCGGTGAGGCGGCTTTATCCGGCCGGAGTGCAGCCTGAGCGCGTCCTGGCTATCGCCGCCGCTCCGCTTTCATCTCCCCGCCGACGCGATCCTCGGCACTTCCGCGCGATCGGGCCGATTCTGTAACATGTTAAAACATGTTGCATTGCGGAATATTGCAATCATGTTGCATGACGGCATAGCGCCACGGCGGAACGTTTATCCCGCCTCGCCGAAATACCGGCGCAAGCCTGGTCGGGCTCCAATTCCAACGCCCGAACCGACCGTTTCGGGGTCCGTTTGGAGAACATTCGGGTATGCCAAATGGCTCAGAAAAAAAAGAATGTTGCGGCTAGCCACGAAACTGCGCCACGCTTAATCTCAGGAAGGCCGGCCAGATGGGAATGCCGGTCGTTCCATGGAGGTCAGGATGAATATAAAGACAACGGTTGGGCTGGTCGCTGCGGGGATGATCGGGCTCGGCGTCGTTGCGGCACAGCCGGCAAGTGCCCAGACGCCGGGGTTCGTCGGCAACACGGCTTCGTCCGTCCCCGGTTGCCCCTACATCTCCTGGCGCCTCGCCAATCATAACGGCCAGATCAACGGCTACGCGCAATATTCCGACCTGACCGGCATCAGCACCGTGACCGGAACCATGCAGAGCGACGGGAGTTTCACCCTTACCCTGACGAAGGCTATCGGCAACGGCCCGGTCGGAACCGTTACCGGAACGCGCTCTCCCAATGGCCGCATCAAGGCAACGCTCACCGGCGAAGGTTGTGCCAACAACATGGTGGACATTCCCCCGGTGAGGGACATGAACAACATGAGCCTTCTGAACGCGACTGGCAGCGGCCGCTGACGCTGCGTCCCCAAACTCCCCTCCGTCTGTCATGAGGGCGTAACAGCAATCCTCCGCCCGCGCCGATCGAGCGGGCGCCTGCCTCAGGCAATCCGGCCCGGATCTGTCGCGTAGCGGCAATCGATGCCGGGCCGTATCGTGGCATCTGCGTCACGGTTCAACTTTTTGCCGTCCCGCCGGACAACCCTCGGCGGGACGGCATCGTTTCGGCGCGCCGGAGCAGCATCGCGCGGTCCCGGATCGTGACCTCCGATCCCCGCACCGCGATCGCATCTTCCTCCAGGTTTGCAAACGCCCGGGAGAGGCTCTCCCGCGCCATCCCGAGCTCGGCCGCAATCGCTCCCTTGTCGTAAGGAAGCCGGATCACCTAAGTTCCTTGCGCGTTCGCGAGCGCCAGTAGGTAGCTCGCAAGCCGCTCGGTCGTCGTGCCGAGCTTGAGGCACTTCACCTGCCGCGTCATGCGCCGGAACTGCTGCGCCAGGCAGGAGAGAAACCCGAGCGCCATCGTGGGTTCGGCCGCAATCACGGCCCGCAGCGACGAGGCCGGCAGCAGGAGCAGCCGGCAGTCCTGAACCGCTCGCGCCCGCATGAGATAGGGCTCGTCCTCCAGCACCGAAGCGGGAAGCAGCGGATCGGGCGGCACCACCGCATCGATCAGCACTTCCGGCCCGTCGCCAATCCGCCCCAAGAGATGCACCGTCCCCTCGATCAGGAACAGCTGCGCCGTGGGAAGCTCGCCCTGCTCGAAGATCACACTCCCGCGCGGCACGCGCATCATCATCGCCTGATGCGCGAGCGTCCTCAGCTTCACGCCCTTGAGGCCGGCGAACAGCGCCAGGGAGCAAAGCGCCTCGGCCGCGTCCTTTCCGCTCACCGGACCGGCATGCTCGCCGCTTGGTAGTTGTGGCCGATCTGGGCATCAAGGGACGCCGCGGCGAAGCCTGCGAGGACGCTCGAGGCCTCTGCGACCACCCCGGCGCGCGGTTTTTCCAGAAGGCAACAGGCCTCTTCCATATAACTTTTATTATCAATATACTGTAGATAGATCATCGCATTCTCCCAGGTCCTCATTCCCCCATCCATTTTGATTAATATCAAACCAATCTTTGATCTCCACCAAAATCAATTGCCCAATCGAACCCCTGGTTCGGGCCAGTTGGTACAGATTGTGGAAATCGTGAGACTCAACCATTGCTTGCGGCAATGGCACCCTGAACGCTACGATCCCTTCCGGTGCCGAGCGGTCAGGCGCAGCCATGTGCCGCGTCTCGAGCGGAAAGCGGAGGGTCGCATCCGGCCCCGCGAACGATCAGAGGTGGTTCGGGGAAATCGCCACCTGCATCGCTGCGCCCGGATTGTCGGACGTACCCGCAACGATCGCGAGGTGGCGCCGCTCCGCTGCGAGCCCGTCACCGATGCTTCCAGCGCTGGATCAGGCCCTGATCGAAGAGCGAGACGCTGGTCGGTGCCTTTCCCTTCTCGGAAAGCTCGCCGAGCCGGGTCACGCCGAGCAATGTGATGGTGGCGGGATCGATGACCGAAACGGTGTTGGAAAACTGATCGGCCGTGTAAACGCGCTCGTGCGCGCTGAGAGGGATGTGCGGGCCCGCCATTTATTGTTCGATCCCGCCGGCTTTTTTTCGCTCCCCCTCCCGCCCGTGAGGCGGTCCCCTCGACGTCCCGGGCCGTGTCACGGAAGATGCCCCCGGCGCCGGCATGTTGGGCCCATGAGAAGCGGCGAGAGGAGAACGTCCGATGCTGAAGACACTGACCCGTCTGCACACGCCCGATCTCCTCCATCTGCTCGCCTCGATGGGGCACGGCGACGAGCTTGCCCTGGTCGATGCGCATTTCCCGGCGGTCGCGCTTGCGCGCCGCCTTGTCCGGCTCGATGGCGCGGATCTGCCCGAGGCGCTCGATGCCTGTCTCAAGCTGATCCCGCTCGACAGCTTCGTTCCTGATCCGGCATTGCGTATGGAGGTGGTGGGTAGCCCCGACGAGATCCCCGAGGTCCAGCGCGCCTGCCAGCTCGTGATCGACGGCAACGAAGGGCGGCATGTGCCGCTCGCGCCCCTTGAGCGCCATGCTTTCTATGCCCGCGCGCGCGAGGCCTTCGGGATCGTGCTCACCGGCGAGCAACGCCCCTATGGCTGCATCCTGCTCAAGAAGGGCGTCGTTCTCCCCGCCTGAAACCGGCTCTCGGATGACACGATGGGCGGAGGGATGTTACTTTGGGTTCTCGCCAAGCAGACGTTCTTTCTTGAAAGAAAGAACCAAAGAACTTTGCCCTTTCGTTCGGAGTCCCGAGGTGCTTCGCGGTCCCGGATAGCGGGGAAAAGTCTTTTTGCTTCTTTTTTTTCAGAAAAGGAACGCTCTATCTTATCAATACGTCATCGGTGTGCGTGATACCCTCTCGATAGCGGGCGGAACGATCGGAATGTCGGGGACTGACCCGGAGGATGCGCCGGTAGAGAGCGCGGAAAGAAATTCCGCGACACGCAGCCACCGGATACGCCCGCGCAATCTCGTCTTCGCCGTCGATGAGCGTCCCCCGGCGCGCCAGCTTCTGCTGCTCGGCCTGCAATACGCGATCCTTGATGCGATCTATCTCGTGCTCGTGGCGATCATCCTGCGCCACGCCCACGCCAGCCAGGCGGCGAGCATCAATGCCATGGGCATCGCCTGCATCGCGATCGCGGTCGGCATTGCGCTCCAGGCCCTGCCGCGCGGGCCGGTGGGCTCCGGCTATCTGGCGCCACCGGTTTTTTCGGCCACCTATCTCGGGCCTTCCGTGCTCGCGGCCGAGCTCGGCGGCTTTCCGCTCGTCTGCGGCATGACGCTCTTCGCCGGTCTCGTCGAGGTGCTGGTGGGCTTGGCACTTGAACGGTTGCGCATCGTCATCACTCCGGTCCTCTCCGGGCTTACCGTGTTCGTCGTCGGGCTGCAGCTCGGAATCGTCGGCATCGGCGAGACGCTCGACGTGGTGCATGAGCATTTGCCGAACTATCCGCTGCATCTTGCGGTCGCTTTCGGCACGCTCGCGATCGCGGTCGGCCTCAGCATCTGGGGCCGCGGCACGGTCAGGATGACCGGCACGATGCTCGGGCTCGTCGCCGGAATGGCGGGCGCGGTTGCAATCGGGCTGATCTCACCCGACCGGCTCGCTTCGTTCGGCCAGGCGCATTGGCTCGCGCTGCCGCGCCCGATCGGCGGTGTCACCTTCAACCTGACGCTCATGCCCGCCTTCGCCGCCGCCGGCATCGCCGCGGCCATGCGCACCGCAGGCGTCGTGACCACCTGCCAGCGGCTCAATGATTCCGGCTGGCGGCGCCCCGACATGGGGAATATCCGCAAGGGCGTGCTGGCGGACGGGCTCGCCACGCTGATCAGTGGTGCGCTCGGCGCACCCGGAATGAGCACCGCGCCAAGCCTGGTCGGCGTCTCCTCGAGCACCGGCGCGACCAGCCGCGTGATCGGCTTTGCCGCGGCCGGCATTCTCTTTCTTGTCGCCTTCTCGCCCAAGATCGCGAGCCTGCTTCTGCTGGTGCCGCACGAGGTCGCGGGCGCGCTCCTTGTCTTCACCTCTTCCTTCATGATCGCGGGCGGGATGGAGATCATGCTCTCCCGCCACAGCGACACGCGCACGGTCTACGTCATCGGCATCTCGACCCTGCTCGCGCTCAGTCATGCGATTTTTCCGGCCTATTACCAGGGACTGCCAAAGGCGCTGCACAGCCTCTCGGGAAGCGCGCTGGCGCTCGGCCTGATCGCCGCCATCCTGCTCACGCTGCTGTTCCGGATCGGTGCCGGAAAGCGTGCGACGATTCCGTGGCGGACCTGGGATCGGCAATTGCCGGATGCGGCGGTCGCGGCGCTGCGCGGGCATGCGGAAGGCTGGAAGATTCCCGCCGATGTGCTGGAGACCGCCACCGGCAACGTGACGGATCTCCTCCGCTATCTCGCGCGTGTGCATGAGTACGCGCTCGCGGGCACGATCGGCGCGCGCTTTGACGGGCAGGAATTCAGCCTCGATATCCTGTATGCAGGCGAGCGGCTTGCGCCGCTGCCCAGCGCGCACGAGCCTTCCGCGCCTGCCGGAATGGATGTGCTCGACAACGAGGAATCGGCGGCGGTTCTCGGGCTCAAGAACTTCCTGCGCGGCATGTCGGCCGACCACAAGCAGCTTCGCCTCCGCCGCAACCGCGTGCGGGTGCGGCTTCGGTACGATACTTGAACTTGATGCGAAACTTGATCCGACCCGGGGCGCGCGCGCATTTGTTACACATTGTTGCCCGCTGCAACACCGTGTCTCAGGGCTTGCGCCGCAGTCGGAAAATGTTGAGAAAATGATTAGAAAAAATAAAATTCAGAGCGCGCCGATTAAAGAACATTCATAGTCCGACGCGCGCTGTCCCGCGGCTCCGAATCGTGATTCACTGATGCGATGGTCGCTGCGGCAAGCCGTGCCCGGCTGGCGCCGGAATGGGGCTCGGTCCGAAAATCGAGAAATCGCCCGCGATTCGTAAGGCGGGCCACGCGAGGATGAGCGGCGAGGCCTGCTCCCCGGCAGTCCCGAACTTCTTCATCGTCGGCGCTGCGCGGTGCGGAACCACCTCTTTGTTCGAAGCCCTCTCGCACCACGCGGATATCTATTGCTGCCCGGTCAAGGAGCCCAACTATTTCGCGTTCGACCTCACGGCCGAGCGCGGCACGATCGAAGATGCGCGCCGCCAAGGCGTCCTCATCAACCGGCCCTTGCGAACGGTTCTCGCCCCGCCGCGGGTCGCGGTCACGACGGACTATTGCGCCTATCTCCATCTCTTCAGTCAAAGAAGCGGGGAGAAGGCCATAGGCGAGGCTTCGACCTCCTATCTGCCCTCGCGCGTTGCGGCGAAGGAGATCGCTGCCCGTTTCCCCGCGGCAAGAATCGTGATCGTGCTGCGCGATCCGGTGGCCCGCGCCCATTCGGAATATCTGATGCATCGGCAGCTCGGGCGCGCGATCGGCACGTTCCGCGAGGCGGTCAGGCCCGAGCTCGACGAGCTCGCGCGTGGTGCCACGGGCGTGCGCGGCATGGTCCTTTCCGGCTTCTACTCTCCGCAGGTTCGGCGCTATCTCGCGCATTTCCGGCGCGAGCAGATTCTCTTCCTGCTCTTCGATGATCTGGTACGGGCGCCCCGGCGGGCGCTCGAGAGGGTTCTTTGCCATCTCGGCGTCGATCCGCTTCCCGCCCGCGAGATTCCGATCGGATGGGAGAACAGAAGCCGCGTGCCGCGCTTTGCCGGGCTCAACCGGCTGGCGGAAAGAACGGGCAAGCGAACGAGCCTGCTCCGAATAATCCCCCGCCCGATCCGCCGCGGCATGCGTTCGCTCTTCTATGCCCCGGTCACGCCCCTTGCGGTGGAGGAGGACGATCGCCGAACCCTGCTCGACATCTTTCGCGACGATATCACAGCGACGGCGCGGCTGACCTCTCTCGATCTTTCCCACTGGATGCGTGTGCCCCGGCTTTCGCGCCTGTCCCGCCTTCGCTAGGAGCCATGGTGGAGAGAGAGCGGGAGGAGCGGTGGACGGGCAGGTTCCGGCCGAGAAGAGGCTTGCGTGGCCGCGGCTCGTCATCCTCTGGTTGCTCGGGATCGATCTGCGCCTGACCATCCTGGCGGTGCCGCCGGTGCTGCCGCTGATCCATCGCCAGCTTCATCTCGACGAGAAGATGATCGCCGCACTCACCGGCCTGCCGGTGCTGCTCTTCGGCCTCGCCGCCATTCCGGGCTCGCTCCTGATCGCGCGGCTCGGTGCGCGGCGGGCGGCGATCTGGGGAATCCTGCTCGTCGGCGTCGGCTCCGCGCTGCGCGGCCTCGGCCCCTCGGTCCCGATGCTCTTCGCAATGACCGCGGTGATGGGCGCGGGTGTCGCGGTGATGCAACCCGCCCTGCCGACGCTTGTCGGCGCCTGGTTTCCGACGCGCGTGCCGCTCGCCACCGCCGTCTATGCCAACGGGCTCCTGATCAGCGAGATGTTGGCGGCGAGCTTCACCATTCCCTTCGTGCTCCCGCTCTTCGGCGGCAGCTGGCCCGCGAGCTTCGCCTTCTGGAGCGTGCCCGTGCTGGCAACGGCGTTGCTTGTGCTGGCCGTGACGCCGGGGGCGAAGGCGGGGGCGCAGGCGCGGCGCGCGCCGGTGCGTTGGTGGCCGGACTGGCAGCATCTGCGCACCTGGCAGCTCGGCTTCATGCTCGGCGGTATCTCGGCGATCTATTTCGGCTGCAACGCCTTCCTGCCCGGCTATCTGACCGCGATCGGCCGGCCCGGGCTCATCGGCGCCGGCCTCACCGCGCTCAACACCGGGCAGCTCCCGGCCTCGTTCCTCGTCATGCTGCTCGGCCGGCGCATCGTCGGGCGTCGGGCGCCGTTCATCGTCCTGGCCCTGATCGGCCTCGCGAGCCTCGGCTTCCTGCTCGTGCCTTCGGCGCCGGTGATCATCGCCGCTTCGTCGCTGATCGGTTTCGCAGCCGCCGGCGGGCTGATCCTCGCCTTGGCCCTGCCGCCGCATCTCGCCCGGACCGACGATGTGCACCGGGTGGCGGCAGGCATGCTCGCGATCGGCTACGCGCTGAGCTTCCTTCTGCCCTATCTCGGCGGCGCGGTGTGGGATGCGACGCATCTCACCATTTCGGCGCTTTTCCCGGGCGTCGCCGGGGCGGTGCTGCTGGCGCTGATTTCCGCGACCGTGCGGCTCGATTCTGCAATCAGAGCGTGATCGCCGGAGGTCGATGACCGGAGGCGTGAATCACGCGGGAAAACAAAGGCTAGAGCGGGATAAGCGAGCGCTGAGCGAGCGCATCCCGCTCTAGTACTGGAACTGGTAGGTGAGGCCGACGCTGGTGCCGGTCGTCGAGCTGGCGCCGGTGGCGTTGGTGGTGCCCGCGCCGACCGAGGCGTCGAGCTGGAGCTGCTTGGTCAGGTTGATCTCCACTTCCGCCTGGCTGCCGCCGCCATAGGTGGACTGATTGGCGCCGACATAGACACCGGGGGCGATATAGCGCCCGGCCTGGAGGGTCGGATTGCCTGCGGCGTCGCTGCCGACGGTGAGCTGGTCGAGGCCGAGGCCGGAGCGGAGGGCGGCGAGCGGATCGCCGGTGCTGGGACCGGTACCGGTGAGCGTGGTGAGGGAATTGGCGAGTTCGGCGAGCTGGAAGGGGCTGAGCGAGGAGGATCCGCCGAAGAAGAGGTTGGCGAGGACCTGGTCCTGCGGCAGCACGGGCGAGCTCGAGAGCGTGACGGTCGGGGCTTCGGCGGTGCCGCCGATCGTCAGCGTCGAGGTGGTGGTGGCGGTCGTGTTGCTGGCGACGAGGTCGAGCGTCGGGTTCTCCGGGCTCGCGCCGTTGAAGCCGATCGTGCCGTCGCTGAAGACGAGCGTCTTGCCGGCGAGGCTGAGCTCGCCCCGCACCATGGTGAAGTTGCCCGTGGCAATCGGGTCGGCGGCGGTGCCGCTGATGTGAATCCTGCCTCCGAACTCGGTGTCGATGCCGCGGCCGCGCACGAAGACCTCGCGGGCCGCGCTCACCGTGATATCGAGCGCGACGTTCGGCCCCGGCGCGGGCGGCGGCGGCGGCTTCGTCCCCGCCCGCACCACGTGCAGCACCGCGATGCTGGGCGGCATGCTGGCGGGGATGCGGATCTCGGCGCGGCGGATGCGTACCGTGCCGCTGGCGGCAAGATGGGTGCCCGCATCACCTCTGATCGCGAGATCAGAATCGAATCGCGCGGTCATAAGGTCGGACTGCGGCAGCTCCGCGTTGCGGGCGGTGATGACGAGGTTCACCGGGAGATCCGGGGCGAAGGCGCCGACGCTGCCTGAGATCGCGATCGTACCCGGGCCGGCACGGCCCTCGAAACGGGCGATGCGGATCGTGTCGCCGGAGGCGGCGATCTCGCCCGAGATGTCGCGGATCGAGACGCCGTTCGCGTAGTCGGCGAGCATGGCGTTGCTGAGCCGGACGGTCCCTTCCATCACCGGCTTGGCGACCGTGCCGCTCACCCGCCCGTCGAGCGAAATCGTCCCTTCGACTCGCCTTCCTTCGGCAGTGAGGATCGGATCGAGAACCGCGAGATTGACCGCGCCGCGGGCCGTGAGGCCGAGCGGACCGGTTTGGCTGAGCGGAATGGTGCCTGCGAGGGTGAGATGCGTGGCGCTGCCGGCGGAGATATTCGCGTCGAGGCGCGCCTGCCGGCCGGCGAGGTCCGCGGTGGCGTTGATCGTGGCGAGGGGCAGGCCGGCGGTGAGGGCGGAGGCGAGGCCGAGGCCACTGCCGCGGAGCACGAGATGGCCGGCCGGCGCGGCGAGGGTGCCGGAGAGGCGGGCATCCGCATCGAGCCGGCCCTCGGCGTGGAGGGTGGGGGCGAAGGGCGCGATCAGGGTTGGGGTGATGTTGTGGGCGGTCACGCTCAGTGCGAGATCGGGCTGGAGGCGACCGTCGACGGAGAAGTCCGCGCCTGCCATCCCGAGCCGGAGATCAGCGACCGTGAGACCCGGCGCATAGGTGATCCGCGCCGGAGCGAGCAGGCGGGCCGTGGCACCGCGCCAGGACGCGGTGAGCGCGGAGAGGCTCACCCGGCTCGCTTCGGTATCGAGCGTGGCCGAGGCAGCAAGGCGCGCGTGCTGGAACGAAGGCGCCGCGGACGTGAGATTGACCGCCAGCGCGCTCATCGGCCCGTTGACGGAGAGTTCCGCGCTCGCACCGGAGACACCCCCGGCTTCAACACCCGCAAGCGCGAGGCGGGCCTGGATACGGCGATTCCCGAGCGGGTCGAGGATCTTTCCCGCAAGCGTCGCGTGTCCGACCGCAGTACCCGAGGCGGAAAGGTTTTCCCCGGTGAGGTCGAGGGTAAGGCTCGGCGGACCGGATGCGGCGGCGGATGCGAGAGAGCCGCTGAGCGAGCCGCGAAGGGGGGAGCCGAGGAGCGGGGAGAAATCGCCGAGGTTCTTGACCGAGAAGGCGATCTTCCCGGAAGGCGCGGTCCCGTGGAGGGTGAGCGTGCCTTCGGCGCTGGCGCTCTTCCAGGCGGCCTCATGGATCGCGACTGTGAGGGCGCCCTCTGCGCGGGCGGCCGAAAGCGCAAGGCGGAGCGGGGCGCCGGCAAGCATTCCCTCGGCTGTGACTTCGCCCTCTGGCGCGGCGGGCAGGCCGCGGAGTGCCAGATGCGCGTGTACGGGCGCGGGTCTGAAATTCGCGACACCAATCTGCCCGGCAAGATCGGCGGTCACAGCGAGGGCGGTCGTCTTGCCTTCGATGTTTCCTTTTCCGTCCAACGTGCCCTTCACGCCGGCGCCGAAGGCGGCGAGGTCTTTCAGCGAAGCGGTCCAGCCGAGTGCGACCTTATCGGCGCTCGCGGTTCCTTCGGCCCCAAGCGAAAGGGCGGTGCCGGAGAGCAAGAAATGGGAGAGGCTCACGGTGCTGCCGGCGAGCCTTCCCGCGAATGCGAATTTCGGGGACGGGCCGAGAAGCGGCACAATCGGGGCTATGCCCCCGGTGAGGCCGAGGCCGCCAGCGAGGCTCAGCGAAATTCCATCCGGGTGCTGCGCAGCCGCGACCTTGAGGGTCCCGTCGCCTTTGAGCGCGATGCCGCCGAGCGAGGCGAGCGAGGCGAGCGGGGCGAGATCGGGAAGCGTGATCGTGGCCGCGAGTCTTTCCTGCCCCTCCGTCTGAACCGTGCCGGCGGCGGCGATCAGGGGATGGCGGATCGTGAAGGAGATCGGCCGGCCCGCCGCGTCGAGCCGGGTATCGGCCGTGAGCGTGAGCGGCGCAGCGGCGAGGAGCGTGCGGGCCGGTCCGGGCGCGGGGAGGAGGATGCCGGAGAGGGTTGCGTCCAGATGGGCTTCACCCTTGTTCCCGCGAATCGCGGCGGTGATGCGGGCAATTTCGGCGCCGGCGGCGGCGAGCTTCTCGATGTCCAGATTGCCCGCGAGCTGGGGTGTCGTGAAGGGACCGCTGACGCGGGCATGGAGGGAGACGCTCTGCCAGGAGATGCCGGGACGGGGCTGCATAGCCGGCGCGGTCGCGTCTACGGCGAGGTCGGCGGCCTTGTGCGCGAGATCGATTTTTCCTCTTGCACGGGCGGAGAGCGGCCCGGCGGTGACGGCGAGGCTGGTGGCGATGGCGGAGCGCGGGCCCGAGAGGGAGGCGTCGATGCGGGTCGCACCGAGATCGGGGAGGCCGGCGAGGGTTGCGAGCAGGCCCCGGGGCGGTTCGGAGAGATGGGCTTCGAGAGAGACGGTGCGGGGATCAAGGCGGGCGGTCACGCGGTAGGTGCCGCCACCGTCGCCGAGGCGGCTTGCGTCGAGCGAAAGGGCGTCGGTTCCATCCGCGCCCATGCCAAGCGAGCCGCTGACGGCGAGGCTTGCGGCCGTGCCGGCGAGTGTCGGGGAAATGTCGAGCCGGGAAATGGCGAAGGCGCGGATGAGGATCGGCGTCGGCTTGCCGGAGCTTTTGCTGCTGCTCTTCGGCATGCGGAGGAAATCGATTTCGGCGGCGGTGAGGCGATCGACGGAAACCTCGCCTCGCAAAAGCCGGAACGGGCGCCAATCGACCGCGACGTTCCGGCCGCTGAGGTAAGGGCCGGAAGCGTCCGCGAGGGTCAGGCCGCGCACGCGGAGCGCACGGGGGAAAGCGCCGGAGAGACCTTCAACTCGCACTGCACCGTCGGTGAGACGGGGGACGAGCCAAGTGAGCACCTTGCGGCCGGGATCGGTGTTGGCGCCGAGGAGGACGAGGGCGAGCAGCACCAGCACCGCGCCAAAGATGCCGGCAAGCACGATCCCAGTCCATTGGGCGATCCGCCGCATCGCTCAGAACGCCTCGCCAAGCCCGATATAGAGCTCGAACGCATCGCCGCCGGGCAGCCGTTCGAGCGGAAAGGCCACGTCCAGCCGGAGCGGGCCGATCGGCGTATAGTAGCGCAATCCGCCGCCGACGCCGACCCGGAGCGGGGCGGTGAAGGGCGCGCTTCGAGCGCTGACCTGGCCCGCGTCGACGAAGCTTGCGATCCCGATATTGCCC
>JASHRV010000422.1 GCA_030037175.1 Acetobacteraceae bacterium
TCGGTTCTCCTGACTCCGCATCAAGCGGAGTCAAGTGCTCCGTTCACTTCGCCCATTGACATGGCCCCGACACTTCGGGCCTTGATGCTATAATGGCTTATACATTGCCGAGCCCGCATCGATGGTGCCGTGCCGCTTACCGAATGGGAACGTGACCAGCCAAGCGATCCATTCGGGTGGCGCGTTTTTGATCAAGCTGCGTCCTTGGCACGCCTCTTCACCGGTTTACCGGCGGGTACCGCGCAACGTGATGACGTGGCCTTTCGGGACCATGCCATTGAGCGCTGCCATCACGGCGTCCGCCACCGCCGGCTGATCGAAGAACTCGATCACCAGCGGCAGGTCGACATTGAGGCGCAGCAAATCGGAAGCGTGGACTTCACCACCAGCACCGAGGCCCGCGATCCCGCGGAAGACGACGACGCCCTGCACGCGATGCTGATCGGCGAGCAGGCTCAGGATCTCCTGCATCAACGTCCTGCGTTTTCCCTGATCCGCCTCATGGAGATAGATGCGCACCACTGTCACGTCATCATCCATGTTCTCCTCCACGGATCTCATAGATTGCGGGCGATGTAGGCGCCACCGAAGGCGCCAAGGAACCCGAGCCCGACAGAAAGAACCACATAGAGAACCGCCTTGAGCCCATCGCCCTGCTCGGCAAGGAGCAGTGTCTCCATCTCGAACGTCGAAAACGTCGTGAAGCCACCGAGCACGCCGGTGAGGATGCCGGTGCGGATCGCGGGCGAAACGGTGAGCCGCTCCAGGGTCTCGATGAAGAGGAAGCCCATGAGGAAGCTGCCCAGCAGGTTGATGCTGAGCGTCGCATAAGGAAAATCGCGGCCGTAGATCGCCTGCACGAGGTTCGCCATGGCGAAGCGCCCCCAGCAGCCGAGCGTGCCGCCGACGGCAATCGCGATATAGGTCCACATTCAGTTGCATGGTCCTAGAGCAGTGTGAGAACGAGGATGACGACAAGAAGAAGGCCGATCAGGGCGAGGTAGAAGTTGAGGTTGCCTGACTGCAGCGCGCGCAGCTTCCTGGCGAGGAAGACGACGGTTCGTTCGGTCGGGGCGAAAAGAAGCGGGCCGAACACCGGGGCCACATCGTGCGTGAATTCAAGCCGCGTGACGAAGTAGCGGCGGGACCGGGTTTCGCGCTCGGTCTCTTCCACGGGGCGGTAGATGAAGCTCAGGAAGGTCCTGAGCGCATTCGAGAAGGTGAGCGAAGTGGTCGCCGCCAGGACCGGGTCCTGGGGCAGCCCGCCATACCACACCGGCGCGCGGCGCGCAGCGAATCCGCGCGAGACGAGCAGGGCGGCAGCTGGGACCAGCGCGAGCAGGGGGCCCACGATTACCAGCATCGAGGGCGAGATGAAGGCGAATTTCGCCGTGAGCGGCACGAGCAGCAGTCCGTCATGCATGGAAGCCGCCGCCGGGCTCGCGAACTCCGCCAGCGTGGCCCAGTTGAGGGCGGGCAGCCACGCGGGCATGCCGATGGCGAGCGCCAGCACACCGAGGCCGAGAAGAGCAGTGGAAACTGCCACCAGGACCGGGACGGTGCTGCGCGCGTGGTTGCCATGACCGAGGATGCCGATGCCGAAGAGCTTGATGAAGGTGGCGAAGGCGACGGCCGCGGTGAGCGCCAGGCCCGCGCCTGCGAGTGCCAGGGCCAGGCGTGGCGCGAGGCCGGTCAGATGAAAGCCCTGGAAAACGGTCTGGAAGACGAACCATTCCGAGACGAAGCCGGCCTGCGGCGGCATCGCCGCGAGACTCATCGCGCAGAAGAGAGCGCCGACGGCGAAGATCCAGGACGCGCGGCGGGCGAGGTTCGCATGGCGGATGGAGTAGGTGCCGGTGGCGCGCGCGGAACCGTCCGCGGCGAGGAAGAGGCCGCCCTTGGCGAGAGAATGGCCGGCGAGATGAAGGAGCGCCACCGTCCAGGCAAGGCCCGCGAGATCGCCCTCGCTTTCGGTGCGGAAGAGTAGCGCGGCACCGAGCATGACGACCGCGATCCCAGCGTTCTCGGCCGATGAAAATGCGAGCAACGCGCGCCAGTCTTCGGCCTGGAAGGCGTAGAGCACCGCGAGCAGGGCCGAGAGCGTGCCGGCCGTGACGACGAGCAAGCCGACGCCAACGGAGGCCGGGCCGGTCGCGCCCGGCAGCCAGCCGAGCAGGGCGTGGCTCAGGCCGAAGAAGGCCGCGTTCAGCACCACGCCGGAGAGAATGGCGCCGGAGGCGCCGCTGCCGCTCGCATAGGCACCGGGAAACCATTCGTAGAACGGCAGCAGGCCAAGCTTGGCGCCGAAGCCCACGAGAAGCAGCGCGCTCACCACCAAGCGGAGCCATCCCGGCAGGAGCGGCGCGATTTGCGCAAAGTCGAGGAAGTCGAGGCCATTGGAGCGGGCGGCCAGCACCAGGACGCCGAGCAGGAGGGCCACCGCGCCAACCTCGAGCAGGCCGAGCATGAACAGCACCGGCGAACCTGACGACGGAGAGAGGCGCTCCGAGAGCAGCATGACGGCGCCGCCGAGGCTCATCAGTTCCCAGGAGAGGAGGAAGAATGCCCCCTGCTGCACGCCGAAGATGCCGAGTGCGCCAAGGAGGCTCGCCGCGACGCCGAACACCCAGCCACCAGCTCTCTGTGGCGAAGGCGTGCCGTTCAAGGCCACGAGAAGGGCGGGCGCGAGTCCGAAGCCGAATAACCAGAGCGCCTCGGGCGCCATGACGAAACGGACCGAGGAGCCTACGAAGGAGAGCGGCAGGATGACGCTCTTCGTGCCGAAGGGGATGCCCGCAAGCGAAGCCGCAATCCCCGCTGCAGCCCCGAGGCCGAGAGCGGCACGGCCGATAGTGGGAAAGCCGCCGAGGCCGAGGAGCGAAGCTGCCAGCCAGAGCAGCGCTGTGGCGGCAAGCAGGTCATTCGCCAATACGACCTCCCTGGACGCGCTGAGGACTGCGGTTGAGGAAGACGAGCAACGCCTCGATGATTGCCGCCGGATTTGGCGGACATCCCGGTAGATAGAGATCGACCGGCAGCACGCCCTCAAGGCCGTGACCGCACGCATAGCCACCCTCGGCGATTCCGCCCGAGACGGCGCAGGTCCCGACGGCCATTACCCAGCGCGGCTCCGGCATCGCGTCGTACGTGGCACGCAGCGGCTCGAGCATGGCGTGGGTGACGGGGCCGGTGACGAGAAGAATATCGGCAAAGCGCGGCGAGGCTGTGAAGAAGATGCCGAGCCGGTGAAGGTTGTAGAAGGGGTTGTTGAGGGCGCGAAGCTCGGACTCGCAGCCATTGCACGAGCCGGCATCGACATGGCGGATGTGCAGGCTGCGGCGGAATGCGGCCGTCTTCAACCGCGGCGTCGGCGTGGGTTCGGTGCCGAGCACAAGATCCTCGCGCCGCCGGACGCCGAACGCCCAGTCGGACGAAGGCTGCATCGCGTCGGTAGGGCAGGCTTCGGTGCAGAGCTGACAGACGACACAGCGGCCGTAATCGACGCTGATGCCGCCGTCTGCGCCTTCGGCGATGGCCGCAGTCGGACAAGCATCGGCACATGCGCGGCAGTCAGGCACGCACAGCGCGGCATCGAACCGCGGCATGCCGAGCAGGCCTTTCTGCCCGTTGTTGGTGCCGCGCGTGGGCCAGGTGGTGGTGGCCTTGCCTTGGGCGAGCCCGAAGAAGGTCCAGAAAGCCATTCCGGCCTCCTAACGGTCGCTGCCCGCGATGGTGAGGCCGAAGCTCGCCTCGTTGATGGCGTAGTCCATCATGTTCGTGTCGTGCACTGTGACGGGAAAGGCGCGCCAGTTGGAGAAAGAAGGCGACTTGATCTTCACCCGTGCCAATCGCCCCTCGCGGTCGATATGGACGGCATAGAAGAGCGTGCCGCGCGGCGATTCGGCCCAGCCCAGACCCTCGCTCCCAGGCGGCGGCACCGCTGGCGCCGTGACCGGGCCGTCAGGCAGAAGAAGGAGCATGCGCTGCATCAATGCAAGACTGGCGCCGATCTCTGCGACCCTTACCTTGGCGCGGGCCTCGGCGTCGCCCGCCTGCTCGACGGGAACGTCGATTTCGAGCGTACCATAAGCGGCGTAGGGATGGTCACGGCGAAGGTCACGATCGACGCCGGAAGCGCGATCGATCGGCCCCGTGGCGCCCTGGTCGAAGGCGACCTCGCGTTCGAGGATGCCCGTGCCCATCAGGCGGTCGAGATAGCTCTCGGACCGTTCGAGCAGACCTGTATAGGCTGCGATCTCCTCGCGCAAAGCCTCGAGCGCCGTGCCGAGCCAAGGCTTCGGATCGAGGTCGCGGCGCAGCCCGCCCGGGACGAGGAGGCTGCGAAGGAACCTGCTGCCGGTGAGGCGGGTGTTGATCTGCTTGGCGCGCTCCTCGAGAAGCTTGCCCTCAGCCTCGCCCACCTTGAGCGTGGTCGTTCCGGCAAGATGGCCGAGATAATGGAGGTGATTGTAGAGCCGCTCGAGCTCGGCGAGCAGCACGCGCAAGGCGGCCGCGCGCGGCGGCACGATGCAGTTCGCAGCGATCTCTACCGCCTGGCAATAAGCCAGCGCGTGGGAGACGCTGCCCACGCCCGAGACTCGCTCGGCGAGCACGACGCCGGCAGCGGGAGCGCGGCCTTCAAACCGTTTCTCCATGCCACGATGCTTGAAGAAAAGGCTCGGTTGATAGTGAATGATCCGCTCCCCGAGATAGAAAAAGAGGAATTCCGCTGATTCGAAGACGTCGGCGCGAACGGGGCCGAACGGCAGCTCCTGCACCTCGGCAGACTCGAGCGTGGGCACGCGATGGCGACGGCTTCCCGTCGGGACCAGCGCTTCGCCGTGCGCCTCAGGCGAGAAGGGCGGCGGGGCAGGTGGAATGCCCTCGTGCAGCACGAGGCGGTGCGGCTCCGGATGGCCGCGGAATGGAAGGCCGAAGAGATCTGTGATCTCGCGCTCGTACCAGCCGAGCAAGGGGGCAAGATCGGCGAGACTGGGCATCTCGGTGCCCGGCGTGCAGCGCCAGACGCGGAAATTCTCTCGCGCGGCAGCGGAGGCGAGATAGCGCAGCTCGATGCGGCCGGGCTCCGGGTACCAGGCATAAACCATCTGCGCGCGCCCGCCCGCGGCCAGCAGTCGTTCGAGCGCCGGGCGAACCTCGTGCGGTCCGACGTCGGCGAGCAGGGTACCCCTCATCGGGCGCCGCCGAGCACGTGGGCAATAGTCCCGAAGTAATTCCAGATCGCTTCGGGCCACCAGAGGCCGAGCACGAGCAGGGGGGCGAGGGCGCACCACATCGGCACCGTGCACCAGACGCTGAGCGCGCCTGCTTCCGCTGCCGGAGCAATCGAAGACTCATAGTACATGACGCGGAAATGATTGAGGAAACCGATGAAGATCACGATCAGCAGCACGACCATGATGAGCACGGGAAGCACATGCCCGGTGGCAAGGCCGCCGCGCAGGGTGGAGAATTCCGCCTGGAAGAGCCCGAAGGGCGGCGCCCCGGTGATCGCGACCGCGCCGGCGAGCCAGAGCGCGCCCATCACGGGGAAGCGCAGGCCCACGCCACCGATATGAGAGATCTCCTTCGTGCCGTAGCTACGCATCACATTGCCGGCACCGAAGAACATCAGGGATTTGTTCAGCGAGTGATTCATCATGTGATAGAGCGCACCGGCAATGCCGAACGGGCCGCCGAATCCGAAGCCGAGCGCGATCACACCCATGTGCTCGACGCTCGAATAGGCCATCAGCCGCTTGATGCCTTCCTGGCGGACGATGAAGAGGGCGGCGACAAAGAGCGAGAACACGCCCAGCGCGATCAGGACGCTGTGGGAAATCCGCCCCACTCCTGCTTGATCCGCGAGCGCAAGGTAGCGGACGATGCCGATCATCGCAGTGTTGAGGAGCGCGCCTGAAAGCATCGCCGAGACGGGGGCCGGACCTTCGCTGTGCGCGTCGGGGAGCCAGGTGTGCATCGGCGCCAGCCCGACTTTGGTACCGAACCCGATCAAGACGAGGAGGAAGGAAAGCAGGGCGAGCATCGGATCAGTGTGCGGCGCGGCGCGGGCGAGCGACGCCCAGGTCATATCGTAGCGCGGGCCGAGCACGAAGCTGCCATTCCAATAGGAGAGCACGGTGCCGAGCAGGGCCAGGCTGATGCCGCCGGAGACGACAATGATGTATTTCCAGCCTGCTTCGATCGCTTCCGGGGCTCGTTCGAAGGCGACGAGGAAGGTGCTGACGAGCGTGGTGAGTTCGATCGCGATCCAGTAGAGCCCCGGGTTGTTCATCATGGGTCCCACTAGGGTGGTGAGCCCGAACCCTGCAAAGAGGGCGTAAAAACGGGGCAACCGCGCCTCCTCGTCGAGCATGCGCATATAGCCGACGGCGTAGATCGAGGAGAGCAGATAGACGATGCTGGTGCAGAGTTGCACCCAGGCTCCCAGCCGATCGACGATGATCGACCCGCTCCAGAAGAGGTGTGGGCCGCGCATGGTCGTGAGCACTGGCAAGGGCAGGGCGGCGAGGAAGGAGACGACTGCCGCGGCGAGATTGAGGAACGCCGCGAGCCTCGGATGGCGGGTGACGCCGATCAGCAGGATCGCGGCCGCTGGGGCAAGCACCGTGATGAGCGCAAGGGCGAGCATCGTTCAGCCTACCAGCCGGCGTAGATCGCGGCTGCTCGTCGTGCCGGCGTGCGCCATCAGGTAGCGCACCAGCACGCCGAAGCAGGCGACGACGATCAGGAGATCGAAGAGAATGACGACCTCGAGTAGCAGCGGCATCCCCGGCACGAGGATCTGCGAACCTAGGAAAATGCCATTTTCGAGAATGAGGAGGCCGAGGATCTGGCTGACTGCTTCCTGGCGCGCGGCGAGGATGAGGAAGCCTATGAGCTTCATCGAGAGCATGACGGTCAGTGCGAGCACGACGATCGTGCCGGCGAGGTTAAGCTCGGCGGAGATGTTGTGGGCCACCGCGAGCGCGAAGACGACGCCGAGCGCACCGACGACAAGCGAGGAGCTCGGCCGAAGGATCTCGTGGAGCTCGCGGGGAACGCTGAGGCGGCGGACAATGCGGAGCAGCAGATAGGGTAGCAGCAGGCCACGGAAGAGAAAGGTGAGGATTGCGATCAGGTAGAGCTCGGGGAAATTGGCGTAATAGCCGACACTCGCTGAGAGGATGGCGATCAGCCAGGACTGGGCGGCGAAGGCATAGAGATAGTGCCGGAGCCAGCGCGAGCCGAGCATGACGAAAGAGAGGAGCAGGCTCACGATCGCGATCAGGCTGAAGATAGAGGCGGCGAGGGGGCCGAGATGCGCGATGATCACCGGCGTCAACTCAGCTGCGAACCGATGATAGAAAGCACCGCAAGCAGGAAAGAGGCGGCGAGCGGCTCCTGGTAGCGGTAGAAGCGCAGGCGGGACTGCGAGGTCTCCACGAAGACGACCGCGCAGGCGACGAGCATGAACTTGAGCATGAGCGCAATCGCGGCGGCGACGGCACCGAGCGCGGTCCCTTGGACCGAAAGGCCCCAGGGGAGGAACAGCACGTTGCAGAAGATCGTATAGAGGATGAATTGCTTCATCATCCCGGCCCAGCGCAGCAAGGCGAGCAGAGGCCCCGAATATTCGAGAATGCGGCCCTCTTCGATCATATAGACCTCGATATGGGTCGCTGAATGGATCGGCAGTCGGTCCGTCTCGGTGAGCAGCAGGATGAAGAAGGCGGCGACCAGGAAGAGGTGCTGGGGGCTCCAGTACGCAGCCGGGCTGGCGACGAGGAGATGGTTGACGACGAAAGGCAGCATCGCCTTCGCGAGCAGTGTGATGCCGATGAAGACGAGGATAAGCGTGGGCTCAGCAAGGATCGCGACCATCACTGCCCGGCTCGAGCCGATGCCGCCATAGGCGCTTCCGCTGTCGAGCCCGGCGAGCACGATCATGAAGGAGCCGAGCGTGAGAATGAGGCCCCCGCCAAGGATGTCGCCCATGTCAGAGAGCGGCAGTGGATAGTTGGTAAGAACTGGGATTAGGATCGGGACGATCATCATGCAGGTGAACGCCGTGATCGGTGTCGCCCAGAACAGACCGGACGCGGTTTCCGGCACCAGGCTCTGCTTGTGGAAGAGCTTCCAAAGGTCACGGTAGGGCTGGAAAATCCCCGGACCTTGGCCGCGCTGGATCCGCTCCTCGAATTGCAGGATGATGCCCTGGAGGAGCGGCGCCAACACTAGAACGGTCAGCACCTGCGCGATCTGGAGGAGGACATCGCGCATCGTCATCGCGCTCGGTCCCTGGGATCGACGACAAAAAAAACAGACCGCGAGGGTCTTTCTCGTCTCCGCACAATAGACGCCAAACCACTCCTCCGTCGCACGGCCACCGAACGGAGGAGTCATCAGCCCCAAGGGCGGTTACTAGGTGGACCCCATCACCCGACGCTGATAAAGGCGGAACCGGCGCGCCCTGTCAATAGGGTGGGCCGAGGTATTGAAGCAGCGACGACAGCTCCAGACGCGAATCGCCGATGAAGGCGACGAAGCGAAGAAAAGTAAAGCGGGATCGACCCTGGGTGCGCCAAATGACGAGATCGGCTGCGGCCTGGCCGTCGGTACGGCTAACGCTGAAGCATGTTCGGGGAAGCCGGGGCCGATGATAACGCCCGACGTCCATTCGACGGGGGACATGACCCATAACACCCCCGGCGTCACTCGATCGTGCATCCCGCTTCCGCGCGACGCCCGTTGAGGGTGGGGCCGGAATTGCGTCACCGATACTTCTTCGAGTCCGAGCCGGGATCAACGAATCGGCCGGCGGACGATGTGCTTTGCTATCGCCTTCCAATTGCCGTGATCTTCGTAACGTGTACCCGCATTCCCTTCGTCGTATTTTCCCAGCTACCCGTTACCCGCCCTCTTAGCGCGTGATAAGCCGTTTTCTGCCGCGTTAACAAGGTGAAGCAGCGATCGCGGGCGAAGCCATGCTGTGTCAGCTGATACTCTTTGCCGTCGTGGCGCAGTCGATCATCCCTCAGCCATCCGACGATCGGCAAGAGGTTCGGTGCGTGCCACGGCCAAGCCGGCCCGGCTTGCCACAGGAGCTCCCGACCTCCCGCATCGCGTAGCGAGCCGAGCTCCACACTCAACTCATGTACGTTGGCTATGAGACCATCGGTGCTGATTTCAAATTTCTCCATCTCTTCCACTTTGGCAGCGACCAAGCGCAATCCGATTCAGAGAGCATGCAAAGCCGTGACGAGCCTTGGTGGCTTTTCGCGGCTTTGCATTCTGCCGCAACCGGACAGCTCGGGGCGTCGAGGCCGCGCGCTGCCTGCTCACGACACTCCGAACCATCGCGGCAGCGCTAGGGTGATCGCGGGGACAAACGCAATCAAAAGTAGGGCAACGAAAATGATCGCCAGGTATTTTGCGATGGGCCGTGCCACGCGCTCCACCGAGGTTTGACCCACGGCGCAGGCGGTGTAGAGCCCGACCCCAACAGGCGGAGCGAACAGTCCGATACCCATCGAAATGACCAGCAAGATGCCAAAATGGAGCGGATTGACGCCGAGCTTCTGAGCTGCCGGCAGCAACAGGGGTGCAAACACGATCAACGCGGGCGCGCCCTCAAGCACCGAGCCCATCACGATCAGCATGCCTATCGCAATCAGCAAGAACACCCAGGTCCCGGAAGACTCCCCTATGACGGCCAGAGCCGCTGCCATATTCTGCGGGATCAGGTTGACCGTAAGCAGGTAACTCAGCATCTCAGCGGATGCGACGATGAACAGGATCATTCCGGAAAGGGACGCAGAGCGCGTCAGAAAATCGACAAAGGAACTCCATTTCATCTCTCGGAAGGCAAGCCCGCCAACAAGCAGTGCGTAGACCACTGCGACCGCGGAAACCTCGGTCGGCGTCGCCACACCGCCCACGATTCCCCCGACGATGATTACGATCAGGAAGACTCCGGTCAGCGCACCGCCCGTGGTTCGCAGGATATGTCCAAGGGAGTAGGATCCGGATGACACCGCCCTGCGGTCGTGCGTCCGCAGGCCGGGAGCCGTCAGTACTGCAACAAGGATCAGCCCCAGCGCCATCAGCCCCGCCGGCAGAAGCCCCGCTATGAACAGCCCGCCGATCGATACATTCGCTACGTAGCCGAGGATAATCATATTGATGCAGGGCGGGATCGTCTCACCCATGACCGCACTTGCGGCGAGCAGCGCAACAGCATCGCTCTCGTCATAGTCAGATTGGCGCATCGCGGGCAGCATGATGGACCCTACTGCTGCCACGTCGGCGCTTTTTGATCCGGAGATACCCGAGAACACGGCCATCGCCGCGATCATCACTACGCTCAGTCCCCCGCGTACCCGGCCGATAACCATGTCAAGGAAGGCGATAATCCGCCTCGACATCCCATTGATCCCCATGACAAGGCCGGCGAGGACGAAGAAAGGGATCGCGAGGAGGACAAAGCTGCTAACCCCAGTTTGCATCACCTGCGTGAACTGGATGATCGGCAGCGAGTTGGTGACCGCCATGTACCCCAGGCTGCCAGCCGCGAGAGAGAATGCCGCCGGTACGGCTGCGGCCAGGCAGATGGCATCGACCACCAGCATCAGCCAAATGCCGGTTCGCGCTGATGCCGGCGCAACTGCCCCCCACACTAGTAAGGTCAATACAACTGTAGCGACCACGATTGCGGATTCCCGCAGCGGCCGTCCAGGTACGCGGTTCAAGTGAAGCACCGCGAAAAGACCCATGACCGCCCCGCCGACCGGCAGTGGATAATAATCGATGCTCGCAGGGAGGAGGCCGCTCACCGTGGTCTCCCCTGCGACGCTCATTAGCAACGGAACGGACGACCAGGTGAAACAGACCGAAACAACCAGGACAATCCAGGCTGAGAACCCGTCCATGCGCTCAGCCCAGCGGCCGGTCAGAGAGTTGCGAAGCAGACCCACCCCTAGGTGCTCGGACCGCTGCAGCGCCAGCGCGCCGCCCAGGAACGTGATTGCGATCAGAACGGCGATCGCGACTTCGTCACTCCATTGCAGCGGGTTCGAAAGGAAGTAACGGAATACGACGTCAAGGACGACGACGACGACGCCACTCCCCAAGATCAAGGCACACAAACCCGCCACGATCCCAGCTACCGCCTGCTCCAACAATGTCTCCCTTGGTGAAGCAGGCACGGTCAGAGGGTTTTCCCGGTCTCATTCAAGATCGCTTCTAGGACTGGCTTGGTATCGGAGTGCTGGTCGGTAAACCTTTTCCATAGAGGCTTTACCTCAGCGGCCAGTGTCTCCCGATCGATCTCGATCGTTTTGACCCCTTTCTGCTTCAGTGTGTTCATGGCCTGTTCGGCCGCAGCGGTAGCCTGGGTCCGTTGATAGTTGACTCCATCTAGGGCGGCCTGCCGCAGTGCTTGTTGATCGGCCGGTGACAACCTGCGCAGGGTCGCATCGGCAATGATCGGCGCGCATGGGTCGAAGATGTGGCGCGTAAGGGTGAGGTTCTTGGCCAATTCGTAGAACTTGAATTGAAGGATGGTCGGAGGATCATGCTCGAGGCCTTCGATCACCCCGGTTTCGAGCGATGTGTAGATTTCGTTGAAGCTCATCGGCACCGGGTCGGCCCCCAGCAGCCTGAACGTGTCCACGTACGTCGGCGATGGTAGAACCCGGAGTTTCAGGCCATGGAATTCCGCCGGCGTGCTGACGGCAGATTTCGTCAAGACATTCCGAGCGCCGAAATTATAGCACCAGCCGAGGATTTCGGCCTTCGTCTTCTTCATGAAGATATCTTGGAGCAAGCGCCCGGCGTTGCCGTCCATGACCTTTCCGGTCTGTTCGAGCGAATCGAAGAGGAATCCCATCGTCAGCACCGCAATCTCCGGCACGATCGGAGACCAGTCAGATGGGACCATCATCATGTCCAGAGTACCCGAGTCGAGCTGGTTCGGGTACTTGTTCTCCGGGCCGAGCTCGCTATCGCCGTAGAAGATGACACCCACATTGCCGTCTGTCCGGGCCAGCAGTTCGGAGAGAAATTTGTCGAAGAACACCGTATGCGCATTTTCCGTATGTGTCGGCTGCGACGAGCCAAGTTTCAGTGTCAACTGTTTGCCGCGTTGACCGCGGATACCGGATTCCGTGGCGGCGCGTACCATACGGGTCATCGCGAGACCGGCACCCAGCTGCACGGCCGCCGCCCATTTGAGGACCTCACGACGCCGGAAGCCGGCCCTCCAATCTTCGAACATTGACGTTCTCCTGGCCCGAACCACGATTCAAATTGCCGTGGTATCGGATACCCTACTGCCAAAGGGGCACACTTGGAAGTGCCCCCCAAAGTCCGATGGCGCTACGTCGGTTCTGTATGACCGCCGCATGGGAAACGATACAGGCCGTTAGGGAAGTTCGGAAGGAGGTCTCGATCGGGCGTGCTGAATCTCACCCCTTACGCTCGTGAACGTCCTCGGGAACGAATTGTCAAGATGAAGCGGATGACGTCTGCGACGGCGTGTGAAAGGCACCGATGCACCGGGTCTACATCGGCTTCTTGCGCAGTTCAAGGCTGTTTGTCACTCTGTGCGAGTCGGCGTCGTCTGAAGATACGCGTTTTCGTTTGCAGGGGGTTCCTCACCTGTACATCCGGACATCGCACGGTACGGTGTATTCCGATGAACGGGTCGCCCCTCCCTTTGACCATTGGTTGAACGCTCTGATGTGGCGCCTCGGAGGGTACGGACTTCAGGGTCCACGGCACAGGTGAACTGGCGCACATCGCCAAGCTCCGCATCGCGCGGATGCCGGCGGCGGTCCGCTTCGATTCAGAGCAGACACGAGCCCCCCGCTTCTTCGACCCGATCGCAGAACGGCCGCGCTTACAGCGGTCTCCGTTGCGCCGGTTCACCGGACGCCGCCGGCACCTGGGCGCCCTGCTCGCTACAGATTGGTGCTGCTCGGTCAGTTGCACGCCGCCTGGACCGATCAGTCCCGGATAAGGGGCCTTGAACCGCCAGATCGTGCCGCTGACGGCACCCTCCATATAGATGTACTGATTGTTGCGGCCGCCAAACGCGAAGTTGGTCGACACCGTGTCGCCGTTCGGCAGCGACATGTAGCCAAGTATGATGCCGCGCGGATCGTACTCGATGATCCCACCGATGCCGCACAGCGCCCAAAGACTGCCGTGCACGTCGTAGTGGACGCCATCGAGACCACCGTCCCCTGGATTATAACTGCCGGCGGTCGCAAAGAAGAACGTTGTATGTGAGGGATCATTGGCGCATTGGGTGCAAGCTGCGTTTGGGCCGGCCAACGGAGCGTTCAAGGGCAGCAACCTTTGATTCGTAGACCTGCGGTATGTCATCTGCCTCTGCCTCGTCATCGAACTCGCCGGCTTCATACTTCTGGATCCAGATCCGAATTAGGTTGCGCGACATGTCATACCGCTTAGTGAGGCCATGCAGGGTCTCACCGGCAATGAACTCCTACGCCGCTTGACGCTTGAACGCGACGCTGTGGGAACAGTGCTTGGCGATGGCTTCCATTCCCCGAAAGACCAGCCGGGCGGGTCAATTCACACCAGCCGATCCGTCCACCTCCAGGGGCGCACTTCAGTTTGTCGTCGAGCCCTATAGCGAGGTGATAACATGCCCTGATAGCACACTGTGGGAAAGGCGCTATTCGATCGTCATAGCTCGACATTAGAGACACTTGAACGCCCACGACGACTCCAGATCGTAGGCAAAGTCGTTCATCCATCCGGTTGCGGCCGAAACACGATTCCTGCGACGTGCAACGGGCCTGCGTTTACAGGCACCACGACGAGCCTTCTTCGCGAGTGCAGGACTTGGCAGCCAGCACAGGACAAAGACACCTCAGTTCCGACCGCCCATCTCGCTCTCGCTGCAAGCCGAAACGGAGCTTCGGCCATCGCAGGCCGCGATGTCTGCGATTCGCCTTGCTTTCTTTGAATTCCGTTGGCCGAGGTAAACTCGGCTGACGCTGCCTGATGTGCAGCGAAATTCAACGGAAAATCCGGAGCATTGTCTTGTCACGAGGCGGTCCCCTTTTGCGCGCGGGAAGGCTTCCTGGCGGGACGTGGCGCTTGCGAGTGCAGGTGTCAATGGATCGATTGCCTTCGACGTCGTTGATGCGAATCCCGGATACATTGCAACAGTAGCCAATCCTCGCCTGACTGAGGCAAGGTCGTAACCGCGATCGCCAAACATTCGCTCTGCATGAGCCAAAGCGTCAGACCATTCTTCTGGAACGACCTACGCGAGCGGACCATTCGATCAAGTAGAGCGAGAGGATCACATGAAAATTCTTATGGCTTCTATGCCGACAGCCGGCCATCTCAATCCGTTGCTTGGGGTGGCGCACCTGCTAAGACCCGAGGGCCACAAGATCGTCTGCCTGACGGGCAGCTGTGTGCGCGACCGCATCGAACGCGCAGGGCTGGGATTCCGAGCCCCCCCTGGCGCGGACTTCGATCCGCAGGACCCCTTCGCGGTTGCGCCGGAGCTGAAGGTCATCCCGCCTGGGCTCGAATGGCTGCAGGTGGCAATGGAACGCTTTCTCGTGGACAGCATCGAGCCGCAATACGAGGGCCTGCGACAGAGCCTGCAGGAATTCCCGGCCGATGTCATCATTGGTGACAACATGTTCTTCGGCCTTCTGCCGCTACTGCTTGCCCAGCGCGCGAAGCGCCCGCCCGTGATCATGTGCGGCACATCCTTCCTGCATTGGTACCGTGAGGACGGCGCGCCGAACTTCCTTGGCCTGCCGCCGGCGGTCACTCAGGCCGAACGGCAGAAATACGCCGGAATCGACAAGGAGTTCCGCCGTGTCGTCTATCAGCCCGTGTCCCGGCGGCTTGAGCAGACGCTGAACGAGCTCGGGGCCGGGCCGCTGTCGATGACGCTGTTCGAATCCGTGGTGGCACTTGCCGACATTTATATGCAGCTCTCGGTGCCGAGCTTCGAGTTTCCACGCAAATTCCCACCGACCGTGAACTTCGTCGGCATCCTGCCGATGGTTCCGAACCAGGCGCCGCTGCCGCCCTGGGCGCACGAACTCGATGGCTCGCGCAAGGTCGTTCTGGTCACGCAGGGGACTGTGGCAAACCACAATCTTGGCCTGCTGATTGCCCCAACACTGAAGGGACTCGCCGAGGAGCCAGACGTGCTCGTGGTCGCAACCACGGGCGGTCGACCGCCCGACGCTATTCCCGGCCAGATCCCCGCCAACGCACGCGTCTCCACCTTTCTGCCGTTCGAGTGGCTGTTGCCGAAAGTTGATGTGCTGGTCACCAACGGCGGCTATGGCACCGTCAACCAGGCGATGAGCTTCGGCATTCCACTGGTCACCGCAGGGTTGACCGAGGACAAGGCGGACGTGAACGCGCGCGTCGGGTGGTCCGGCGTTGGGATCAATCTGGTCACCAACGAGCCAACGCCGCAAGAGCTGCGCGCGGCAGTGCGGTCGGTGCTCGATGAAGCGAAGTATCGCCGGCGCGCCGCGGCGATGAAGGACGAGTTCCGCAGCATCAATACACGCGCCGAAATTCTGCGGACCCTCGATCAGGTGACCGGTGGGTCGCACAAAGGCACGGCGTCTGGCAGGGCCGGGAAGCGCGGACACTTCCCTGTACGTCCGCTGGAGGAGGCCTTCGCCACCGCCTCCTTCCGCTAGCCACACTCCCCGAGGATGCCCAGCGCGGGTGCTGGGCATCCTCGTGCTGCCGACACACCGCCTGCTATCGAAGGATGCTGTATCGTGCGCATTCACCCGCAATCCTTGGGCTTCACCCTGCTGAACGCTTCCTCGTCGCACTGCCATCCTTCGGCATCGACATGAGCCTGCCAGCCCTGACGGTGATCGGTGCCACACTCCGCGTCGCGCCGGCGTGATCGGGGCCCGGCTGTCGGCGCATCCCGGTATCGAGGTGATTGCCCGCGATTGCAAAGGCGCTGGGTCTACCGCAAAGTTAACGATTGCACTCCTAGATCCCGTGCGAAAAGCCCGTGAAACGGCTCACAAAGCTGAGCTCACCGCGTTCCCGAGGGCGCTCGGCACATTAGAAGGGGCCGCCTCAGAGAAACATTAGCGCACACCCGCATTTTGCCGATCCGATCAGATTTCCGGTCACCAAGCTTTGCGCAAGACCCGTCCAATTGGCAGTGGGACAAGTCGCAGTGTAACTTGCCCCAGGCTATTGCATACTCTCAACGCCCGCCACATCCACCAAAGACAAAAGGGTTCCCAAGGCTCAGCCCTTGGCAGGAGGTCCGTGGGGATAGCGCCGCCCAAGCCGGCGATTGATGCCGGACGGCCCCAGATGGTCATCGAGAGTCATGGCGATCTCTGCCACCTTGATGGGCCAGGAGACCACTTCGGAAATTCCGGCGTTGACGAGCGCCATGGCGCCGACCGCATCGTTCGACGGTGTCGCGAGCAGGATCGGCGTGTCGTGCGACACGACGCGCAGGGATGATGCAAATTCCAACGCTTCTGCCGGCGGCCACACATGCCCCACCACAACAGCGTCGAAGCGCTCCGGTGAGGTGAGATACGCCGCCCTTGCATCCGTCACACGCCTGAACCCGACCGGTTCGTACCCGACCGCCGCGAGCAATTCCTCGTCTTGAAGCAGGCGGTCGGCGTCGGTCTCCAGCACCAGCACGGTCTTGCCGCGCCCGAAAGGAAAAGTGGAAGCCTCCGCGTCCGCAGACGCTGCCGGAGCGTCGATGCCGGGCAGCCAGGCTTCGAAACGGCTGCCGCGGGCTGGCGTGCTTTGCACATGCATCGCGCCGCCATGCTCGCGTACGATCTCCCACACGGTTGCCAGGCCAAGCCCGTTGCCAGTGGCTCGCGTCGTGAAGAACGGCTCGAAGATGCGATCCAGCGCCGCCGCCTCGATGCCGCTGCCAGCATCGCCAACCGCGATCCGCACGAACCGGCCGGGTGCAAGCGATCCGTGACTGAGAGATCGGGCCGCCGGGATGTGCTCCGCAGTTATGTCGATCTCGATTCGGCCGTCGTGCTCCATGGCTTGGGCGGCGTTGTTGCAAAGATTGAGAACCACTTGCAGCAATTGTGCGTGCACGCCCCATACGACCATCGCTTCCGGTGCCTCGCGAACCGAAAGCTCGACCGTTGCAGGCAGCGATGCGCTCAGCAAAGACCTCGCCTCATCCATCACCACATGCATGTCAACCGGAGTCCGCCGCCCGTCGCGCCGTCTGGCAAAGCTCAGAATTTGGTCAATCAGTTCGCGCGCCCGTTCCCCCGCCCGGCGAAT
>JASHRV010000423.1 GCA_030037175.1 Acetobacteraceae bacterium
GGCGTCGTGGCCGCCAATGCGCTGATGAGCCTCTTTTCCCCCCACACCGCCTTCGGCGGCGGGTTCGGGGGCGGCGTCCCCTTCGGCGGCGGCACGCCGGAGAACGTCACCATCATCAACGAGAACGGGAACCCGGGCGCGAGCCCTTGGGCCGACCCGAACCAGGGGAACTTCGATCCCAACCAGGCGGGGTTCGATCCCAACCAGGGGAATTTCGATCCCGGCCAGGCGGGGTTCGACCCGAACCAGGGCGGCTTCGATCCTTCGCAGGCGGGCTTCGATCCGACCCAGGCCGATTTCGACCCCAATCAGGGGGGCTTCGATCCGGGCGGTTTCGACAACGACGACACCCAGGTCTGAGAAAGGGTCGTTCGGAGGCCCGAGCTTTGCCCGGGTCCGGAAAACGGGGAAAAGTCTTTTTGCTTCTTTTTCTTCAGAAAAAGAAGAAAAGAAGGCCTGTCCTTTTCAATACTTCAAATTCCACACTTCACTTTAAGCCCGAGAGTCCGCCGCCCCAGCACCACCAGCCCGGCCGCGCGAGCGTATTGGCCGCTTCGTCCGCGCTTGCCGCGTCCGGGAAGAGCCCGAAGCAGGTCGCGCCCGAGCCGCTCACCCTCGCGAGAAGGCAGCCCGGGTGCCGCTCGAGCGCGTCGAGGACGGGATAGATCGCCGGGCAGAGCTCCATCGCCGGCGCCTCGAGGTCGTTGCCGAGCTCTGCGAGATCGGCGGCGAGCGAGGCGGCATCGCGCCAGCCTTCGGGCAGGACCGCAGCCGGGGAGAAAGGACCCTGCCGGGCAGCGAATACCGCGGCGGTGGGCACGGGCACGCGGGGATTGATGAGGCAGAGCCCGAATTCCGGCAGCGAGGGCGGGGGCGAAAGGCTCTCGCCGATCCCGGCCATCCGCGCGGCCCGCGCGCCGAGACAGACCGGCACGTCCGCGCCGAGCTTCGCCGCGAGGGCATCGGGCGCTTTCACACCCCAGACCCGGGCGAGCAGACGGAGGCACGCGGCCGCATCGGCGGAACCGCCGCCGAGCCCGGCCGCGTGGGGCAGATGCTTCGTCAGCCGCAGCGCGAGCCGGGGCTCGCGCCCGGTGGCCTCGGCCAGCGTCCGCGCCGCGCGGCAGACGAGATTGTCCTCGCCGGCCGAAAGCCCTGCCGCGCAGGGTCCGCTGATCGTCAGCGAAAGCGCGTCCGCTTCGGTGGCGGCGATGCGGTCGGCGATCCCGGCGAAGACGACCAGGCTGTCGAGCGTGTGGTAGCCGTCCTCTCGCCGGCCGGTCACGTGCAGGAAGAGATTGACCTTGGCCGGCGCGGCTTCCTCGAACAGGCCGGTTATGGCTTGTGGCTCTCGGCCGTCGAGGCGCCCGGCGCCGGAGCCACGCCGAGATCGCCGTAATCCCCGCCCAGCTTGGATTGCAGCTTGGCCGCCTCGCTCGGGGTCGGGTGCATCGAGAGGGCGAGCTGCCACTGATAGCGCGCGGCGAGCTTGTTGCCGACGGCCCAGTACGCATCGCCGAGATGGCCGTTGATGGTCGGATCGTCCGGCTCCAGCGTGACTGCCCGGAGCAGCCAGTGCAGCGCGCCGGCGGTGTCGCCCTGGCGGAGCATCACGTAGCCGAGGCTGTCGAGGATCGCCCCGTCATTCGGCCTGAGCTCCGCCGCCTTGGCGATCATCTGGTGCGCCTCGGCCAGGTGCCGTCCCTGCACCGCCCAGGAATAGCCGAGATAGTTGAGGACGTAGGGCTCGTTGGGCTGGAGCTGCAGCGCCTTCTGGAAATCGGGCTCGGCCTTGGCCCAATCGTTCACCTGGTCGTAGGCGATGCCGCGATCGTAGAAGAGCGTCCAGTCCGAGGGCTGAGGCTGGCCGAGGCGGGCGATCGCGCCGTCATAGGCGGTGAGCGCCTGCTGCCATTGCTCGTGCCCGCGCAAGATATCGCCCTTGACCTCGAGCGGCTCGGGCCGGTCGGGATACTGGGCGGACAGGCGGTCGAGCAGGGCGAGCGCCTGATCCGTCTTGTCGACCTGATCGAGCAGGGCGGCCCGCCGCAGGGAGACGATGGCGCTGAGCGGGTCGCTCTCGGGCACCGGGGCAAGCGCGTCGAGCGCGGCCTGCGGCTGGTTCTGGCTGTCCAGGACGTCGGCGAGCAGAAGGCGCGCCGGGGTCAGGTCGGGATTGAGGCCGAGCCCGAGGCGCAGCAGGATCACCGTGAAGTCGGGCGAATCCTCCTGGCGGAGGCTTGCGCCGATCGCGAGATAGGCCTCGCCCATCCCCTGGGCGGGGGTTGCCACGGGGCGGTCGGCGACGTCGCGCTCGAGCGCCGGCACGGCCATGGCAAGGTCGCTGTTGCCGGCGCCGAGTGCGGCGATCGTCGCCCGCGCCGCGGCGAGATGGCCCTGCCGCGCCTGCCAGCTCGCGATCGCCCGGGCGACCTGGAGGTTGGGCACGGCGAAGCCCTGGCCGGAGAGGGCGTAGTATTTGTCGGCGATCGCGGTGCGGCCGGCGAGGTCGGCGATCAGCGCCGCGTGCAGCGCGTCGATGCCGCGCGCTTCGGGCCCGCTGAGATAGGTTTGCAGCGTCCCGAGCGCGGCGTCCGTCCGCCCTGCGCCCTGCTCGGCCCAGGCGAGCAGGATCGGGTCCAGGATCTGGGTCAGGCCCTCCTGGGGCAGGTTGCGGATTCCGCTGATCGCGGCGGACCAGTTCCCGGCCAGCACCGCCTGATTGATCAGCAGGAGCTGCGCCACCTGGTTGTCCGGCGCCGTCCTCGCCAGGCTCACCGCGTCCGGATCGCCCGCCATCAGGCTGGCGAGGAAGGCCTGCTGGCGGAGCACCGGATCGGACGGATCGGCGCGCGAGGCCTCGCGGTAGTAGCTTGCGGCCGCGCCGAGCGCGAACTGGCTGTCGGCGAAGCGGGCATCGAGGAAGGCGCCGTAGGCGCGGCCCGAGGCCCCGTTGTCCGAGGCGCCGCTGTCCGTCGTCGGGGCGCCTCCCGCCGCGCAGGCCGAGAGCAGGCTGAGGACGAGAAGGAACGGACGCAGCAGGCGCAGCTTCAACATTCGGCGATCCTATACCATGGGGTCAGGCGGCTTCGCTATTCATGCCCGTGTCAGAGCCCGTCTAAGAATGCGCCGCAGCGGGCCGGACGACCACCGCAGCGGCATTCTCAATCGGGCTCTTGAGCAAGGCGGATGATCGGCTCCTCACATCCCCGGCGGATAATTGGGACCGCCGCCGCCTTCCGGAGGCACCCAATCGATATTCTGCGTTGGGTCCTTGATATCGCAGCTCTTGCAATGGACGCAGTTCTGGGCATTGACAACCAGCCGCGGCGCTCCTTCCTCGGCGCCCACGATCTCGTAAACCCCGGCCGGACAGTAGCGCGTTTCCGGGCTCCGGTAGCGCTCCCAGTTGACCGCGATCGCCCGGGCCGGGTCGGCGAGATGCAGATGCGAGGGCTGATCCTCCTCGTGATTGGTGTTGCTGATGAAGACCGAGGAGAGCCGGTCGAAGGTGAGCACGTTGTCGGGCTTCGGATAATCGATCCGGGGCGCCGCGTCCGCCGGCATGAGGGTGGCGTTGTCGGGATGGGGATGGCGGAGCGTCCAGGGAGCATGGCCGCGGAAGACGTAGGTATCGAGCGCGGCATAGGCGAGTCCGCCCCAGAGCCCCGCATGGGCGAAGGCCGGGCGCAGGTTGCGCGCCGCGGCGAGCTCCGACCAGACCCAGCTTTTCCGCAGATTTTCCTCGTAGCCCGCGAGGTCCGCCGGGCCCGGGCCGCGCAGCGCCTCGGCCGCCGCCTCGGCGGCCAGCATCCCCGACTTCATCGCCGTGTGCGTGCCCTTGATCTTGGGCACGTTGAGGAAGCCCGCCGCACAGCCGATCAGCGCGCCGCCGGGAAAGACGAGCCGGGGGATCGATTGCAGCCCGCCCTCGTTCAGCGCCCGCGCGCCATAGCCGATCCGCCTGCCGCCCGCAAAATTCCCGCGCAGCGCCGGATGGGTCTTGAAGCGCTGCATCTCCTGGAAGGGCGAGAGCCAGGGGTTGCGGTAATCGAGCCCGACGACGAAGCCCGTCGAGACGAAATTCCCGCCCCAGTGATAAAGAAACGAGCCGCCATAGGTCGCGCGGTCGAGCGGCCAGCCGACCGTGTGGATGACGAGGCCGGGCCGATGGATCTCCTGCGGAACTTCCCAGAGCTCCTTGATCCCGATCCCGTAGGTCTGCGGCGCGCGGCCCTCGCGGAGCGCGAAGCGGGCGACGAGCCGCTTGGTGAGCGAGCCGCGGCAGCCCTCGGCGAAGAGGGTGAGGCGCGCGCGGAGCTCCATGCCGGGCTGGAAGTTCGGCCCCCGCTCGCCCGACTTCTCCACCCCCATCTCGCCGGTGACGATGCCGGCGATGCGCCCGTCCTCCTCGATCAGGTCCGCGGCGGCGAAGCCCGGATAGATCTCGACCCCGAGCGCCTCCGCCTCCTTGCCGAGCCAGCGGCAGAGATTGCCGAGGGAGCCCACGAAATTGCCGTGGTTCCTCATCTGCGGCGGCGTCGGCAGCCTGAGCGCGCGGTCTGCCGTGAGAAGGAGGAAGCGGTCCTCGGCCGCCGCCGTGGCGAGCGGCGGCTCGCCGCTCTTGCGCCACTCCGGCAAGAGCTCATCGAGCGCGCGGGGCTCGATCACCGCGCCGGAGAGGATATGCGCGCCGACCTCCGCTCCCTTCTCGACCACGCACACGCTGGCCTCCGGCGCGCATTGCCTGAGGCGGATGGCGGCGGCGAGCCCGGCCGGCCCGGCGCCCACCACCACGACATCGAACGCCATCGATTCACGGTCTTCCGCCATCGCGCCCCGTCTGTAAGGAAGCCGTCCGCAAGGAAGTCAAACCCTTGGCCGCAGTTATCCCCGGGGCGGAGGGGGGGCAAGGCCCGGGCGGCCCAAGATGCCTATATTCCGGGAATGGAGGCCGCGGCAGCGGGCCGCGGCGGCAGGTTGAGGAGAGAAGCAAGATGACGACGAGACGGATCCTGCTGTGCTGCTCGGCGATCGCGGGGCTTGCGATCGCCGGCCCCCTGGCCGCCCCCTCTGCTGTCCAGGCGCAGACCATGAACACCATGGGCCAGCCGGGCGGGCCGCCCTACGGCCAGAACCCCTATTCGACCAAGGCGAGCAACCTGCCCTCGAGCAACCCGACCTCGACGGTCGCGCCGGCGCTGCCGAGCACCGGCCTCGGTCCCAACGCGACCGTCGGCCAGTATCTCTCGGTCGCGCGCTCCTCGCTCACCGCGGGCCAGACCGGCCGCGCCCAGGAAGCGCTCGAGAACGCCGAGACGCTCGCGCTCACCCGCTCGGTCCAGTACAACGCCGGCGGCCAGCCCGACAGTTCGCCGCTGGTGCAGAACATCAGCGCGGCGCTGAGCGCGCTCGGCAGCAACGATCTCATCAGCGCTGCCCATTACACCGACCTCGCGATGCAGCAGGCCGGCGGATAAGCCCTGGCCCGACGATGGGGGTGCCGGGGGCGGTGCCGGGGGCGGTGGAGGCGCTTCGCCTGCAGCTCGCCTGGGGGGCCGACGAGGCGCTGGCCGAGACGCCTCAGGACCGGCTGACCGCGCCGGCCCCGCCGGCCGGCCCGCCGACGACTTCCCCCGGGGCGCCAGCCAAGCCGCCAGGCACGTCCCTGGGCACGTCCGTGGGCGGACCAGCCGTGGCGCGCGCCTGGGCGCTCGCCAACCGCGCGGCCACCCGCGAGGAACTGCGCGCCGCGATCGCCGCCTTCGACGGCTGCCCCCTCTCCGCGACCGCCACCAACCTCGTCTTCTCGGACGGCAACCCCGATGCCGGCCTCGTCTTCATCGGCGAGGCCCCCGGCGCGGAGGAGGACCGCACCGGCCTGCCCTTCGTCGGCGCCGCCGGCCAGCTCCTCGACGCGATGCTGGCAAGCATCGGGCTCGACCGGAAAAAAGCGTTGATCGTCAACGTGCTGCCCTGGCGGCCGCCCGGCAACCGCACGCCGACCGACGAGGAGATCACTCTCTGCCTGCCCTTCCTGCTCCGCCACCTCGCCCTCGTCCGGCCGCGGCGGCTGGTGCTCCTCGGCGGGCTCGCGACCCGGGCGCTCACCGGCCGCAGCGAAGGGATCCGGCGCCAGCGCGGACGCTGGGTCGAGATCGCCATCCCGGGCCTTCCCGACCCGGTCCCCACCCTGCCCACGTACCACCCCGCCTACCTGCTCCGCACCCAGGCCGCCAAGCGCGAGGCATGGGCGGATCTCCTCTCGCTGCGCCGGGTGCTGGATGCAGACATTGATAAATCGCATGCGCTCACGAATTTGTGAGCACCGGATCGTCCGCTAAAGCCCGGTTTCGCGCTGCAATATGCTACTTTTTTAGATTCGTCTCGCCGGTGGGGGTTGCCCGAGACCACCGCGCCGTGTAGGGCCGAAGCCATGCGAGGGATCGGTCGAACGCTCTCCCGCCTGAACGCCGCCCGGGCCTTCGTCGCCGGGGCCGCGCTACTCGCGGGAGCCGCGGTATCGACCGCGCACGCTCAATCTGCGCGGGAAACCGCGCCGGAAACCGCCATGGCGGTTCCGCGCGCGGCCCCACCCAACGGCGCCGAGGTCGCGCTGCCCGAGCCGCTCGCGCCGAGCGAGGCCGCCATCGTCCGCCGCATCTTCGCCCTCCAGGACAGCGGCCGGATCACCGCCGCCCAGCAGGCAACCGCCGAGCTCACGGACAAGACCCTCCTCGGCAGCATCCTCGCCGACCGCTATCTCGGCCCCTACACGATCAGCACCGCCACGCAGCTCGAGGACTGGCTCGGCCGCTTCGGCGATCAGGCGCCGGCGCCGGCGATCTACGCGCTCCTCGCCCGCAAGCTGCCGCGCGGCGCGCGCATGCCTCCCGCGCCGGACGTGGCGGGCCTGCCCGCCCCGGCGATGAGGGACGGGCCCGCGCCCGTGCTCACCGACCCGATCGAGGCCGAGACGGAGGGCGTCTCCTCCTTCGCCGTCTCCGTCGCGGACTGCGCCGGCGCCGGCGAGACGAGCACCGCGCTCAGGATGGTGGACGGAATCCGCGGCCTCACCGTCGCCCATACCGGGGCGCTCAAGGCCATCGTCGCGCGCGCCCTCTTCGTCGCCAACCACGACGAGGAGGCGCTCGGGATCGCCTCCGCCGCGTACCGCGCCGCCGGCGGCGAGGACGGCGCCTCCGCCTATGTCGCGGGCCTGGCCGCCTGGCGCCTCGGCAGCTTCGAGCAGGCCGGCACCTATTTCCGCGCCGCCACCGCCGCGACGGACGCGGCCCCGCCCCTGATCGCCGCCGGCGCGTTCTGGGCCGCGCGCGCCGCCCTCTATCTCCACCAGCCCCGGCAATGGCTGCCATGGATGGAGCGCGCCGCCGCCCAGGGCGGCACCTTCTACGGGCTGCTCGCCGGGCGGATGCTCGGGCTCGGGCCCGATTTCGGCGCGGGCGCGGGCATGCCCACGCTCGGCGAGGCCGATATCGACGCCGTCGCCGCCACCGCCGCCGGCTGGCGCGCCTTCGCCCTCATCCAGGTGGGCCAGCCCGCGCTCGCCGCCGCCGAGCTCGCAACCCTCTGGCCGATGATGGAGAACGACCACCCCTTCAGCCATTCGGTGATCCTCGTCGCCGCCCACGCCGGCATGCCCGAGCTCGTGGCGCGGCTCTCCGAGCTGATGTCCACCGCGTCCGGCCGGCAGCTCGCCAGCGTGCCCGCGGCTCCCATGCCCTCGCTCTCGCCCGCGGGCGGCTTCGTCCTCGATCCCGCGCTCGTCTATGCGCTGACACGGCTCGAATCGAATTTCGACGCCGACGCGGTCTCCGCCTCCGGCGCGCGCGGCCTGATGCAATTGATGCCCGTCGCCGCGGCCGCGGCCACCGGCCACTGGGGCAGCCCGCTCGACGATCCGGGCGTCAATCTCGAAGTGGGGCAGCGCTACATCCAGTACCTCGCCCAGCAATCGGGCGTCGACGACGATCTCCTCGACGTGCTCGGCAGCTACAATGGCGGGCCCAACGCCTTCGCCGGCTGGGCGCAGACGATCCGCGACGGCGGCGACCCGCTGCTCTTCATCGAATCGATCCCGAACGGCCAGACCCGGCACTTCGTCGAGACCGTGCTCGGCTATACCTGGATCTACGCCATGCGGCTCGGCCTGCCCACCCCGAGCCTCGATGCGCTCGCGCAAGGGAATTTCCCCCGCTTCACCGCGGAGGCGGACACCGGCCGCATGGCCGAGACCTCGCTCGCGTTGCATTGAGCCCCCGCCTCGCCCAAATATCCCCCGATTAGGGAGAGCAGCATGGCGGGCATCGATACGAGCCGCGTGTTCCTGCCTGTGAACATCGCGGTGCTGACGATCTCGGACACGCGCACCGAGAAGAACGACACCTCGGGCGACGCGCTCGCCGAACGGATCGTCGCGGCCGGGCACCGCCTGGTCGCGCGCGCGATCGAGCGCGATGAGCCCGCGCGCATCGAAGCGCGGCTCAGCGCCTGGATCGGCGACCCCGCGGTCGACGTCGTCATCACCTCGGGCGGCACCGGCATCACCGGGCGGGACGTCACGCCCGAGGTCTTCGAACGCATCCTGGAAAAGAAGATCGAAGGATTCGGCGAGCTCTTCCGCATGCTGAGCTACGCGAAAATCGGCACCTCGACCATGCAGTCGCGCGCGCTCGGCGGCGTCGCCGCGGGAACGTACCTCTTCGCCCTGCCCGGCAGCACGAGCGCGGTCAAGGACGCATGGGACGATATCCTGCTCTTCCAGCTCGACGCCCGCCACCGCCCGTGCAACCTCGTCGAGCTCATGCCGCGACTGATGGAGCACCAGAAAGGCGCGGCCGATTGAGGTGTTCTCTGTTGTTCTCTTTTGAAAAAGAGAACCAGAAAACTTCTTCCCGTTCTCCGGACCACCGCTCCAGCTCGGGACTCCGAACGAAAGAATCCGTCACCCGAGCCGAAACCGCCCGCTCACGGAATCAAGCGCGGCGCGCCCGCCCAAGGGCAGCGCGATGTTCCGGGGCCCATGCCCGGCCGGCAGCCCGAAGGCGACCGGGAACGAGCCATCCGCCAGCACGTCCGCAATGATCTCGCGAAGATCGTTGATCCCGTCCGCACATTCGCGCATCTCGCCGAACACCACCCCGGCAACGTTCTCGAACAGTCCGGCATTGCGCAGCTGCACGAGCATGCGGTCGATCCGGTAGGGCGCCTCGCGCACATCCTCGAGGAAAAAGATGCTCCCATCCGTATCCGGAACGAATCCCGAGCCCATCATCGCCGCCAGGAGCGACAGGCACCCGCCGGCGAGCGGACCTTCCGCCCGCCCCTCGCGGAGGAACGCAACCGGCTCGTCCACCTCGTAGCCGGGATCGAAAAGCGCGGCACGCAGCGCCGCGCGATTCCGTTCCGCCTCCGGCTCGGGCCCGAGGAAATGCCGCGCGGCGATGTTCGGCGCATGCACCGCCCGCACGCGCGGCCACAGCCTCGCCGCCACGAGATGCAGCGCCGTGACATCGCTGAACCCGACAAGGAACTTCTCCACATGCCCGAGCCCCGGATCGAGATGGCGCAGCAGCCGCATGCCGCCATAGCCGCCGCGCGCGGCAAACACCGCCCGCACCGCCGGCTCCGCCATCACCTCGTTGAGATGCGCCGCCCGCGCCGCATCGGTCCCGGCGAGATAGAAATGATGCGTGCGCTCCGCGCGCATCGCCACGCTGAGCCCCCAGCCTTCGAGCACCCGCGCGGCATCCTCCAAGAGCCCGGCCTCCGCCTCGGGCAGCTGCGCCGCCGGCAGGACAATCGCCACCTCGTCGCCCGGACGAAGGCTCATGGCCGCGGTATCATGCCCGCTCAAGGCGAGGCCCCAGGTTGACGGAGAGAACGGCCCATATCAGCACTGGACGCATCGGAGAGAAAAGGGGAGGAGCGGATCATGCATGTCCTCATCATCGGCGCCGCAGGCATGGTCGGCCGCAAGCTCGCCACGCGGCTCGCGGCGGAAGCCACGCTCGGCGGGCGCGCCATCACCGCGCTGACCCTGCTCGATATCGTCCCGCCCGAAAAGCCCGCCGCCTTCCCCGGCACGATCGAAACCCGCGCGGCCGATCTCTCGCTTCCCGGCGAGGCCGCGCGCGCGATCGCCGCCCGGCCCGATATCATCTTCCATCTCGCCGCCATCGTCTCCGGCGAGGCGGAGGCCGATTTCGAGAAGGGCTACCGCGTCAATCTCGACGGCACGCGCGCGCTCTTCGAAGCCGTCCGCCTCGAAGGCCGGGAAAAACCCTATCGCCCACGCATGGTCTTCACGTCCTCGATCGCGGTCTTCGGCGCGCCCTTCCCGGAAGCAATCGACGACGAATTCCTCACCGCCCCGCTCACCAGCTACGGCACCGAGAAAGCGATCGGCGAGCTTCTTCTCTGCGACTACACGCGCCGCGGCTTCATGGACGGCATCGCCATTCGCCTGCCCACCATCTCCATCCGCCCCGGCAAGCCGAACAAGGCGGCATCCGGCTTCTTCTCGAGCATCCTGCGCGAGCCGCTCGCCGGCCAGGAGGCCGTGCTGCCGGTATCGGAAGACGTGCGCCACTGGCACGCCAGCCCGCGCTCCGCGGTCGGCTTCCTCATCCACGCCGCAACGATCGACCTCGCCCCGCTCGGCGCGCGCCGCGCGCTCTCGATGCCCGGCCTCTCGGCCACCGTCGGCGAGCAGATCGCCGCACTCCGCCGCGTCGCCGGCGAAGCGGCCGTGAAGCGCATCCGCCGCGAGCCCGATCCCGCCATCGCCAAAATCGTCGAGGGCTGGCCACGCAATTTCTCGCCCGGGCGCGCCGCCGCCCTCGGCTTCGTTGCGGAGAAATCCTTCGACGAGATCATCCGCGTGCACATCGAGGACGAGCTCGGCGGCAAGCTCGGGTAGGGGCGGGCGCGATGCCGCGCCTCGCCTCCGTCCTCGAAACCGCGCTCTATGTCGCCGCCCTCGCGCCCGCGCGCCGCTTCTACGAGGAGGTGATGCAGCTTCCCCTCCTCTTCGCGGACGAGCGGCTCTGCGCGCTCGATGTCGGCGGGCGAAGCGTGCTGCTGCTCTTCCTCGCCGGCAGCACGAACGAAACGGTGCATCTCCCCGGCGGCACGATTCCCCCGCACGACGGAACGGGCCGCATCCACACCGCCTTCGCGATCGCAGCCGAAGACCTTCCCGCATGGGAAGCGCATCTCGCCCGCCACGACATCGCGATCGAAGGCCGCACGGACTGGCCGCGCGGCGGCCACAGCCTCTATTTCCGCGATCCGGACCAGCACCTCATCGAGCTCGCGACTCCCGGCATCTGGGCTACATATTGACCGCCGCGAACCGCGCCGGCGCCATCGCATCGAGATTTATCCCGCTGTTTGCTACGAATTCCGGCAGGCCCGCCCCCATGGCGATCGCGGCCGCGAGCCGCGCTGCGGCCGGCGCGCCCATCACCCCATTGCCGCCCTGCCCGGCCAGCCAGATGAAGCTCGGCTCGTCCGGGTCCGCCCCGATCACCGGCTGCCCGTCCGGCGCAAAGGTGCGCAGCCCGGCCCATTTGCTCTGAACCTTTTGCACCGTCATCACCGTCGCCCGCTCGATGCGGTCGATCGCCACGGCAATGTCGAGCTCCTCGGGCGCCGCATCGCACGGCGCGCTCGCCGTCTTATCGACCGGAGACGCCATCACCCGCCCGGCCTCCGGCTTGAAATACCATGTCTCCGCCACATCAAAGGTCATCGGCCAGGTCCGCACATCCGCCGAGGCGGGCGGATCGAAGGTGATCGCGGTCCGTCGATAAGGCTGCAAGCCCTTCGGGCGGATGCCGGCTTTCCCGGCCACGTCATCGGCCCAGGCCCCGGCCGCATCGATCACCGAACCCGCCGTAAGAGTCACACCCGAAGCCGCCAGATGCCAGCGTCCGCCGTGCCGCTCCAGAAAAACCGCCTCTGTCGAAAGCAAAATCTCGAGCCCATCGGCCCGCGCCGCTCTGAGATAACCCTGCAGCAGCGCATGCGCATCGATGTCCGCGCATCCCGGCTCATAGAGCGCGGCCGAAAAATCGCCGGTCCTGACAACCGGGCAAAACGCGCCCGCCTCGCTCGCCTGTATCAAAAGATGCTCGACCCCGCGCCGCGCCAGCGCGCCCGCGCACGCCGCAAGCGCGCCCTCCTCGTCCCGCGTCGCCAGATAGAGCGCCCCGATCCGGCGCAGCAGCGGATGATCGGCAAATCCTTCCGGCGGCGCCTCGAAGAAAGCCCGGCTCGCGGTGGTCAAAGCCTGCCATCCCGAAGGCCCGTAATTCTCCGTGATCACGGCCGCCGAACGCCCGGTGCTGTGATAGCCCGGCATCGTTTCGCGCTCGATCAGAACAACCTCCGCCGCCTTG
>JASHRV010000424.1 GCA_030037175.1 Acetobacteraceae bacterium
CCGTTCCCGATCTGGTCGTAATGGATGACGGCCCGCCCGCCTTCCGCGAGCAGCTTGAAGCTGTCCACATAGTCGTGCGTGCAGCCCGGCCCGCCATGCAGCACGACCAGCGGCGGCTTTCCCGCGCCAAGCGCCCCCGTGATCCGGTACCAGGTCCGCCATGCGCCGAACGCGGCGAAGCCCTCGGTGGTCGTCGCACTCCCCATCGCTTCGGCCGCTCCCTGCCGGCACTGACCCGGCCGCAGTCTGTCGGCCCGAACGCCGGGTAGCAAGCCTCATGCCATCCGGGCGCGCTAGGACCTCGCCCGCTTCCGGGCCGCCGGCTTCGCGCGCGGCTCGCCGGCCTCGCCTTCCTCCGCCTCGCGATCGAAGCTCATCAGCGCATAGAGGGCCGCGTTCTCGACATGAAGGCGGCATTTCCGCCAGGCATCCGCCGGATCCCTGCCCATGACGGCCTGAAAAATGGCCTCCATCTCCTGCCGCCCTTCCTCGCGCCGCCCGGGCATCGAGAGGCTGCGCGTGCGCAGAAGATGAATACGGCCGCTGAGCGGGCGAAGCGTGGCAGAGATGATCTCGTTCTTGGCACCCGCGAACAGCGTTTCATAAAACCGCGCCGTCGCCTGCAGCCCGCCGGCTCCATCCCCGCGCTCATGCGCGCGGCGATAGGCGGCAATGGCAACCGTGAGACGCTGCCTGTCCTCCTCGCTCGCCCGTGTCACAAAAAGCTCTCCCGCGAGCGCCTCCAGCACGGCACGCACCTCATAGATTCCGCGCACGGTCTGCCGGTCGAGAACGGCAACCGACGGACCGCGATGCGGAAGGATCACCACGAACCCCTCCGCCTCCAGCTGACGCAACGCCTCGCGCACAAGCGTCCGGCTCACCCCGAGCATCTCGCAAAGCTGCCGCTCGATGAGCCGCGCGCCTTGCGGAAAACGCTGCTCGCTGATCGCCTCCCGCAACCTCTCGACAACCTGGTTCCGCAACGGCACCGGCACGCGCGTGATCAGCAGCGAACGCTTGGCCATGTCCCTCCTTCAAGAAAGACCAGGGGGCTCTGCCCCCGGCCTTCTATGACGAACGGGGCGCGGACGCGAGCACGCCGGCCTGCTCGAGGGCGGTGATTTCGGCATCATCGAGACCGGCTTCCCGAAGCACCTCGCGGTTGTCGGCGCCGAGCCTGTGGCATCCGTCCTCAACGGCCAGCGGGTGGCGAGCGAAGCGGAACGGGATGCCTTTGGCGGGGGTTCCGTCAGGGCTCCGCTGAATGGCGGCGCTTCGGGCAAATTCGGGCGCGGCAACGAGCGCGGCCGGATCGCGCACCGGCGCCGTCCCGCCCGGCCAGGTCACGCGCCAGCCATCGCCCGAGCCATCCCCCGAGTTGTCTCCCCCGGGCAGCACCTGCTCTCCGGGCTCGGCGGGATCGCAGTTGCCGCGCCGGGGCGAGGGCATGCCCGCGGCGGCCGCGATCAGCTCCTCGCCCAGAAGGAAGCTCGTGAGCTCGCGCTGCGAGAGGTCGAGATGCGCGCCCTCGCCCGTGCGTGCGCGCTCCGCCAGCGCGGCGATGATCGCCCCGCTCGCGAAGAGGCACACCACCTGGTCGGGATAGTTGATGTCCCGCCCCGTGATCACCGGTTCCTCGCCAACCCCGGTCAGCGCCGCAAGCCCGCCCGTCGCTTCCAGCGTCGATCCGTAGGAGACCATGTCGCGGTCCGGCCCGTCCTCGCCCTGGCTCGAGATGCTGGCGATCACCAGCCGGGGAAAGCGCCGCCGCAGCGCGCCCGGCTCGAGCCCGAGCGCCGCCAGCACGCCGCGCCGATAATTCTCCACCAGCACGTCCGCCTCGGCGAGCAGCGCCTCCAGCGCCGCCCGCCCACGCGGGTCCTTGAGGTCGAGGCAGAGCGAACGCTTGCCGCGGTTCGTCGCATTGAAGAACGGCGAGCGGTTCCACCAGTCCGTCCCCGGCTCAGCCCCATCCCAGCGGCGGAACGGATCGGGCGCGCCCGGCCCTTCGACCTTGACGACATCGGCGCCGAGATCGGCGAGCAAGGTGGAGGTGCCGGCCCCGGCCGTGATCCAGCCGAGATCGACGACGCGAATCCCGCGCAACGGCCGCCCGGGCTCACGCGGCATGAGACGGCTCCTGCGCCACGCGCTCCCCGTCCCACACCAGCGGCAGGCGCGGCATGCCGCCTGCCTCGAGAAATCCCCGCGCCCGATGCTGCAGATCGCGCAAGAGCTCGGCCGGCCACTTCACCGGCCCGATCGGAATGCGCCGAAGCTGCGCCGCCGCCGTGATCTCGGCCCGCGTCCGGGCGCGAAACCACGGCCCGATCACGCCGAGCAGCGCGGCGCGGTGCTCGCCCCGGCCCGCCATCGTCGCGAAGCGCGGATCGTTCAGCCGCGCATCCCGGATCATCTCGCGAAGCAGCGGCCAGTCCTTCTCCTGATAGACGAGCGCCACATATCCGTCCGCAGCCGCAACGGTCATCCAATGGGTCCGCTTCCCGCCGCGCTCGGGCGCGGTGCCGAGCAGCAGCATCCCGGCCGCCGCCTTCCAGTTCAGCCAGACCCCGACATCGAAAAGCGAGACATCCACCGCCTCCGCCCCGCCGCCATGAAACGCCGCCAACAGCCCGGTGCAGGCTGCCAGCCCCGCGGCATAGGCGAGCTGATGGCCCGCAAGCCGCGCCGGCGGTCCTTCCGCCCCGCCGACGAGCCCCAGAATTCCGCTCAGCGCCAGCAGCGAAAGCTCCGTCTGCGGCGGGTCCTCGCCCGGCCCGAAGGCGGAGACGCGCACCGTGATGGGCACGGAAGCCGCAT
>JASHRV010000425.1 GCA_030037175.1 Acetobacteraceae bacterium
AACCGGAATGCACACTTGCCCGCGTTCGTGTGACAAGCCGGTCACACTGACGTTTTGCAGAGCCCGGCTCGATGTGGCGCGTGGCTGACGCAGCGGCGGCGGCGCCCGGCCACCGCAGCGCATTCTCGGAACGGGCTTTTAGCCGGGCCGCTCCTGCGTTGCCCGGACGCGGGCGAGGTGGCGGCGGAGCCGTTCCAGCTCGTCGGCGAGCTGGGCGAGATGAGCCGTTCCGCGCTCGGCGAGCTCGGACGCGCGGATGCCGGTCCATGGGCGGCAGAGCTCGTTGATGCGGCGCGCGCCGATATTCGCCGCTCCGCTGCAGACGGCGTGGGCCTTGGCGCGGAAGAGGGTGAGATTGCGCGAAGCTGCCGCGGCCTCGAGCTCGTGCAGCGTCTCGCCGGCATCCTCGAGGAATCCCTCGACCAGATCGGTCACGAACTCGCGCCCGCCCAGCCGGTCGAGCTCCTGCAGCATCGCGGCATCGAGGACGGGCAGGGCCACGACCTTGAACTGCGGGTGAGAGGCGATGTCCGTGACCTCCGCCGCGGTGCTGCCTTCCTTCCGGTCGGCCGGCTCGACCTCGGCCGGCGGGCGCTCGGGCGCGGGCACGAGGGCGGCGATCTGAGCGAGAAGCCGCTGCGGCTCGATCGGTTTCGTGATGCAGGCATCCATCCCGGCCTCGGCGCAGCGCTCGATCATCTCGGGCGTCGCATCGGCGGTGAGCGCGATGATCGGCCGGCGCGGTCCGCCAAGCTCGGTCATCCGGTAGAGCTTGGTTGCTTCCAGCCCGTCGAGCCGCGGCATGTTGACGTCCATGAGGACGACATCGAAGGGATCGCTTTCGAGAACGTCGAGCGCCGCTTCGCCGTCCTCCACCACGGTGACCGCGTGCCCGGCGCGCTCAAGGATTTTCGCGATGACTTTCTGGTTCGTCCGGTTGTCGTCGGCGATCAGGACATTGAGCGCGGGGCGGGCGACAATGTCCTGCGTGCCGGTTTTTTCTTCCTCGCGCTTGTCTTCCCGCCGGGGCAGGTTCGCGAGAGCGAGCCGCGCGGCGGCGATGAGCGCCTCGCGCTCCGGCACCCGGGGCAGAACCATGTTGAAGAGCCGCTCGACCGAGGGGTCTGCGTTCCTTGCCGTCCGTCCGTCCGAGACCAGCACGAGGGTCATCCGGCCGGACGGATCCCTCCGCCGCAGCGCTTCGGCCACCGAATCCGGCGCCGAGGAAAGCCGCCGCTCATCGACCATCACCAGCGCGCCGCGACGGCCGCTTCGTTCGAGCGCGGCGAGGAGCCCGGCCATGTCCGTGTGGCCCTCGGAAGCGAGGCCGACCGCGGCGAGACGTTCGGCGAGCGCGGCGTTCGTCTCCGCCTCGGGCCCGAAGAGGAAGACGGGGAGCGCGGCCAGCCGTTCGCGCGCCAGCTCGGGAGCGTGCCGCGTGCCGAGCGGGAGGGTGAACCGGAAGATGCTGCCCCTGCCGAGCTCGCTCTCGACCCCGATCGTGCCGCCGAGATGCTCCAGCAGCCGTTTGCAGATGGCGAGCCCGAGGCCGGTGCCGCCATAGCGGTTGACGATCGAAGCATCCGCCTGAGTGAAGCCTTCGAAGACCCGCTCGCAGGCTTCGGCCGCGATGCCGATCCCGGTGTCGGACACTTCGCAGCGCAGCAGAACGCGATCGGGGCCGAGAGGCTCGGCGTCCGCCGCCATGACGATGCTGCCCGATTCGGTGAACTTGACCGCGTTGGCGCAGAGATTGAGCAGAACCTCCCGCAGATGCTGCTCGTCGCCGACGAGCGCGGTGGGCGTGCGCGCGGTGACCCTGAGCCCGAGCCAGAGCGCCTTGTCGTGCGTCTGCGCGGCGAGCATGGCGCGGGTTTCGGTGAGCACCGGGAGGAGATCGAAATCGACCTCCGTGAACGGCATCCGCCCGGCCTCGATGCGTGCGAAATCGAGGATGCTTCCGATCTGCGAGAGCAGCGCCCGGCCGGCATCGCGCATGGTCCGGGCCATGTCCTGCTGCTCGTCATCGAGCTTGGTGTCGAGCAGCATCGCGCCCATGCCGATCACGGCATTGAGCGGCGTGCGGAGCTCGTGGCTGACGCTGGCCAGGAACAGGCTTTTTGCGCGGTTGGCGGCTTCGGCCTGCTGCTTGGCGCGCGAGAGCTTGCGGATCAGCACGCCGGCATAAAGGGGCAGCACCAGAAGGCCGATCATCAGCCCGGCGGAAAGCGGCGGCTGCTGACGCCAGAACGGCGTCGTCGCGATGACGGCCGCGAAGCCGGCGAGGCTTTCGAGCATCGCGATGCGGAGATACTCGATGCCGAAGCGGAAGCCGTTGCCGAAGATCACCCAGAGATAGGCCGGATAGAAGATGGCCGTGAGCGAATCGCCGACATGCAGCTGGTAGGACATGAACCCGATGTCCCACCCGAGGGCGGCGAGCCGCCGCGGCACGTTGACGGCGGGCCAGATGAGAATGTGGAGGAAGAGAAGAATACCGCCGGCCGCGTAGGCGGCCATGCCGAGCAGCGGCGCGCCGCCGAGCGGTTGGCCGGCGGCGATGAGGTAGACGATGATGACGACGGCGAAGACGAGCCGGTTGAAGCTCATCTCATGTTCGCTGTCCGTCCGCCCGCGCAGCCGCGTGGCGAGGCGCCCGGCCCAGCCCCGGGGAGGATCGTCCGTCTCGGGATGGCTCATCGGCCCTGTGCTCTGCCGCAACGAAGCGGTCCGCTCACGAGTGCCCCGAAGCCGGATGAACG
>JASHRV010000426.1 GCA_030037175.1 Acetobacteraceae bacterium
ATGTGACCGTGCTCTACGCAGCCCCACCAGCCCATCGACCAGACGACATCAAGAAAGTCCCGCGCGGGGCGTTGGGCGGTCCAGGGCCGCGGGCCCTGGCGGGGTTTCAGGGGCAGGGCCCCTGCCCTATTGGTTCAAATTTCAGCTTGTCATCATGGCGCGGATGTCGCCGCGGCGGGCGGTGACGGCCATCGCGATGGCGCCGGCCTCGGCGCGGTGGAGGACGATGTCGATCGTGGCATCGCCGATCGCGAGATTCTTGAGATGGAGGCGGCCGACTCCGGCGGGGAGCACGGGGCGGTCGAAGGTCACGGTGCGGTGCGCGGGATCGAAGCCGATCCCGAGGCAGGCGGAGAGCGCTGCCGGCAGCGCCGCCGCGGCCCAGGCCTGGGGCGAGCAGGCGACGGGATAGGCGGTCGGGCCCTGGTGGCGCATGCGGGCGAAGCCGCAGAAAAGCTCGGGCAGGCGGCGCTGCTCTTCCTCCTTCGCGGCGGCGAGGAGGCCGTCGAAGACGCGGAGCGCCGCCTCGCGCGCGCCGTAGCGGCCGAAGCCGGTCGCGATCAGCGCGTTGTCGTGCGGCCAGACCGAGCCGTCGTGATAGGACATCGGGTTGTAGCGCGCCTCCCCCGAGGCGACGGTGCGGATGCCCCAGCCCGAGAAAAAGCGCGATTCCATGAGCGTTTTCGCGACCGTGGCGGCGTGCTCGGGGCTCGCGATGCGGGAGAGCAGGACCTGGCCGGCGTTGGAGGCGCGGACGCGGCAGGGTTTCTTCTCGCCGTCGAGGGCGAGGACGTAAAGGCCGAGGGATTCGTCCCAGAACTGTTTCTCGAAGGAGTCTTTCAGCGCGGTGGCCTGGACGGCGAGCTCGGCGGAGCGGGCGCCCTCGCCGAGGGCGGCGGCGATGCGGGCGGCGGCGAGGCGCGCGGCATAGACGTAGCCCTGGACCTCGCAGAGCGCGATCGGGCCGCGGGCGAGGGTTCCGTCCGCGTGGAAGATGGAATCGTGGCTGTCCTTCCAGCCCTGGTTGGTGAGGCCTTTGGGATTCTTCGAGCCGTACTCGACGAAACCGTCATGGTCGGCGTCGCCGTAGCGATCGATCCATTGGAGCGCGGCCTGGATGTGGGGCCAGAGCGCGCGGGCGGTTTCGAGATCGCCGGTGCGGTCGAAATATTCGCCGGCGAGCATGACGAAGAGCGGGGTTGAATCGACGGAGCCGTAATAGCGGCGGAAGGGAACCTCGCCGAGCAGCGCCATCTCGCCGTGGCGGACCTCGTGGAGGATCTTTCCGGGCTCGGCGTCCGCGGCGGGGTCTTCGGTGGTGGCCTGGTTGGCGGCGAGATAGAGGAGCACGCCCTGGGAGAGCGCGGGCGCGAGCCAGAGGGTTTCGAGGCCGGTGACGATGCCGTCGCGGCCGAAGGCGGTGCTGAACCAGGGAATGCCGGCGTAAGGGTACGGGCCCTGCTCGGTGCGGGTGACGAGCATGGCGAGGTCGGCGACGGCGCGGAGCATGGCCTCGTTGAAGACCTCGTTGTCGCTCTCGACGGCGGCGGAGAGGGCGCGGGCGAGGCGGAGGCGGCGGCGGGCCGCGCCCATGGCGACGAGGAAGTCGGAGTCCTTGGTGGTGGAGGGGGCGGCGGGTTTGGGTTTTTCCTCGCCGTCGTCGCAGATGAATTCGAGCCCGATGACGGTGACGGTGCCGGGGGCGAGGGTGAGGTCGTAGAGGGCGCGGTCCGGGCCGAGGCGGGCGGGCGCGGGGTCGAAGCGGACGAGGGTGGTGAGGTGGCGGTTGTCGAGCCCGTCATAGGCGAGGAGGACGCGGCCGGATTTGTCGTCCACCTGGGGCGAGTGGAGGCGGCCGCGGCGGGCGCGCTTGGTGCCGCGGACCTCGAAGAGGTCGGCGAAGTCGGCGGCGAAGCCGATCTCGAGCGTGATGCGGCGGGGGGCGCGGTCGAAGCTGCGGATGGTGAGGCGCTCGTAGCAGGTGGCGCCCCAGAGGAAGCGGGCGCGGCGGACATGGACCTGGCCCTGCTCGATGACGTTGGGGTCCGCGCCGAGGACGGGGTTGGTGAGGTCGCAGGTCAGCATCGCGTTGTCGTTGGAGACGGCCGAGGTGAGGAGGATCGGCGCGACACCGGCGATGGTGAGGGCGAGGCGGGAGAGGTAGCGCGTGTCGCGGTGGTAGAGGCCCTCGGCGCTGCCAACGCCGGGGGTTGCGTCCCCGTCGTGGCCGAAGACGGCGAAGGTGTCGCCGGCCTTGAGGACGCGCGGCTCGGCTTCCGCGAAGGAGGCGGAGGCGGAGATGAAATAGGGGTTCCGGGCCTGCTCGGGCCTGGGTGAGGCTTCGTCCATGCGCCCGTTCCTCCCGGTTCGCGGCCAGGGCGGGATGGGATCGCCTGCGCTCACCCATCCCGCCCTGGTGTTGTTTTCCCGCGTGATTCAGACCTCCGGCGTTCCGCCTCCGGTCATCACGCTCCAGGGTCCGATCTGACTCCAGGCGCGCGCGGACGGCAACCCACGTGGTCTTGAGGGGCGGTTTGCAGGGTGGGCGGAGGGGATTATGGCGTTGAGGGGCCCAAGGGGGATGGCCCCAAAGGGGGGATGGGCAACGGGGGACGGGCGAGGAGGAGAGCGCCGGAAACGTGAGAGAGATGCAAGCGGGCACGAACGTCGCGATGGTCACGGTCGGGACCATGCTCGCCACCCTGATGCAGGCGCTCGACACGACGATCGCCAATGTCGCCCTGCCCTACATGGCCGGGACCTTCGCGGCGAGCTACGACCAGAGCACCTGGGTGCTCACCTCCTACATCGTGGCGGCGGCGATCATGACCCCGCCGACCGGCTGGCTGGCGGCGCGGTTCGGGCGGCGGCGGCTTTATCTCGCCTCCGTGCTCGGGTTCACGGTGGCCTCGGCGCTGTGCGGGCTTTCGCAATCGCTCGGGCAGGCGGTGGTTTCGCGGGTGATCCAGGGGTTTTTCGGCGCGGCGCTGGTGCCGCTCTCGCAGGCGACGCTGCTCGATAGCTATCCGCGCGAGCGGCACGGGCAGGCGATGGCGATCTGGGGCATGGGGATCATGCTGGGGCCGATCCTGGGGCCGACGCTCGGCGGGTGGCTGACCGAGCACTGGAGCTGGCGCTGGGTCTATTTCATCAATCTGCCGGTGGGGCTGCTCGATGCGCTGGTGATCGGCGCCTTCGTGCCCGAGACGAAGGAGGAGCGGCCGCCTTCGTTCGATCTTTTCGGGTTCGTTGCGATCAGCATCGCCATCGCGTGCTTGCAGTTCGTGCTGGATCGGGGCGAGCTCCTGGACTGGTACTCCTCTCCGCAGATCGTGGTCGCGAGCGTGGTGGCGGGGGTCGCGTTCTATATCTTCCTCGTCCAGACCTTCACCGCGCGCGAGCCGTTCATCCGGCCCGATCTTTTCCTCAACCGCAATCTCGCGATCGGGCTCGTCTTCATATTCATCGTCGGCATGGTGCTCTACGGCACGATGGCGCTGTTCCCGCCGCTTCTGCAGGACCTGCTCGATTATCCGGTGGTGACGGTGGGCGTGCTGCTCGCCCCGCGCGGGATCGGGACGATGATCGCGATGCTGGTGGTAGGAAGGCTCACCCGGTTCGTGGCGCCCCGGGTGCTGATCATCTTCGGGCTCTTCTGCAACACGCTCGCGATGTGGGGGATGGCGGGATTCTCGCTCGCGATCGGGCCGTGGGACGTGTTCTCCTGGGGCGTGCTGCAGGGATTCGGGCTCGGCTTCATCTTCGTGCCGCTGACGGCGACGGCGTTCTCGACGTTGCCGACGACGCGGCGGACGGAGGCCGCGGGGATCTACAGCCTGATGCGGAATCTGGGCAGCAGCATAGGGATCTCGATCGTGACCACGCTCGTGGACCGCAACACGCAGGTCAATCACGCGACGATCGGGGCCGCGCTTTCGCCGTTCAACCGCGCGCTGCAGCAGCCGCCGTTCGCGGAGCTCTACAGCCCGCATGCGGCGCGGGGGGTGGCGCTGCTGAATGCGGAGGTGACGCGGCAGGCGGCGATGATCGGCTATATCGACGATTTCAAGCTGATGATGGTGCTGACGATCGTCGTGGCGCCGCTCGTGCTGCTGATGGCCGCACCCGCGCAGGGCGGGCGCAAGGGCGGGGAGAAGGAGATGGCGGTCGCGGATTGAGGCGGGGGCGGGTGCGCGGGCCGCGCGGCATCGCCCGCGGCCGACGTTGCGGCGGCGTATTCGCCCGGGGTCACGATTTGCGCGCGGGCCTGCGGGGCGGTCACGATCGCCATGACGTAGGCCGTCATCAGCGGGCAGATCCGGCGGAAGAGGAAGCCGGAGAGGAGTCCGACCACGGGCGGGACCGGGACCGCACGCTTGACGAGAAGCGTCGGCATGGCTTGGCGCACCTCGATGGGGCAGTGTCGAGGGTACGCGGCCGATGGGACGGGGATGTGAATCCGGCGTGAATCAAAGATGAAGAATGGCGAGGCGGAGATTTCCCGGCCGCGGGCGGATTCGCGGAGCCGTGGGAAAAACGCAGCGGGCGAGCGCGCGCCGCCCAAGGGGCCGGTGGAGGGGCCGGTGGAGGGGACGGGGGCGCGGCCGTTCTGGCGGCAGGTTCTGCGGGCGGCGGGGCCAGGGCTCGTCGCCATGCTCGCCGATACCGATGCGGGCAGCGTCATCACGATCGCGCAGAGCGGGGCGGTGTGGGGCGATCGGCTGCTGCTGCCCAATCTGCTGCTGATCCCGTTCATGTTCATGGCCCAGGAGCTGGCGCTGAGGCTCGGGCTCGGCACCGGGCAGGGGCTGGCGGAGCTGGTGCGGCGGCGGGCGGGGCGCGGGGCGGCGCTGGCGCTGCTCGGCTGCCTTGGGGCGAGCAGCTTCGGCGCGCTGGTGAGCGAGCTCGCCGGGATTGCGGGGGCCGGCGCGGCGCTGGGGCTGCCGGTGTGGCTGACGGTTGGCGGCGCGGTCGCGGGGCTGATGGCGGTGGTGGGGACGGGATCGTATCGGGTGGTGGAGCGCGCGGCGCTGGGGCTCGGCCTCTGCACGCTCGCCTTCTTCGTGATGGCCTGGCGGGCGGGGCCGGAGCCGGCGCGCGTGCTGGCGGCGGCGGGGGAAATTCCGTGGCGGGAGCCGGGTTATCTCTGGCTGCTCGCCGCCAATCTCGGCACCGCGATCATTCCCTGGGCGCTCGTCTATCAGCAATCGGCGAGCGTCGATAAGGGGCTGGGGCCGGGCGAGATGCGGGCGGCGCGGATCGAGACGTTCGCGGGCGTCGTGCTCTGCCAGGCGATCACGGTGGCCCTTCTGGTGGCGGCGAGTGCGACGCTCGGGAAGGGGATGGAGCTCGGTTCGGTGGGCGAGATCGAGGCCGCGTTCTCGGCCACGCTCGGGCCGGTGGCGGGGCGGCTGATCTTCGTTCTCGGCTTGAGCGGCGGGGCGCTGGTGGCGGCGATCGTCGCCTGCCTTGCGTTTGCCTGGGCGTTCGGCGAGGCGCTCGGCGTGCGGCATTCGCTCGAGCACGATCCGGGCGAGGCGCCGTGGTTCTACGCGACGATCGCCGTCATGCTGGTGGCGGCGGGATTGCTGGTGGCTTCGGGCGTCAATCTCGTTTCGCTCGCGGTGGGCGCGGGGGTGGCGAATGCGCTGCTGCTGCCGGCGATTCTCGGGCTTCTGGTTTTTCTCGCGCGGACGGCGCTGCCGCCCGCCCTCAGGCTTGCGGGCGCGCGGGGCGCGGCGGTGGGGACGGCGCTGCTCGGCATTGCGGCGGTCGGGCTTGTGGCGGGGCTTGCCGGCGTGTTCGGTTAATCTGGATCAGGTGCGAGACCGGCGCGCGCGTTTAGAGCAGATCGCGCCTCCCTGGAATCGCGAAGCGATCCAGGGGCGCGTGAATCTGCTCGGCAAAACAAGGCTGGAGCGTGTCCAGCCTGGCTGGACACGCTCTAGGAGTCCGCTTTCGGGGATCGGAGAGAGGGGAATGACCAATCGTTCGATGTCGGAGATCGTGAGGAGGCAGAAGCCGCTGACGATGCGGCCCGAGGCCACGGTGCGCGAGGCCTGCCGCGAGATGGATACGCGCCGCTTCGGCGCGGTGCTGGTGACCGACGAGAAAGGCCGCCTGCTCGGCATCTTCACCGGCCGTGATGCCGTGCGCTGCCTTGCCAAGCGGAGGGACCCCGCGGCGATGGCGCTCCACGAGGTGATGACGCGCGATCCGCAGACGCTGCCGCCGGGCTCGACCGCGATCGAGGCGCTCAGGCTGATGCAGGATGGCGGCTTCCGCCATATGCCCGTGGTTCAGGACGGGGTGGTGGTGGGGATCGTCTCGCGGGGGGATTTCCGCGGGCTCGAGCTCGACCGGCTGGACGAGGAGACGGGGATGTGGGAGCGGATCTGATCGCCTGATCAGGAGAGGAACATGCCGGCGCTGGCGAAGCCCATCAGCGCCGCGGTTCCCCAGCCCAGGACCTTGAGCCAGGCCGGGAGGGTGAGCGCGCCCATGACATCGGCGCGGCCGCCGAGGATGACCATGGCGATGATCATCGGCACCGCGACGACGCCGTTGATGACGGCGGCCCAGAAGAGCGCCCGCATCGGGTCGAGCGGGGAGAAGATGATGAGCGTGCCGAGGAGCGTGGCGCCGGCGATGGCGGCGTAGAAGGCGCGGGCCTCGAGAGCGCGGCGGCCGAG
>JASHRV010000427.1 GCA_030037175.1 Acetobacteraceae bacterium
AGCTGCTCCGGGCTCGATTGTTGCCGAATGGCGAAATCGCCAATCACCGAGTTTGCAGGTGACCACTTCAGACGACAGAGTCACACAGGCCGAATTAGCAGCGACGAGCGCCGAACTTGAGGCAGAGCCTTAACCCGAAGCCGAATCGATTACAAAGGCGCGGCATGGTGCTCCGTCGCCTTCGCCAATGACCAACGGCGCCGCGCAAAACCACACCTCGCCGCGGCCGAGTTGATCGAGATTGGCCAGGTTCTCGATGATGCCGACACCGGCCCCGAGTAGGATTCGATGGCTGGGCTGATGCGCGGCGCCAACAGGATCTGGTGAGGGAATGTCCATCCCGACGAAGGACAACCCGGACTGGGCCAAAACCGTTGCGGTCGCCGGAGCGAGGAAGGGGGCGGCGCCGTAGTAGTCCGGCTGGCCCCAGCAGTTGCTGTGGCCGCTGCGGATCAGCAGCCCGTCCAGGACAGCTCGGGTATCGCACAGCGCGGCCGTGAAGGGTTCGGGGCCAATCGCGCCATTAGCATCAGGTTCGACGTCGAGTACGAGTGCTGATCCCATCCAGCGGTCCAGCGGTATCTCGAACATCGTGAGACCGCCGCGGATGAAATGGGCCGGAGCATCCACATGCGTGCCGATATGCGTGCAGCAGCACAGACTGGTCATCAGCACGCCGTCGGTTTCGATGTCTAGGCGGCGACGGAAACGCGCGTCGTCCTGCCCCGGATATTGGGGCATTCCCTCGACCAAGGGGTGGGTCAAATCGATGATCCGCTGTTTCACGAAATTGCGCCCCGCACAACGCCATTCAGTGCCGTCTGGCCGCCATCGACGACGAGCACCTCGCCCGTGACGTAGGAGGCACTGGGCGCAGCCAGGAAGCAGATCGCCTCCGCGCATTCCTCGGCCGTTCCCCACCGCCGCGCTGGCGGCAGTGCGAAGGCGTCCGCCCGAGCGAGGGCCGCGGCGTTGAGTTTGGTACGAATGGTCCCCGGTGCCACCGCGTTGACGCGGATTCCATATTCCGCAAGATCGACTGCCATCGATTTCATTAGCATCAGGATCCCTCCCTTGGAGGCGTTGTAATGCGCCGTGGCGGGTTCCGCGATGAAGGCGTTCGTCGACGCGGTGAAGACGATTGACCCCGGACGCTGTTCCCTGACCATCCAGGCCGCAAGCGTTTGCGTTAGCACGAACGGACCGCGCAGGTTGACCCGCATAATGTGGTCCCAGTCTTCGTCGGTGAGATCGAGGAATGGTGTCTCCCACCAGATTCCAGCGTTCGCAATGACGATGTCGACGCCGCCGAAGGTCTCCAGAGTCGCATCGAGCACCTTGCGGACGACGCTGCGGTCGCCCCCGTCGCCGGCCACCACGATCTCGGGCCCAGGCAGGGTCTCTGCCGCGAGCCCGGCCTCGTCGATGTCGACCCGAATGACCCGGGCGCCCCGCGCCGACAATAGCCTCGATGTCGCGAGCCCGATGCCGCTCGCGGCGCCTGTAACGACGGCCGTCATTCCGCGCAGATTGGACATCAGACCTCCCTCCCCGCACTGCGGGCCGGCTAGAGTCCCAGGGCTTGCCGCGCCACGGCGGCATCGATGTTAGAGCCGCTGATGTGACGCAGACCACGGTGCCCGACAGGGCCTCCCGGCGGCGCAGGAGGGCCGCGACGGGCGCCGCCCCCGACGGTTCGACCAAGAGCCGGTCCGCGCGGAAGATCCGCGCCACCGCCGACAGCAATTCCTCCTCCGTGACGCTGGTGCTTCCGGCGACGTGGCGCCGGCAGGTGTCATATGTCAGTTCGCTGAGGGCGCGCGCCGCCAGTCCGTCTGCGATGGAGGTGAAGCGCGCGACCTCCACCCGCTCCCCCCTCTCGAGCGAACGGGCGAGCCGCGGTCCGCTGGCGGGCTCCGCACCCCATACCGTGCAGTCAGGTGCCAGGAAATGCAGCGCAGCACCGATGCCGGAGATGAGGCCGCCACCCCCAACGGCCGCGATGACCGTGGAGACCTCCGGGACCTGCTCGACGATCTCAAACGCCACGGTGCTCTGGCCGGCCACGATTGCCGGGTCGTCGAACGAGTGAATCAACGCTGTTCCCGGCACCGTTGCCTCGGCTCGGGCGGCCGAGAGCGCGTCTTCCCAGCACGTTCCGGCCTCCACGACCTCGGCGCCCCAGGTCCGGATCGCCACGAGCTTGGCGGGATTCGCCCCCGTCAGAGCGAAGACGGTCGCGCGGATTCCGCTCATCTGCGCGGCATAGGCGACGCCAAGGCCATGATTGCCGGTCGAGGCTGCTACGACCCGCTCCGGCCGCGCCGCCAGCGAGTGGATGGCGAAAAGTGCGCCCCACACCTTGAAGGACCTCGTGGGTTGAGCGAATTCGAGCTTGAGCCAGACTTCGCAGCCCGTCAGATCCGACAAGGCCGGCGAAAGGACGCATGACGCGGTCGGGAGCAGGCCGCGCAGATAGTTTCGAGCGGCGCAGAGCGCGGCATAACTGACGACCATCGCGACTACGCCTCCTGATCTGCGACCGACCCCGTGTCGGTGAGTTGTCGGTTTTCCAGGATCGTCGCGCCACAGCCCTGGTTCGTGCGGCGAAGCGGGGCGGACTTCGCGGCCGAAAGGCCGGCGTCAGGCGGCTCAGGCCCGGTGCCCAGGAGAGCCTCGAACGGGAAAGCGCCGTCCGGGAATGTCCGCGTCATGGCATTGCCCCTGGCTCATGGTGATGCCTGCGGCCGTTGCCGTCCGAAAGCAACTGCCGGATGCGTGTCGCCGCCTCGGATCCGACCTTCGCCGCGCGTTCGCAGTTCCCGATTTCAGCAAAGTAGTCGCCGGCCAGGCTGACTCGGCCCGTTCTCGTGGCAACGCTGTCCGAAACGCCCCAGCCATTTTCGCGGCTGCGTGGCGATCGCGACGCGTTCCCAAGATGCCAGCGCTGGATCACCGTTTCCGCGATGACGCCAGGTAGCTGCGGATAGATTCGGCCGAGATCCTTAGTGAAGATACGGACTACCTCATCGTCGGAGCGATCCAGTAGCCGGCGCGCGTCGCTTCCGCCCGCATAGACCATCAAGCTGCCGCCCGGAAGCCGAGCTCCGTTGCGGAGAGGGTTGGCATGGTTGAACAGCATGTTGAAGGCGAGGCCTGGGGTCGTCATGCCATAGATGTGATCCCAGGGCATCGCGTGGGTTTCATTGGTCAGGAACCCCATCACCACGAAGGTGCCGTAGCTGATGGACTCGAGGAAATCGGCCGACCCGCGGGTGAGACCGCGTACGATCTCGCGAGCCACCGGCGCGGGCGTGGCGACGATGACGTATCGGGCGCGGATCGACCGCGACGTGCCCTCCTGCCGGTAGGAAACCCGCGCGCCATGGGCGTCGTCGTCGACGGACTGGACCTCGCAGCCGTAGCGTATCGCCTCGCTCATCCGGGCTGCCAGCGCCGCGGGCAGACGGCCAGAGCCGCCCATGACGTTCGCGGTGGAAAACCCCTTTCTGCCGCCCCAGACTGCGGCATAGAGGGACGCCTCGACGCCGGCGGAGTGCTCTTCCATGTCTGATGAGGAGCGCCTGCTCGCGGCGCTCAGAAGCCGATCGACGCGCGGCGGCAGCGCACCAAGATACTCGCGGGCGCTAAGATCACCGAGATAGGCGCGGGTCCGTCCAAGCATGGAAAGCGTGCTCTCGCCGGCCCCCATCCGGGCCGCCTTGCGAAACCCCCGCACTGCGTGGCGAAGCCGCAGCCCCGCGCGGATCATCGCGACCCGCTCGCGCATCGTCAGCGGCAGCCGAAAGAGATAGTGCTCGACCTTCCTGCAGTCATAGACACGATCTTCAAAGACGACAGCAGATGTCACGCCGGGCACTGGAAGCGGCTGCACGGCAAGCGCATCCATCATCCGGCCAAGGACGGAGTCCGGCGGTGGCAGGAGATGGCACCCCAAGTTGATCCAGTAGGCTCCGCGATCTTCGGAGCGCATGCGACCCCCCAGCCGGTTGCTGGCCTCGAGCAGCACGACCCTGCGGTCGCGCAACTCCCAGAGCGCGGCCATACCCGCAGCGCCGCCGCCCACGACGCATATATCGAAGAGGTCGTCTTCGGACGTCTGGGGCGGATCGATCGTTTCGTTCGGCTTGTGATCTCTGTCTGCCATGAGCGACACCCGGTACCGTTTCGAGTGGACAGGAGGCCTCCGGAGCCCATCACCAGGCCGGCGAGCGCACCGGTCCCGCCGGGTGGCGCGAGCTCCGGCGGCCGGCATCGACCGGAGCTGCGTGCGGGGCGGCAGTGAGACTACTTAGCCTCGCCTGCGGCTCGCGCGTGCGGCCGGGCGCGCCCCTTCCGTGATCCCGCCGCACGAGCGCCCCTGCGCCCGTGACTTCGGTTGATCGCCGGTGCGCCATCACACGTGCCCCGGATAGCCCAAGACCGATAGCCCGCCCAGTTCTCCGCATTCCACGCGCCCGTACACCGCAATAACATCCTGATCGCTGTCGATCCGGATCGCGTATTGGACACGGGGCGGCACATCCACCAGCCCGTTCGGGCCAGGGAGGCACTCCAGCCGGAAGCCGAGCACGCGTTCGCCCGGTACCTCGACGCAGATACCCCTGGTCGGTTCGCGATCCGACCAGTACAGCGTGAATTCGAGGTTCGCTGTCTCGGAGCCAGGATTCGTCACCATGATGGCCTCATGTGACGTCATGTCCCCGAGTGTGCGCGGGGGCGGGCGATCACAGTCGCCAAACCACCATGTCCTTGCAGGCATTTCGGACTCCCCTACGGGTTACCGGGATGATCCCCTGATCCGCAGCGAGGCGGCCGGGATCGAGACGGGTTCATCGACGCACCAGTTCGAGACCGGTGGTGTCCCACAGCGTTTGCAGCCGCCGTTCAAGTTCCTCGAGGTCGGGATTCGCGAGGGGCCGGGCCGGGTGCCGTGGCGGACCAACGGCCTGGCCTATCGCTGCGCACCCTGCTTTCACAGCCGCGTTGTACGAACGGGACTCAAGGAGTTCGGCAACCGGGTAGACCGCGTTCCACAGCTTGGCAACCGTGGAGAGCTCTCCGTCGCGCGCGGCCGCGAGCATGCGAACGTAGACTGGGGCGAGAAAGTTGAGTCCGCCGGTGATGGCACTCCGCGCGCCAAGCATGAGAGCCGGCCCGAACAGTGAGTCGATGCCACTGAACACACGAATAGTTGGATCCTCGGCGATCAGATCATGCAGCTGGGCGAGATCACCGCTGGAGTCCTTCACGTACCGAAGAGAGGGGATATTGCTCGCTAGCCGCCGCAGGAATTCCGTGGACTGACGCAACCCGGTGCTTCCGGGGTGGTTATAAGCCATGATAGGGATTCGCGTGGCTTCAGCCACCGCTGCGTAATAGTCGGCGGCCTCCGCCTCACTGATCGGTTCGAAATAGGGAACGGTCATCAATACGGCAGCACAGCCAAGCTCGGCGGCGTGACACGTCAGCCTCAGCGCGGCCGTGGTTGACCCGGCGCCAGTATGTGGGACGACGGGAACACGCCCGTCAGCCTGGTCATAGACCACCTCAACCACTCGCCGGCGTTCAGCGTCGGTAAGCGATGCGAACTCTCCAGTGCCTCCGCACGGGACGAGTCCGTCGACTCCATCTTCGACGAGTCGGTCCACCAGGCGGCGCAGCGACGCCTCGTCCACCTCCCTTCCGTCGGCGCTCAGCGGAGTCACCAGTGCGGGAAACACACCCGCAAGCGTCGTCATATCTATCGCTCCTTTGTTGAACCCGCGAGGAATCTGGGTGAGCAGTCGTCAGTTGCGGCGCTCAGTGGGCAGCCGGTGGCACTGTCGCGGCCAGTTGGGCGTGGCCGAGATAGGCGGCCTGCATTTGCGGGTCCGTCGCAACCTGTTCGGCGGGTCCCTGCAGCATAACGGAGCCAGTGCGCAGCACGTACGCATAGTCCGCAATCTTCAGTGCTGCTCGGGCGTTTTGTTCTACAACAAAGACCGCAGTGCCGCGCTCTCGGATCGATTTGATAAGTTTGAAGTTCCGTGAAACGAATGCTGGCGACATGCCCATGGAAGGCTCATCCATGCAGATGAGCTTTGGTCGGCTCATCAGCGCGCGGCCGAATGCCAGCATCTGCTGTTCGCCGCCGGACATACTCCCTGCCATTTGCCCTTGCCGCTCACGCAGCTGGGGGAACTGGTCGAAAACGGAGTCAAGGTAAGTGCGGATCGCACGTCCATCCTTGAGCGTGCATGCGCCGAGTTCCAGGTTTTCGCGAACGCTGAGATTGGCGAACACGCGCCTTCCTTCCGGCACTGCGGCGATGCCTGCGGCCACGCGCTTAGCAGTGGTCCAGCCATCGATGCGTTGCCCCTCAAAGCGAATGCTTCCGGTGCGCAGCGGCACCGTACCGAAAATCGCCTTCATGCTGGATGACTTGCCGGACGCGTTGCCCCCGAGCAAGCAAACGATACTGCCAGTCCCGATAGTGTAGCTGGCGTCCTCCAAGGCCCGAAAAGAGCCGTAGTAGACGGAAATGTTCCTCACCTCTAGCAGCGAATCACTCGACGCCAAGGTAGGCCTCCACAACGGCGGGATCGGACTGCACCGTCCTGGGGTCGCCCTCAATAATGCAAACCCCGTGGTCAAGAACGTATACGTGGCTACAAAGCGCGTTAATTACATCCATTTTATGCTCCACAAGTAAAATCGACGTCGGAACCAGCTTCTGCAGCTCAGGGAGTTGTTCCGACAGCTCCTGAGTCTCGAAAGGATTCATTCCCGCCATTGGTTCGTCGAGAAGGAGAAGCAGAGGTTCAGCCATGAAGGCGCGGCAGATTTCGACTCGGCGACGGTTGGCGTACGACAGGTTCACCGCCAACTGGTGCATGCGGGGAAGCAGCCGGAGCCCGAACACCGACATCAGCACTTCAGCACGCGCTTGGCGCTGCGCAGTTTCTCGGTGCGAACGTGGAGTGCGAAGCACAGACTCGAACAATCCGGCCCGCATCAGCCTGTGCGCCCCGAGCATGATGTTGTCCAGGATCGACATCGACTGGAACAACCGGATAGCCTGAAAGGTACGGGCAACGCCAAGCTCCGCCCGACGGGGCACCGAACGGCGACCCAGTACCTGGCCGTCGAGTCGGATGGTGCCGCTCGCAGCCTGGATCCCAGTGATCGCGTTGATCAGGGTCGTCTTGCCGGAGCCATTGGGTCCGATGACACCTGTGATGGAGCCTGGCGCCACTTCGATAGAGACACCGTCGAGGGCACGAAACGCTCCGTAGTTCACGCAAATGTTCTGGACTACCAAGCACCCTCCTCGCGTCTCGGTTGCCATCACCGAGCTGCCGGCCAGGATCCGAGCACCCCCTCCGGGCGGAGCAGCATCATCACGACAATCAGGACCCCACCTATGCCCAGGCTGTACTCCTGCACTGACCGCAGGAACTCCGGCACCGCGATCAACACGACAGCGCCCAGAACCGAGCCAGATACGCTGCCCAACCCACCGATGATCACCATCTCGAAGATAAGTAACGAGATGTTGGTGTTGAAATCCTGTGGCCCAACGCTGCCAAGAAAGTAAGCAAGCACGGAGCCTGATAGCCCTGCCATTGCGCCCGCGACGCCGAAGATGCCAGCCTTGATTGGCACCTCCTTGAGCCCCATAGTGGCAGCAACCAGTGGGTCGTCGCGAACCGCTTCCATGGCTCGACCAAACCGAGACCGCAGGATCGCGAGGGAGATCAGCGCGCACAAGGCGGCGACGCCTAGGCTCAGGTAGAAGAATCCGGCCGGTGTGGTGACGGAGAGCAGCCCGCCGGCCGGGGGTGCGATCGCAAACAAACCCGTCGCGGCGCCACTCCATGTGCTATTATTGACCACATCGAGAAAGATAAAGTTGAGCCCGATCGTGACGATAAACAGGTAGTCGCCTCGAATACGTTGCGTCGTCAGCGATACGCCCAATCCCGTCAGCGCTGCAGCGCCGGCGGAAGCGAGCAGGGTGAGCGGCACGCCGATGTGTATATGGCTGACCAACACGCCGGTCGTATAGGCACCGACGCCGTACAGCGCGGCGTGCCCCATTGACAGGACGCCCGTATTCCCGGTTATCAAATTCTGACCTATTGCCAACGGGACGTAGAGCAGAACCTCGGTGGTGACGAATAGTACGTACGGCGAACTGAGCTGCGGCAGCAACAGCACAACGACGGCACCAACGATCATAGCGACCCAGCGCGCTATGATCATGCCTAGCGGACTGGCTAGAGCGGGGTGTGATTGCTTGGTCGCAGGAGTCTCACCGCTTGACATAGGCTTGCGTTGCGCGGTCACGCTCTGGCCGCCGTAAGTTTGCCGAACATGCCGTTCGGCCTCAGTAGGAGGACTACGATTAATACGACGAACGTGATGGTGTTCTGATAACCGGACGAGACATATCCCGCACCCAACGACTGCAGCAGACCGAGAGCCAGCCCTCCGGCGAAAGAGCCCCCAATCGACCCGATACCGCCGAGAACAGCGGCCGTGAAGGCGTTCAATGTGCCGGTAAGCCCCATCGTCACATAGACGCTGTTGTAGTAGGCAGCGAACAGCACGCCTGAGATCAGGCCGAGCGCCGCGCCGACCGCGTAGACTGACGAGACCAGCTGGTTGACCGAAATACCAATCAGTTCCGCGGTCGGCAAATCGTCTCGGATTGCGCGCAACTTGCGTCCCCACGAAGTATGGTACACGCCGACCCTCAACGCCACCGCAATCGCTGCCGCAGTCAAAAGAATGACGATCTGCATTGCGGTGATAACGACGCCGTCGACACGAAACAGA
>JASHRV010000428.1 GCA_030037175.1 Acetobacteraceae bacterium
CCCTCCTGCCGGTAGGAAACCCGCGCGCCATGGGCGTCGTCGTCGACGGACTGGACCTCGCAGCCGTAGCGTATCGCCTCGCTCATCCGGGCTGCCAGCGCCGCGGGCAGACGGCCAGAGCCGCCCATGACGTTCGCGGTGGAAAACCCCTTTCTGCCGCCCCAGACCGCGGCATAGAGGGACGCCTCGACGCCGGCGGAGTGCTCTTCCATGTCTGATGAGGAGCGCCTGCTCGCGGCGCTCAGAAGCCGATCGACGCGCGGCGGCAGCGCACCAAGATACTCGCGGGCGCTAAGATCACTGAGGTAGGCGCGGGTCCGTCCGAGCATGGAAAGCGTGCTCTCACCGGCCCCCATCCGGGCCGCCTTACGAAACCCCCGCACTGCGTGGCGAAGCCGCAGCCCCGCGCGGATCATCGCGACCCGCTCGCGCATCGTCAGCGGCAGCCGAAAGAGATAGTGCTCGACCTTCCTGCAGTCATAGACACGATCGTCAAAAACGACAGCAGACGTCACGCCGGGCACCGGAAGCGGCTGCACAGCAAGCGCATCCATCATCCGGCCGAGGACGGAGTCCGGCGGCGGCAGGAGATGGCACCCCAAGTTGATCCAGTAGGCTCCGCGATCTTCGGAGCGCATGCGGCCGCCCAGCCGGTTGCCGGCCTCGAGCAGCACGACCCTGCGGTCGCGCAGCTCCCAGAGCGCAGCCATACCCGCAGCGCCGCCGCCCACGACGCATATGTCGAAGAGGTCGTCTTCGGACCTCTGGGGCGGGTCGATCGTTTCGTTCGGCTTTAGATCTCTTTCAGCCAGGGCAACACCCGGAATCGTTTCGAGTGGACAAGAGAGCTCCGGAGCCCGTCACCGGACCGGCGAACGCACCGGTCCCGCCGGTTGGCGCGAGCTCCGGCGGCCGGCCTCGACCGGGGTCGCGCACGGGGCGGCAGTGAGACTATTTAGCCTCGCCTGCGGCCCGCGCGCGCGACCGGGCGCGCCCCTTGCGGCATCCCGCCGCACGAGCGCCCATGCGCCCGCGACTTCGGTTGATCGCCGGTGCGCCATCACACATGCCCCGGATAGCCGAAGACCGATAGCCAACCCGGTTCGCATTCCACGCGCCCGTACACCGCAACGACATCCTGATCGCTGTCGATCCGGATCGCGTATTGGACGCGGGGCGGCACATCCACCGGCCCGTTCGGGCCAGGCAAGCGCTCCAGCCGGAAGCCGAGCACGCGTTCGCCCGGTACCTGGACGCGGATACCCCTGGTCGGTTCGCGATCCGACCAGTACAGCGTGAATTCAAGGTTCGCCGTCTCGGAGCCAGGATTCGTCACCATGATGGCCTCATGTGACGTCATGTCCCCGAGCGTGCGCGGCGGCGGGCGATCACAGTCGCCAAACCACCATGTCCTGGCAGGCATTTCGGACTCCCCTACGGGTACCGGGATGATCCCCTGATCGGCGGCGAGGCGGCCGGGATCGAGACAGTTTCATCGACGCACCAGTTCGAGAACGGTGGTGTCCCACAGCGCTTGCAGCCGCCGCTCGAGTTCCTGGAGGTCGGGCTTGGCGAGGGGCCGGGCCGGGTGCCGCGGCGGGCCAACGGCGTGGCCTATCGCTGCGCACCCTGCTTTCACTGCCGCGTTGTACGGACGGGACTCAAGGAGTTCGGCAACGGGATAGACCGCGTTCCACAGCTTGGCAACCGTGGAAAGCTCTCCGTCGCGCGCGGCCGCCAGCATGCGAACGTAGACTGGGGCGAGAAAGTTGAGTCCACCAGTGATGGCACTGCGGGCGCCAAGCATAAGAGCCGGTCCGAACAGTGAGTCGATACCGCTGAACACACGAATGGTTGGATCCTCGGCGATCAGATCATGCAACTGGGCGAGATCACCGCTGGAGTCCTTTACGTACCGAAGGGAGGGGATATTGCTCGCCAGCTGCCGCAGGAATTCCGTGGACTGACGCAACCCGGTGCTTCCGGGGTGGTTATAAGCCATGATAGGGATTCGTGTGGCTTCAGCGACCGCTGCGTAATAGTCGGCGGCCTCCGCCTCGCTGATCGGTTCGAAATAGGGAACGGTCATCAAGACGGCAGCACAGCCGAGCTCGGCGGCGTGACACGTCAACCTCAGCGCGGCCGCCGTTGACCCGGCGCCAGTATGTGGGACGACGGGAACACGCCCGCCAGCTTGATCATAGACCACCTCAACCACTCGCCGGCGTTCAGCGTCGGTGAGCGATGCGAACTCTCCAGTGCCTCCGCACGGGACGAGCCCGTCGACTCCATCATCCACGAGCCGGTCCACCAGGTGGCGCAGCGACGCCTCGTCCACCTCCCTTCCGTCGGCGCTCAGTGGAGTCACCAGTGCGGGAAACACACCCGCAAGCGTCATCATATCTGTCGCTCCTTTGTTGAAACAGCGAGGAATCTGGGTGAGTAGTCGTCAGTTGCGGCGCTCAGTGGGCAGCCGGTGGCACTGTCGCAGCTAGTGGGGTGTGGCCGAGATAGGCGGCCTGCATCTGCGGGTCCGTCGCAACCTGTTCGGCGGGTCCCCGCAGCATAACGGAGCCAGTACGCAGCACGTACGCATAGTCCGCAATCTTCAGTGCTGCTCGGGCGTTTTGTTCTACAACAAAGACCGCAGTGCCGCGCTCTCGGATCGATTTGATAAGTTTGAAGTTCCGTGACACGAGTGCTGGCGACATGCCCATGGAAGGCTCATCCATGCAGATGAGCTTTGGTCGGCTCATCAGCGCCCGGCCGAATGCCAGCATCTGCTGTTCACCGCCGGACATACTTCCTGCCATTTGCCCTTGCCGCTCACGCAGCTGTGGGAACTGGTCGAAAACGGCGTCAAGGTAAGTGCGGACCGCACGTCCGTCCCTGAGCGTGCATGCGCCCAGTTCCAGGTTTTCGCGGACACTGAGATTGGCGAACACGCGCCTTCCTTCGGGCACTGCGGCGATGCCTGCGGCCACGCGCTTGGCAGTGGTCCAGCCATCGATGCGTTGCCCCTCAAAGCGAATGCTTCCGGTGCGCAGCGGCACCGTACCGAAAATCGCTTTCATGCTGGATGACTTGCCGGACGCGTTGCCCCCAAGCAGGCAAACGACACTGCCAGGACCCACAGTGTAGCTCACGTCCTCCAAGGCCCGAAACGAGCCGTAGTAGACGGAAATGTTCCTCACCTCTAGCAGCGAATCACTCGACGCCAAGGTAGGCCTCCACAACGGCGGGATCGGACTGCACCGTCCTGGGGTCGCCCTCAATAATGCAAACCCCGTGGTCAAGAACGTATACGTGGCTGCAAAGCGCGTTAATCACATCCATTTTATGCTCCACAAGTAAAATCGACGTCGGAACCAGCTTCTGCAGCTCCGGGAGTTGTTCCGACAGCTCCTGCGTCTCGAAAGGATTCATTCCTGCCATTGGTTCGTCGAGAAGGAGAAGCAAAGGTTCAGCCATGAAGGCGCGGCAGATTTCGACTCGGCGACGGTTGGCGTACGATAGATTCACCGCCAACTGGTGCATGCGGGGAAGCAGCCGGGGCCCGAACACCGACATCAGCACTTCAGCGCGTGCTCGGCGCCGAGCAATTTCCCGGCGCGAACGTGGAGTGCGAAGCACAGACTCGAACAATCCGGCCCGCATCAGCCTGTGCGCGCCGAGCATGATGTTGTCCAGGATCGACATCGACTGGAACAACCGGATAGCCTGAAAGGTACGGGCAAGGCCAAGCTCCGCCCGGCGGGGCACCGAACGGCGACCCAGTACCTGGCCGTCGAGTCGGATGGTGCCGCTCGCGGCCTGGATCCCGGTGATCGCGTTGATCAGCGTCGTCTTGCCGGAGCCATTGGGTCCGATGACACCCGTAATGGAGCCTGGCGCCACCTCGATAGAGACACCGTCGAGGGCACGAAACGCTCCGTAGTTCACGCAAATGTTCTGGACCACCAAGCGCCCTCCTAGCGTCTCGGTTGCCATCACCGAGCTGTCCGCCAGGAGCCGAGCACTCCCTCCGGGCGGAGCACCATCATCACGACAATCAGGACCCCACCTATGCCCAGGCTGTACTCCTGCACTGACCGCAGGAACTCCGGCACCGCGATCAACACGATAGCGCCCAGAACCGAGCCAGATACGCTGCCCAACCCACCGATGATCACCATCTCGAAGATAAGTAGCGAGATGTTGCTGTTGAAATCCTGTGGCCCAACGCTGCCAAGAAAGTAAGCAAGCACGCAGCCCGATAGCCCTGCCATTGCGCCCGCGACACCGAAGATGCCGGCCTTGATCGGCACCTCCTTGAGCCCCATAGTGGCAGCAACCAGTGGGTCGTCACGAACCGCTTCCATGGCCCGACCGAATCGGGACCTCAGGATCGCGAGGGAGATCAAAACGCACAAGGCGGCGACACCTAGGCTCAGGTAGAAGAATCGGGCCGGTGTCGTGACGGCGAGCAACCCGCCAGCCGGTGGTGCGATCGCAAACAAACCCGTTGCGGCGCCACTCCATGTGCTATTATTGACCACGTCGAGAAAGATAAAGTTGAGCCCGATCGTGACAATAAACAGGTAGTCGCCTCGAATACGTTGTGTCGTCAACGATACGCCCAATCCAACCAGCGCCGCAGCGCCGGCGGAAGCCAGCAGGGTGAGCGGCACGCCGATGGCTATATGGCTGACCAACACGCCGGTCGTATAGGCACCGACGCCATACAGCGCGGCATGCCCCATCGACAGGACGCCCGTATTCCCGGTTATCAAATTCTGACCTATCGCCAATGGGACGTACAAAAGAACCTCGGTGGCAACGAATAGCACGTACGGTGAACTCACCTGCGGGAGCAACAACACAACGACGGCACCGACGATCATAACGACCCAGCCCGCTATGATCATGCCCAACCGATTGGCCAAAGCGGGCTGTGATTGCTCGGTCGCAGGGATCTCAACGTTTGACATAGGCTTGCGCTGCGCGCTCACGCTCTGGCTGCCGTGAGTTTGCCGAACATGCCATTCGGGCGTAGTAGGAGGACTACGATCAATACGACGAAGGTGATCGTGTTCTGATATCCGGACGAGATATATCCCGCACCCAACGACTGTAGCAGACCGAGAGCCAGCCCACCGGCGAAAGAGCCCCCAATCGAACCGATGCCGCCGAGAACAGCCGCCGTGAAGGCGTTCAATGTGCCGGTAAGCCCCATCGTCACATAGACGCTGTTGTAGTAGGCAGCGAACAGCACGCCTGAGATCAGGCCGAGCGCCGCGCCGACCGCGTAGACTGATGAGACCAGCCGGTTGACCGAAATACCAACCAGTTCCGCGGTCGGCAAATCGTCTCGGATTGCGCGCAGTTTGCGTCCCCACGAAGTATGGTACACGCCGACCCTCAACGCCACCGCAATCGCTGCCGCAGTCAAAAGAATGACGATCTGCATTGCGGTGATAACGACGCCGTCGACACGAAACAGACCCTGCGGTAGTGGCGTCGGGAACGGTCGGGTCGCGGGCCCCCAGATCACCTGCGCCGCGTTCTCCAAGACGAGTGCCACGCCAACAGCGGAGACGGTAGGCGCAATACGGTTGGCTGTCCGAAGCGGCCGATACGCGATCCGCTCCACTGACATGCCGAGGAAGCACGCCGCGACCATCCCAACCGCGACGGCACCCCAGAACGGCACATGAAGGGTGACCATGGCGAGCACGATGAACGTCGAGAACATGTATAAGTCGCCATGGGCGAAGTTGATGAACCCCAGCAATCCATAGACCATGTTGTAACCGACTGCGAGCAGCGCGTACACAGACCCGGCAGCGGCCCCATTTATGACCTGTTGAACAAACGTGATCATGTGACCTGTCACACTGCCTTACAATCTTTACGAGCTGCGATCCTTTCGCCCCATCGCAAGGCTGCTCAGTCGCTCTTGAGCGCCTTCTCCAGGGCGATGGTGAGCTTCTGGTCAGCCACTAGTTTTCCGTTAGACACTCGCAGCACCGTTGCTGGATTGCCCTTCAAATCACCATTCGCATCGAAGTCGACTGTGCCGGCTGGCCCCTCGAAATCAATTGCACGAATACGTTCCGCGAGATCGCCACTAGACCCACCAGCCCTCATGGCGTTCGCGAGTGTGTAAACAGCCTGGTATCCCATTACTGCGTTGCCGGTCGGAGCAGACCCATAGGCCTTTTCGTAGGCCGTAACGAATTGCCTGTTGACTGCCGACGGGTTGTTGGGTGAGTAGAACGGGACCAGGTACACTCCGTTGGCCGCCGCGCCGGCTAGGGTCACAAAGGGCTGTTGGGCGGTAGAGTCCGAGCCGATTAGGGTCACGTTGGGCGAGACGCCGGCTCTCGCCAATTGCGACACGGCGATACCGGTGTCGCTGTAGTAGCCAAGCAGCAGCAGCACATCTGCTCCGGAGCCTGCGATCTTCGTCAGCTGCGGGGTGAAGTCCTTCGTGGTCGAAGGTGTATAGCTCTCCTGAGCCGCGACGGATCCACCGAGCTTTGAGATGACTGGCTTGGCGGCAGCCAGAACGCCCTGACCGTAGTCGTCCTCGGAGTAGAGAATTGCGATCTTCGTCTTGTGAAGCACGCTGATCGCCAGCGTCGCCAACTCGGGGCCGTTCTGCGAGTCCTGCGGACTAAGTCGGGTCGCAAACGTGTAGGCGTGTTCTTTCACCATCGTCGTGATCTGTGGTGCGCTATCCCCCGCCATGATGAGCGGAACCCCCGTGCGCGCGAAGATCGGAAGCGCGGCCAGTGCGTCTGCAGAGCACACAGGACCGATCGCTGCCGTGAACGATTTGTTGGAAATGATCTTCGATGCGACGATCGCGGCCTGTGTGGGCTCACATAGGTCGTCGTACTGCACTAGAGCCAACTTTCGCCCGTCAATTCCGCCGGAAGCGTTGATCTCGTCAACGGCTAGCCGCTGTCCATTGAGGCTACTTACGCCGTAGACAGCGTCGGGTCCGGTGAGGGCTCCGAACGACGCGATCTCTATGGTGCCCGCTCTCTGCGCGCCATTGGCGGCGCTTTGATTGCCGGCGTGCGCTGATCCAGCAGTACCGCCAACCGCTACGAGCCCCACGAGGCTCAGGCGACCGAGGGTCCGGAACGCAGATTGAGAACTCCAGAAAGCACTACGCTGCATGGGTGCTACCCCCTTATTGGCCGGCCTTTGCACGGACTCGTCGGATTCGCCTGCGTGCCCAGTTCCGCCATGACCTCTGTCGGAGACCCCAGGCGCTGCCCGAGATCTCGACGGTGTTGGAAAGGCGCGAAAACCATAGAAACGGTTGTCGTCAAAGGTGAGACTTGCGCCAAACGAACGCAGAGTCGGCAGGAATGAAGACGGCCACCACCAGTTCAGCCTGCGCCAAAGCAATAAGAACCTCTGAAAAGCGTGTTCTGGACATCGCCATAACCTCCCTTCGGTATCTTTCGTCGTTCCGCCGAGCAGCCGATGAGAGACTTGACCCGGGGTGAGGGCCAAGTTGCCCGTTTGCATTGCTCGTCACGATCGCAGATTATCTACAATCGGTCAACTCGAAAATTGCGCTGGCGCGGGAGGCAGCCAATTGTGCCTCGCAATACCCGGGGGTATTCTTTGGTCAGCCCGCTCGGGAGGGGTCAAAAGCCCAGCATGCCCTAGGCGGAATGTCCACAATGCCCTCACGGAACCCGGCCGATGCAAAGCACGACCCGTTCGAGAATCGCCCTGGCGCCACGAACCACGGTTGAGATGGCGGAATTTGCCGCCACTCAGATCCGCGACGCAATCATTGACGGTCAGTACAGACCCGGCGATCGACTGATTGAAAATGACTTAGCCACACAGCTTCAAGTTTCTCGCCATCCCGTGCGAGAGGCGCTTCGCCGCCTTGGACGAGAGGGCTTTGTAACCGTGCGCGCAAATCGGGGGGCTGTCGTCGCGGAAGTGGATGCCGTGAGCATCCTTGAAGTCTACGAGATTCGTGCCGTACTAGGCGCGCTAGCCCTTCGCCATCTTCTTTTGGGACGTCGGGGTCCTTCACCGGACTACATGAAAAAGCTCGAGCAGTTGGCCCAGAAGGCGCACGATTACGCGGCGAAGGATCAGCAGACTGAGATGATCCAGTATGATCTGGATTTCCAAGCGACTGTCGTCGAGGCAAGCGGACTCAGTCGGATCGCCACCTACTTTCGCGATTTGAATGCCGAAATTCGACGCTTCAACAATGTGCTGCGAATCAACTATCCTAACAAGGAAGCGACAATACAAAAGCATGTCGTTGGATTGTTAGAAGCGATCCGCGTCTGCGATCTACCAGAAGCAGAGCGCATCTGGCACGACAAGTTCGTAACAGCGGCCACGCGGTTCATGGCCCTCGCCTCAGATGCAGATGAGTACAGGACCCGAGATCCTCGTTGGCTTTTGTTCGCCACTGGTACCGTCTCCGCGGATGCACGTCCGGAAGAGCGAACGCCTCACCTCATTTCGGAAGCGCAGGGTTCTGGTAGAAGAGGGTCTAGCGCAGTTAGCCGGCAGGTCAAGCGTCAAAGTAAAATTAGCCGCGGATGAGTAGGAAAGATTCAGTCAATCGGGATTCACAGCGAACAATAATGTGCGTCAAGTTCAGCAATGGCTCGTTGTAGTGACGGCCTCTCTTTATCCGACTGCAGGGACCGTCCCTTCGTTCTGACGTGGAGCTCGGAGAGCACCGCACGCGAGCGTGGCCAGTGTCACGCTGCCATTTGGACGGATCTGATGCACTTTATGGGATGACGCCCCCCTCGCCTCCAGGCAGGGTAGCTTTCCGACGTGGGGATAGAATCAACCATGTGTGTCGGGTTCTTCTGCAGGACGGAGGACATCGGCACCCCGAAGTTGGTTTTCGCAGCTCGATGGCTGGCCTACGCGGTCCCCTGTCAACGCTTCGCCCCGGTCCTCGCGGACCGCCGCGGATGACTCAGGGCCGGTGTTGCTCGCTACGCCTTCACCGTAGAAGACTCTCACTTCCTAGCTCCGCCGGTCTCCCGGCGTACCCGTCCACACATCAGCCAGACCCCGAAAAATCACTTCTTCCTTCCGCCGTCACCCAGCACTCCCTGCGCCCCGCTCCGCGCCAGCACCTCCAGCGCCGTGGCGACCGCACCGACGAACGCCTCATCCCGTGCCAGATCGGTCGTGCCCAGCGCCGGAAGCTCGAGCACCCCGCGCACGATATCGGCGCTAGTGCCCGGGCCGCTCGCCCGCGCGCGGAGCGAAGCCGCCTCGGGGTCCGAAAGTGGGAGCACGCTGCCGTCATCTGCACACCCCTGGCAGAAGCGGATGAAGGCCGCCACCGCGAGCGCGATCCTCCCCGGCAGGTATCCCTGCTTCAGCAGCGCGCGCGCAGGCTGGAGCAGCCGCTGCGGCAGCTTCTGCGATCCGTCCGTGGCGATCTGCGCCGTGCGGTGCTTGAGCGCCGGGTTGGCGAAGCGCGCCAGGACCGCGCGGCAATAGCCGGCCACATCCACATCCACCGGAATCGAGAGCGTCGGCGCCACCTCCGCCATCAGCGCCGCGACCAGCGAAACCATCCCGGGAGCGGCGATCGCCTCGGCCACCGTCTCCCATCCCGCGAGCTGGCCTAGGTAGGCGATGGCGGAGTGGCTGCCGTTCAATAGTCGTAGCTTCATCTCCTCCCATGGTTGCACATCCGCAACCAGCGTCACCCCCGCCGCCTCCCACTCCGGCCGGCCGAGTGGAAACCGGTCCTCCAGCACCCATTGCGTGAAGGGCTCGGCAATGACCGGCCAGGCATCCTCCGCGCCGAGCGCTGCTTCAATCTCGGCCCGATCTTCCGCTGTCGTTGCCGGAACGATGCGATCGACCATCGAGGAGGGAAAGGAAACCTCGTCCGCGATCCACTCCGCTAGATCCGGCTCGGTCAGCGCCGCGAACTGGCTCACGATGCGGCCCGTCATCGCCCCGTTGTGCGACAGATTGTCGCAGCACACCACCGTGAACGGTGCGGCACCCGAACGCCGCCGCGCCGCCAGCGCCGCCGCGAGCAGCCCCGGCACGCTCTTCGGCCGCCCGGGCGCGGCGAGATCGGAGGCGATATCGGGATGCGTGGCATCGAGCTCTCCCCCGGCGCCGCGGCAATAGCCCTTCTCCGTCACCGTGATCGAAACGATCGCGACCTCCGACGCGGCCATCCGCGCAATGAGCGCCGCCGGGTCCTCCAGCGCCACCAGGATCCCGGTATGCGCGCCGATCACGCGGGGCGCCCGTGCGCTGCCGTCACGCAGCGACAGCGTATAGAGAAAATCCTGCGGAGCCAGCGCATCGCGCACATCCGCGTGCCTCAGGCTCACGCCCAGGATGCCCCACCTAGGGTCACACCCGAGCACCGCATCGGTGTAGGCGGCGAAATGCGCGCGATGGAACGCGCCGATTCCGAGATGCACGATCCCGGTGCAGATCGCCGCGGGATCGTGCCCCGGGCGCGCAACGCCCCGCGCCAGGTGCGCCAGCGCCTTGCGCGAAAGCCGCATCAGTCAGCCGCGACGGCAGGGCTCGCCATGCGTCCCAACGCGATCGGTCGCACCAGCTGGCTCACCGCCAGCACCCCCACCACGGCGATGCCGCCCGCGAGCACGAAGGTACCGGTGAAGCCGCCGCTATACTGGACGATGAACCCGGTCACCGCCGGCCCGATGATGCCGGTGCAGTTGGCGATCGCATGCACGAATCCACCGACCCCGCCGACATTTTTTCCGCGCACGGCGTCCTGCACGATCGCCCAGTAGGTGCTGCCGGTGAGATATGGGAAGAACACGGCCGCCGCCATCAGCCCGAGCGTGCCCGCGGCCGCCGTCGCAATCACCATCAGCTGGCGCAGATAGAACCCGAGCGGCCGCGCAGGTCCCTCCGCACTGCACGCGTAGTCGCTCACGACCTCGTTCGGCTCGGCTGCGCTGATGGGCAGATGCGCTGCCGGCCTCTCGGCCACGCGCGCGGTCCAGAAGCTGAGCCAGATGATCCCAAGCGGCGCGATCAGCCCGACCAGCGGCCCCGCAATCGCGCCGCCGAGCGGCGTGCCACAATTGATGAACCTGATCGCGGTCCCCGATTCTTTGTGCGGGAACCAGTTGTTGAGCAGCTTGTTCATCGTCGAGCAGAGCGGCCCCTCACCGACACCGAAGATCACGCGGATCACGAAGAGCGAGGCGAATCCGGTCAGCGCCGCGGTCAGCTCGCAGAAAAGCGACCAAAGCACCATCGTCATGCTGAACACGCGCTTGGCGCCGATCCTGTCTGCCGCCCAGCCGCCGACAAAGTTGGAGAGCGAATATCCCAGAAAGAAGCTCGAGAAGATGAACCCCAAGGTGCCCGAGCCCAGATGCAAATCGCGGCTCGCCAGCGGGGCTTGCACCGAAAGCGCGGCGCGGTCGAGATAGTTGATAATGCCGGCGAGGAAGAGCAGGCTCGCCATTTCCCAGCGCCATTTCGAGAGCATGAGCGTCTTCTTGTCAAGCTTAAACGTCCGGCGCCGCCGCCACGGCCGGATCGGCGAACTCCGCATTCGGCACCAGCGGATACCATCCGGGCCGGCCCGGATCGCGGTCGTAAGGATAACCGCCTACCCGCCGGTAAAGGTCCGCGTACGTCCCAAGCTTCTCTTGGTCGAGGCTCACTCCGAGGCCCGGCGCTTGCGGCACCGCGATTGCACCGTTTCGATAGGTAAGCTTCCCGCCCGCGATGACGTCGTCCCTCAGGTGGTGATAGTGCGCATCCGCCGCAAAGCCGAGATTGGGCACCACCGCGCCCATGTGCAGCATGCTGGCCATCTGGATGCCGAGCTCCCCCGACGAATGCACCGACACGCCGAGCCCGAAGATGTCGCAGATCGCGGCCGCCTTCACGCAGGCGCGAATGCCGCCCCAGAAGGTCGTATCGAGTAGAATCACATCCGCCGCCGGGTCGCGCACATTGGCGGCGAGCTGCTCGAAATTCACGACCACCGTGTTGGTGGCGAGCGGCATGGAAACCCTCTCCCGTACCCGCCGCATCGCGGCAAACCCGTAGCATGGGTCCTCTAGGTAATCGTTGTTGAGATCCGCAATTCGTTGTCCGAAGTGGATGGCCTGGTCGGGCGTCAGCACACCGTTCGGATCGTAGCGCACGGAATCGCCCGCCACCGCCTCGGCCATCGCGCGGAAGCATTTTTCCTCGTATTCGGGCGCGAAAACGCCGCCCTTCAGCTTGTGCGAGGTGAACCCATAGCGCTCTTTCAGCGCCCTCGCCTCCGCCGCGAGCTGCTCCGCCGTGCGGATCTCTCCCTGTCCGCTCTTTACATCTGGGTAGCGGAAGAAGAGATAGCTCGCGAAGCTTATTTCCTCGCGCACCCGCCCGCCCAGGAGATCGCACACCGGCACGCCGAGCTTCTGCCCGATGATGTCGAGGCACGCGAATTCGATCGCCGCATGAAGCTGCATGCGATTGTTGTAGAGCGAGGCTGTAGGGTTGCAGATCGCGAATCGCATCCGCTCGAGCTGGAACGGATCGTGGCCGACCAGATAGGACTTCAGCCCGCGAAAGGCGAGCTCCGCGCTCTCCCCACCGCCGCCCATCTCGCCGAGCCCGGTGATGCCCTCGTCGGTCTCCA
>JASHRV010000429.1 GCA_030037175.1 Acetobacteraceae bacterium
TTCTTGAAAGAAAGAACCAAAGAACTTTTACCCTCTCGTTCGGAGTCCCAAGCCGGCGCCGGGTCCGGAAAACGGGGAAAAGTCTTTTTGCTTCTTTTTCTTCAGAAAAAGAAGGTTTTTCCTTTCGATGCTTCATCAAAATGCATGACACCCTCTAGCCCTTAGCCCTCGAAGGGGTCGCGCATCAGGATCGTGTCGTCGCGTTCGGGGCTGGTCGAGAGCAGCGTCACCGGCGCTTCCACCAGCTCCTCGATCCGCCGGACATATTTCACCGCCGGAGCGGGCAGATCGACCCAGGAACGGGCGCCGCGCGTCGAGGCCTGCCAGCCCTCGAGCGTCTCGTAGATGGGCGTTGCCGCCGCCTGCGCCTCGGGCCCGGCCGGGAGGTGATGAAAAATCTCGCCGCGGATCCGGTAGGCGACGCAGATCTTCAGCTCCGGCAGGCCGTCGAGCACGTCGAGCTTGGTGAGGGCGAGGCCCTGGATGCCGGCGACCTTCACCGCCTGGCGGACCAGCGCCGCGTCGAACCAGCCGCAGCGGCGCCGCCGGCCGGTGACCGTGCCGAACTCATTGCCGCGATCGCCGAGCATCCGGCCGATCTCGTCCGTGAGCTCGCTCGGGAAAGGCCCGGCGCCGACCCGCGTGCAATAGGCCTTGGCGATGCCGAGCACGGTGCCGATCGCCGACGGGCCGATGCCGGCGCCGGCGGCCGCCTGGGCGGCGACCGTGTTGGAGCTGGTCACGAACGGGTAGGTGCCGTGATCGACGTCCAGCATCACGGCCTGGGCGCCCTCGAAGAGGATGCGCCGACCGGCCCGCCGCGCCTCGTCGAGACGAAGCCAGACCGGCTCGGCATAGCGGAGAATGGGCGGGGCGAGTGCCAGCAGGTCGCGGAGCACCGTCTCCTTTTCGAACGGGGCGGCGCCGAGCCCGGCGAGCAGCGTGTTGTGATGGAGCAGAAGCTCGTCGAGCTTGGAGGCGAGCGTCGCCGGCTCGGCGAGGTCGGCGACGCGGATCGCGCGCCGCGCCACCTTGTCCTCGTAGGCGGGCCCGATGCCGCGGCCCGTGGTGCCGATCCGCCGCTCCCCGCGTGCCGCCTCGCGGGCGCGGTCCAGCGCCGGATGCATCGGCAGGATCAGCACCGCGTTCTCGGCGATCCGCAGGGTTTCCGGGCTCACCCGCACGCCCTGGCTCTCGATCCGGGCGATCTCGGCGAGCAGCGCCTCGGGGTCGATGACCACTCCGTTGCCGATGATGCCGAGCTTGCCGCGCACGAGGCCGCTCGGCAGCAGGGAAAGCTTGTAGGTCTCGTTTCCCACCACCAGCGTGTGGCCGGCATTGTGGCCGCCCTGGAAGCGGACGACGATGTCCGCCCGGCTGGCCAGCCAATCGACGACCTTGCCCTTGCCCTCGTCGCCCCATTGGGCGCCGATCACCGCCACGTTCGCCATGCCTAGCCGCCGCCCACGGGTACGGCCGCCGCGCCGCGCAGCACATGCGTGCAGCCGAGCCGGGATGCCGCTGCCTCGCTTTCGCCGAGAGCGGCGATGGTCGCGAAGCCTTCCGCGCGCAGGCGCGCCGCGGCGGCCTGATCGGCGCCCGGGGGCAGGAACACGAGCGGCGGGGACGGCGGAACCGGGGCGACGCGCAGCAGGGCGTCGGAATAGAGGGTGAGGCCGGTCGCGGGTTCCTGGTCCGCGGTGAGATAGCGCCCGCCGCGGCCGAGCTCCTCCGCGCGGCCGGGCGAGTAGACCGTGACGCAGACGCCGGTGTGGTAGAGGAAGCCCCGGAACTCGATGGGATCGACGGTCAGCCTGAGATCCGGGGCGAGGTCGCGGATGGCCGCGACCGTGGCGCGGAGCTGCTCCGCGAGGGCGGCAGCCGGGGCCGGGAGATCGGAAGCGGCGAGGGCCGCGAGCGCGCCGTCGGCCGGACCGGCGGCGAGCAGGAGGTCGGTCAGGGTCCGCGCCAGCGCCCCGCCATGGCGGGAGACGGCGGCGGCGTCCTTGCGGTCGAGCGCGTGCGCGAGAGCCTGGCGGTCCGCGCCGGTGATGCCGGCCGCGTCGATCAGCGCCGGGGCGAGCGGGGGCAGGGTGAGGTCGTAGCTCGCGCGGGCGATGCCGAGCCGGGCGAGCGCCTCGGCCGCGACGACCACGATCTCGGCGTCCGCGGCGGGGCTCGTGCTTCCGATCAGCTCGATCCCGGCCTGGCCGATCTGGCGGTCGGGCGCGATCTGGGTGCCGCGCACCCTGAGGCACTGCCCGGCATAGCAGAGCCGAAGCGGCCGCGGCGCGCCGGCAAGGCGGGTGGCCGCGATCCGCGCCACCTGCGGCGTGATGTCGGCGCGCAGGCCGAGCATGCGCTGGCTCGCCGGATCGGCGAGGCGGAATGTCTGCTCGGCGACGGCGGCGCCCGATCCGGCGAGAAGGCTGTCCGCGAACTCGAGCAGGGGCGGCTTGACGCGCTGGTAGCCGTGGCCGGCGAAGAGGTCCATCACGAGCCCGACCGCCCGCGCCTCCCACGCCGCCTCGGGCGGCAGCAGGTCGCAGAGGCCGGCGGGAAGCAGGGCCGGATGGGGCGGCGAATCGTCGGTCATGGGCGCAGGTTGGAAGCCGTCGGGTTGGGGCGAAGGGATTTGGGGCGAAAGGATTGGGCCGGAGCCGGGCGCCTATAGCACCCGTGCCTGGGCGCAGAAACCCCGGATGGCGCGGCGTGACGGCGCTATGTGAATTTCACGCCCGGACGGCTGTGAAGACAACCGGCGGCGGCGCATGCAGTATGAAGACCGTTCAGCTCACCCGGAGGAAGTTGCATGCGGCTGGTCGCGGTTTCGCGCGTGCTCAATGAAGACGACATCGTTGAAGCATTTGTCCGCCATCACGCAGCCCTGGTGGACCACCATGTGCTGATCGACAACGGCAGCATCGACCGCACGCTCGACATCCTCAAGGAATTGGCGAAATCCGGCCTGCCGGTCACGGTATTCTCGAACCGCGCCCCGATATTCGCCGAGACCGCCTTCAACACCTTCCTCTATCGCTACGCCGTCGAGGAGCAGCGCGCCGACGGAGTCCTGTTCCTGGACGCGGACGAGTTTCTCGATCTGCGCCGCAGCGGCATCGCGTTGCGCGAGCGCCTGGCGGGTCTGCCGAGCGACGTTGCCGGCCTGAGGCTGCCGATGATCAATTATCACGCGACGGCCGTGGACGATTCCAGCGATCTCCTGGTGATCAGACGTGTCCGGCGGCGCGATCCCGCGGCGATCGATTCGACCAAGATCCTGCTTCGCCGCCTCGTCCCCTCATGGGCCGTGATTGTGGACGCGGGCAACCACAATGCCAAATTCCAAAGCAAGGAAGCCGTTTTTGTTCACGACAAAAGAATGGTTCTGGCCCATTTTTCCGACCGCAGCCGTTGGCGGTGGCTGGCGCGCGCCGTCACCGGACAGATCAAGGTGCTGGCCTCATCCCAGCAGGAGCGGTCCCAGAACCGGAGCGTGCATTACCGCGCGACCTACGAAATGCTGCGCGATGCGCCTCAAAAATCGGGCATCGCGCAGAATATCGACGTTCTGCCCCGGCCCGCCAGGGACTGGGTCGACGATCCGATTCCCTATTGCGGCGAGCCGCTCGCCTTTACCGGGCAAAGCGACGAGAAGCTGATCGCCCTGCGGGCCGCGATCGCATGCGCGGAAGCGCTGGCCGAGCAGCATGCGCGATTGATCGACAGCAACCAGGCCGTGAAGCTGCAGGTCGATCAATGGACGACGCAATTCCACCGGGTGGTCTGACGGCGGCCGGAGAGTGCCGCGCGCCCCGATGAACTGATGAAGCATTGAGAAATATAGAGAGGTATTGAAAAAAGAGGGGCTTCTTTTTCTGAAGAAAAAGAAGCAAAAAGACTTTTTTCCGGTTTCCGGGGGCGGGCGGCGGATGGGGACTTCGGGCGTCGTTCGGAGTCCCGGGATGGTGCCGGGTCCGGAAAACGGGGAAAAGTTTTTTTCAAGAAAGAACAGCCTTTCCTCGGTTGTGGCCATTGTGGCGGTTCGGGGATAGTCTCGGTTCGTTTCGGGATCAGGAAGGAAGTCACGTGCTCCAGGGTGTGATGCTTCTCTGGTTCATCCTGACCGCGCTCTCCGTCGCGTTCGTGGCGGTCGATATTCGGAGCACGCCGGAATCTCCTGTCCTGAAATGGGGATTCGTGCTGGTGAGCCTTTATACCGGGCCGCTCGGCGCGTTCCTTTACGTGCTCGGCTGCCGCGAGCCGCTGCCCGGAACGCACGAGCGCTATGTGGCCGCGACCTGGCGGCAGGTGCTCGGCTCGACGATGCATTGTGTCGCCGGCGACGGGGTCGGGATCATTGCGGGCGCGGTCATCGCGGGGAGCCTCGCGCTGCGCGGCCCGGCGGAGATGGCGCTCGAATACGCGCTGGGATTCGGATTCGGCTGGACGATCTTCCAGGCGCTCTTCATGCGGCAGATGGCGGGCGGATCCTTCGCGCGGTCGCTGCGGACGACGTTCGCGGCGGAGCTGCTTTCGATGAACCTGCTGATGGCGGGGATGCTTCCGGTGGCGGCGGCCTGGCGCAGAGCGGTGCCGGCGGCTCTGGATGCGACGCGGCCCGAGTTCTGGTTCGCGATCAGCATGGCGCTGCTGGTGGGGTTCCTGTTCGCCTATCCGATGAACTGGTGGCTGGTGACGAATGGGCTCAAGCACGGGATGCTGACGGTGCGGAAGGGCGGGGCGCACGCGATGCACGGGATGGAGGGGATGGGCGAGATGAAGGGAATGGGGGAGATGGTGGGAATGAACGAAACGGAGGGGATGGAAGCGATGAAGAAAGCGGCGCCACCCGTGTTGCCGATGGCGGCGCTCTCCTTTGCCGCGCTGGCGGCAGGCGTGGCCGTTGCGATGGGGCTCGGCGCCTGAGGCGTGATGGCCGGAGGCGGAATCTCCGGAGACGTAAATCGCGAGGAAAAACCGGCCTGGAGCCGGAGCGAACGGAAAACGCTCTCGAGCAGATCGCGATCAGCCGGGATCGGCCGATCGCGTGAATCTGCTCGGGGAAACAATGAGCGGGAGCGGTTTCCGTGAGCTGGAGCGAACGGAAAACGCTCTCGAGCAGATCGCGATCAGCCGGGATCGGCCGATCGCGTGAATCTGCTCGGGGAAACAATGAGCGGGAGCGGTTTCCGTGAGCTGGAGCGAACGGAAAACGCTCTCGAGCAGATCGCGATCAGCCGGGATCGGCCGATCGCGTGAATCTG
>JASHRV010000053.1 GCA_030037175.1 Acetobacteraceae bacterium
TACTGGTACTGCCCGGAGAGCGCGGCCGGCATGTCGATGAACGTGATCGCGGCCTCTCTTCCGGCGGCCGCGGCGATGCTTTCGGCAAGCGCGAGATAGGTCGCGGATTGGCCGGTGCCGAGATTGTAGAGCCCGTTCACGTCCGGCCGGTCCATCGCCCAGAGCAGCACATCGACGACGTCGCCCACCCAGATGAAGTCCCGCCGCTGCGCGCCGTCGGGGATATCCGGCCGCTCGGAGCGGAAGAGGCGCATCACGCCGTCCTTCATCAGCTCGTCGAACTTCACCTTCACCGCCGAGACCATGCGGCCCTTGTGGTATTCGTTCGGCCCGTAGACGTTGAAGAATTTCAGCCCGACCCATTGCGGAGGGCGCGCGCCGCCGCTCTCGCACAGGCGCGCGACGCGGAGATCGAAGGCGTGCTTGCTCCAGCCATAGAGGTTGAGCGGGCGGAGGCGGGCGAGTGCCGCGGGAGCCGGATCGTCCTCGAAGCCGGCCGAGCCGTCGCCGTAGGTCGCCGCCGAGGAAGCGTAGATGAAGCGCACGCCGCGGAGCGCGCACCATTCCCAGAGCATCAGCGAGAGGGCGACGTTGGTCTCCCACATGAGATCGCCGTCCCGGCTCGTGGTGTCGGTGATGGCGCCGAGATGAAAGACCGTCTCGATCGGCGGGTGCCGGTCGAGAAAGTCGGGAAGCTCGGCGGGGGGCAGAAGCTGCGCCGGCGGCCGGCGGCGGAGGTTGCGCCACTTGTCCCCGGTGCGCAGCCGATCGACAATCACCACCTCGAGGCCGCGCTCGGCCAGCGCGGCGTGCAGGTTGGAGCCGATGCAGCCGGCACCGCCGGTGAGCAGGATCATGGCGGCGCCTTATAGGGGCGGACCGGCAGTGCTGGAAGGTGCGGGAGCGGGAGCGAATGACGGAACGGCCTCGTTTGTTCGATGATCTCGCAGGGGTTGCCGGCGGGGCCTTCTCGGTGCTGGTCGGCATCCGCGACGAGACCGAGGCGCAGATTCGCGCCCGCGTCGACGAGCTCGTCCGGCGGCTGGCGCTCGCGACCCGGCCCGATCTCGAGGCGGTGAAGGAGCTCGCCGCCAATGCCCGCATCGCCTCGGAGGAGGCCGCGGCGCGGCTCGCGGCGGTCGAGGCGCGGCTCGCCGCCCTCGAGCAGCGGATCTCGGCCCTCGAGCAGCCGCCTGCGCCGGAGAGTTTACCGGACGACTGAAGAAGGCCCGCTTGCGGCGCGGCACGACGCGTCGTTATGGTGCAGCGCCACCTGCCCGCACGGGCGGTCCGATTCGCCGCCTGTCCGGCGCGCCTTCGTCAAGGGAGGTCCCGATGCCCCCCACCGCCTATACCGACACGACGGACACCGTCGCCAATCCCCTCGACACCATCGAACAGATCGTCGCCTCGAACGATTGGTCGTTCGATCGAAGGGGCGAGTGCGAGATCGCCGCCAAGGCTCCCGGCCAGTGGTCCGACTATGTGCTCTATTTCAACTGGTCCGCCGAGATGAGCGCGATGCACTTCACCTGCGCCTTCGACCTGAAAGTCCCGGAGCGACGACGCGGCGCCCTCTACGAGCTGCTCGCGCTCGCCAATGAGCGGCTCTGGATCGGCTATTTCGGGATGGACAGCGACGACGGGGCGCCGGCCTTCCACCACTCCGTGCTGCTGCGCGGGGCGGCGGGCGCGTCCTCGGAGAGCCTCGAGGACATGGTCGATATCGCGCTCACCGAGTGCGAGCGGTTCTTCCCCGCCTTCCAGCTCACGCTCTGGGGCGGCAAGCCCGCCGCCGAATCCCTCGCTGCGGCGATGCTGGAATGCGCCGGCGAGGCGTGATTCCCCCGGGGTCATCGGGGAGGTCATGAGCGGGCTTCTGCCGCCGGTCCTGCTCGTCGGCTGCGGGCGGATGGGCGGCGCGATGCTCGGGGCCTGGCTCGAGCGGGGGCTTTCGCCTTCGGCGCTCGTCGATCCGGCGCCACGCCTGCCGGCCGGGAGCGAGGCGATGACGGTCGTGGGCGAGGCGGCCGGGCTGCCCGAAGGCTTCGCCCCGGCGGCGATCGTGCTCGCGATCAAGCCCCAGCAGGCCGCGTCCGTCCTGCCGCAATTCGCCCGGTTCGCCGGCTCGGCCGTCTTCCTCTCGATCATGGCGGGCCGGACGATCGGGGGCATGCGGGCCGCGCTCGGCCCGGAAGCCGCGGTGGTGCGGGCGATGCCGAACACGCCCGCCGCCATCCGTGCCGGCACCTCCGTTGCCTGCGCCGGGCCGGGCGTGAACGCGGAGGGCCGTGCGCTCTGCGAGGCGCTGCTCGCGGCCGTGGGCACGGTCGCCTGGGTGGAAGAGGAGGGGCTGCTCGATGCCGTGACCGCGCTTTCGGGCAGCGGCCCGGCTTATGTGTTTCTTCTCGCGGAGCTTCTGGAGCGCGCGGGCGTGGAGCAGGGGCTGCCGGCCGATCTCGCGCGGCTGCTCGCACGGCGCACGGTCTCGGGCGCGGGCGCCCTGCTCGCGGCGACCTCCGAGGATGCCGCGGCGCTCCGCGCCGCCGTCACCAGCCCGGGCGGCACGACCGAGCAGGCGCTTGCGGTGCTGATGGAGAAGGATGCCTGGCCGGCCGCCGTCTCGCGGGCGCTGGCCGCCGCCACCGCGCGCTCGCGCGCGCTTGCAGGGTAGGCCCCATGTCCGATTCGCCGCTTCCGCCGCCCGAGCCCGCCGACGATCAGGCCTTCGATGCGGCCCTGATCCAGGCGGCGTTTCGCCTGGCCGGGACGGAAGGCTGGCGCAATCTCCGGATCGCTTCGGCGGCGCGCGCGGCCGGTCTGCCGCTTGGCCGCGCGCGGTTGCGCTTCCCTTCCAAGGGCGTTCTGCTGGTCCGGTTCGGGCGCATGGCCGATGCCGCGGCACTCGCCGAGGCGGCCGAAGAGGAGGGCGTGCGCGAGCGGCTGTTCGCGATGCTGATGCGCCGGCTCGATCTGTTCCAGGCCAATCGCGAAGGCGTTCTGGCGCTGCTCGGGACACTGCCCTTCCAGCCCCGCACCGCGCTCATGCTCGCCGTGCTCACCGAGGTCAGCATGAGCTGGATGCTGAGCGCCGCCGGCCTGGACACGGGAGGGATTGCCGGGCGGCTCCGGATCAAGGGGCTCACCGCCGTCTGGGTCTGGACGCTGCGCGCCTGGCAGCGCGACCGCACGGAGGATCTCTCCCACACCATGGCCGCGCTCGATGAGGCGCTGCGGCGGGCCGGGCGCGCCGCCGGCTGGCTTTCCTCCCTTCCCTTCCCCTGCCCGGGCTCGGCGCCGCGCGCCAAGGAGGAGCCGGAGGCTGAGACGAAGGAAGCCGGTGAGGAAAAGGGCGGCGGTGAGGAAAGCGGCGAAGAAGAGAGCCAGGGACCCTCGTGAGCTTTCGCAATGCGCGGAGCCTGTCCCGAAGCGCGGGGATGGAGTAGGTTCGTATGACCGGTCTGGGTTGACGCCGAGGCAGAGGAGATGGCGCGATGGCAGTAAAGCCCGAGAATTCGCGAGAAAAGGGCACGGCGAGCGGAATCCCTGATTTCACCGCTCTTTTTGCCAACCTGAAGCTGCCGTCCTTCACCGATATCGAGCCGATGCTGCGCGCCCATCAGCGCAATATCGAAGCGCTCACCAGCGCCAACCGCGTCGCGCTCGAAGGGGCGCAGGCCTATGCGCGGCGCCAGATGGAGATCGTGCAGCAGGGGCTCGCGGAGCTCACGCAGTCGCTCCAGGCGCTGAGCGAGCCGGGCACGCCGCAGGCCAAGGCGGCCCGGCAGGTCGAGATGATCAAGCACGCCTACGAGCACACGGTCGCCAACATGAAGGAGCTCGGCGACCTCATCCAGCGCTCGAACAACGAGGCGATCCAGCTCCTCAATCAGCGCTTCACCGAGGCGATGGACGACATCAAGGGGATGATGTCCAAGTCCGACCAGAAGGCGCCCTGAGCCGAAAGGCCGGCCCGGCTCCTCTTCGCGTATGCAGCGTCTCGATCGGTTCATGGCGGCGGCGAACGCGCGCTACTACGCCGCCGGCGACCCGTTCCGCGAATTCGCGACCGCGCCCGAGATCTGTCAGGCGTTCGGCGAAATTCTCGGGCTCTGGGCCGCAAGCGTGTGGGAAGGGCTCGGCCGGCCGAATCCGGTGCTGCTCGTCGAGCTCGGACCGGGACGCGGCACGATGATGACGGACGCGCTGCGCGCGACGACCAAAATGGCCGCGAATTTCCGCGCGGCGGTAAGGCTATGCTTCATCGAAGCCTCGCCGGGGCTGCGCGACGTTCAAAAAACGCTGTTCCCCGACGCGATCTGGCGCGAGTCCGTCGAGGAGATTCCCCCCGGACCCTTTCTCCTTCTCGCCAACGAGTTCCTCGATGCCCTGCCGATCCGCCAGTTCGTCCATCGGCCCGAGGGCTGGACGGAACGGTTCGTGACGGCGGGGGGAAAGTTCCGGGAGCGCCCGACCTCGGTACCGGGCCGCGAGGCGCCGGTGGGCGGGGTGCCGGTGGGCGAGGTGATCGAGATCTGCGAGCCCGCGCTCGATCTTGCCGCGCGCCTCGGCGCGCGGCTCAAGGAAACGCCGGGGGCGGCCCTTTTCATCGATTACGGACCGGCGGCGAGCGCGCCGGGCGAAAGCCTTCAGGCGCTGCGCGGCGGCCGGCCGGCCGATCCGCTCGCCGATCCCGGCAGCGCCGATCTTTCCGCCCATGTCGATTTCGCGGCTTTTGCCGCGGCCGCGCGCGTGGCGGGTGCGGCGGTCTCGGGGCCGGTTCCGCAAGGGCTTTTCCTCACCCGCCTTGGGCTCTTCCAGCGCATCGACAGGCTCGCGCGCGGGCAAAGCCCGGCGCGGGCGGCGGCGCTGATCGCATCCGGGCGGCGGCTCGCCGAGCCCGATGCGATGGGCCGGCTCTTCAAGGTGCTCGGGCTCGCCCATCCGGGCGCGCCGGAACTGCCCGGATTCGCGCCGTGACGGTGATTTCCGCCGATGCGCTCGTGGCGCAATCGCTCCCGGCCCCGCACGGTTTCTTCACCCGCCGGGGCGGCGTTTCCGAAGGCCCGTACGCGACGCTCAATTGCGGGCTGGGAACCGGCGACGGGCGGGAGTCCGTGCTCGAAAACCGCGCGCGTGCCGCGCGGGCTCTCGGTGGCGATCCGGCGCGGCTCTTCGTGCTGAAGCAGGTGCACGGAACCGCGGTGATCACCGTGCGGCACTCGCCCTGGGAGGCGGGAGGAGGTCCGGAGGCGGACGCCATGGTGACCGACCGGCCGGGAACGGTGCTCGGGATCGTCACCGCCGATTGCGCGCCGGTGCTGTTCGCCGATGCCGGGGCGGGCATTGTCGGCGCCGCCCATGCCGGCTGGCGCGGCGCGGTTGCCGGTGTGCTCGAAGCCACGCTCGCCGCCATGGAGTCCCTGGGCGCGGTGCCTGCGCGCATTCGCGCGGCCATCGGCCCCGCGATCCGCCAGCCCTCTTACGAGGTGGGCCCCGATCTTCGCGCCGCGGTGCTCGGAAACGATCCGGAGGGACTGCCCGGCGATGCCCGCTTCTTCGCCCCCGGGCGAAGGCCGGAGCGCTGGTATTTCGACCTGCCCGGCTATTGCGCTTCCCGCCTTGCCGCCGCCGGGATCGGCGCCGTGACGGCGCTCGAGGCGGATACCGCGGCCGAGCCCGAGCGCTTCTTCAGCCATCGCCGTCGCACGCTCGCCGGCGGCGGGCCGATCGGACACCAGATCTCGCTCATCATGCTGCCGGCGGGATGAGGTTTCGGCTGCTCCTGCTGCTGCCGCTTGCGCTGGCGGCCTGCGGCGATTTCCCGCGCCCATTCCAGGGAAATCCCGGAGCAACGGCGCTTCGCCTCGCGGTGCCTCCGCCGCCCCTGCTCGCGGTGCCGGCCCCGCCCACGGCCCTGCTCGCCGACGCCGCGAGCCGGAATTTCGCCTCCGACGTCGCAACCGCGCTTGCCGCCCGCACCGTGCCCGCCGTTGCCGCCCCGATCCGGCCCGGGGACTGGCAGCTTGCGATCAATGCCTCGCTCGACAAAGGCCGGGTCGTCCCGCGCTACACGATCATCGACCCGACCAGGAAGACCCAGGGCTCCATCGCCGGCACGCCCGTTCCGGCGGACGAATGGGCGGACGGCAACCCGGCCACGCTCAAGGAAGCGGCGAACGCGGATGCGCCGGCGATCGCCAACCTGCTCACCGATATCGATGCCAGGCTCAAACGCAGCAATCCCGAGAGCCTGATGAACCGCCAGGCGCGGGTCTATTTCGCCGGCGTGGTGGACGCGCCCTATGACGGCGACCCCGTGCTTGCCCGCGCGCTCCGCGCCGACCTGCCCGCCGTCGGCGTTCCGCTTCAGGCAAGCAAGGAGGGGGCCGATTTCTCGGTGCTCGGCCGGGTCAAGGTGACGCCGGCGCCGACGGCAGGGCAGGTGCGGGTCGAGCTGCAATGGGTGGTGAGCGACGCGAGCGGGCGCGAACGCGGCCGAGTGGTGCAGCTCAACGATGTGCCGCTTTCGACCATCGACCCGAGCTGGGCTCAGGTTGCGCCGACGATCACCGAGCAGGCGGCCTCCGGCCTGCATGACCTGATCGAGAAGGCCCGCGAGGCGCCGTGACGCGCCGCCCGATCACGGGCTGCCGCACGCGGCGGCCGGGTCTCATGGACAGCCCGGGGGCGCATTGCTAGAAGGCGCGCGGCCGCGAACCCCTCTACGCGTTCCAATCCGCGTTCCAATCCGCGCTCCTCCGGGGCGCGTTCCCAACCGGACTCCGTGCGAATGAAGATCGTTGCCGCCAACAGCAATCGCCCGCTCGCCGAGGCCGTTGCCGCCAAGCTCAACCTGCCCCTCACCCGTGCCGCCATCCGCCGCTTCGCGGATATGGAAGTGTTCGTCGAGATCCACGAGAACGTGCGCGGCGAGGACGTTTTCGTGATCCAGTCCACCTCCTACCCGGCCAACGACAACCTGATGGAGCTCCTGATCACGCTCGATGCGCTGCGCCGGGGCTCGGCGCGCCGCATCACCGCCGTGATCCCCTATTTCGGCTATGCCCGCCAGGACCGGAAATCCGGCCCGCGCACGCCGATCAGCGCCAAGCTGGTCGCCAACCTCATCACCGAGGCCGGAGCCAACCGGGTGCTGACGATGGATCTGCATGCCGGCCAGATTCAGGGCTTCTTCGACATCCCCGTGGACAATCTCTACGCGGAGCCGCTCTTCAGCCGCGACATCCAGGAACGCTTCGCCGGGCGCAGCATCGTCATCGTCTCGCCGGACGTGGGCGGCGTGGTGCGCGCGCGGCTGATTGCGACCCGGCTCAACGGCGATCTTGCGATCATCGACAAAAGGCGCGAGCGCGCCGGCGTTTCCGAGGTGATGAACGTGATCGGCGACGTTGCCGGACGCGACTGCATCCTCGTCGACGACATCGTCGATTCCGGCGGCACGCTGGTCAATGCCGCGACCGCCCTGATCGAGAGCGGGGCAAGCTCCGTCAGCGTCTATGTCACGCACGGCGTGCTCTCGGGCGGCGCGGTCGCGCGCATCGCCTCCTCGCCGATCGAGATGCTGGCCATCACCGATTCGATCCTGGCGACCGAGGCCGTACGGCTTGCGAGCAATGTCCGCCAGATCACCATCGCGCCTCTGATGGCCGAGGCGATGCGGCGGATCAGCGAGGAAACCTCGGTGAGC